>CAMBFS010000056.1 GCA_945865755.1 Klebsiella pneumoniae
AGAAGCTGGGCGTGAGCTTTTATGATTACGTTTACGACCGGGTGACCGGCCAATTCAAGCTCCCATCCCTGGCGGATTTGATCGTGCAAAAAGCGCAAGCGGTCCAGACTTGATGGCGGGGCCGCCTTGGGATTTAAAGTAGATACACCGCCTAGAGCCCCGCCCGGAATGGGCTTGCACTCGCTCACGCTCCACCGCTACCGTGGCCTCTAGACACCGCATCCCATCAGCAACAAATCCGCTACCGTGGTGTTGGTACGAAAAGATCAAACTTCTGGAGGTTCTCGTGAAAACTCAACGTCTCGGTCACCCTCTGACACTTCTCACTTTTTGTGTATTTCTCGCCATTATCGCTCCTGCTCGCGCGGACGACGCGCTGTTTCAACAAGGCCAAGTCTTCGAACAAGAGCAACACTGGACCGAAGCCTTCTCCGCCTACTCGGAACTCATCAAACGGGAACCCACGCACGCGGCGGCCCATTATCGCTTAGGCGTGGTGAGTGACCGTTTGGGAGCGACGGAAACTGCCCTCAAGTTGTATCAGGAGGCACTGCGGTTGCAGCCTGACATGGCGGAAGCCAAACAAGCCCTGGAGGGATACTATATGCGCCAAGGCGTGGCGTTTCGGCTCAATAAACAATCGGATGAAGCCCTGCGCGCCTTTCAACAAGCGCTGACCTACAATCCCAGTTCCGCGTCCACGCATTTCGAGGTCGGACAAGAATTCGAGCAACGTAAACAATTCGACGAGGCCCTTTCCGCGTACAAAGAGTCCCTAAATCTTGATCCGAATAACAGTGGCCCGCATATTCGCTTGGCGACGATCTACAGCACCCAAGGACAGTACGAACAAGCGACCCAAGCATTTCAAGAAGTGCTGCGGCTCAATCCCAAGGACCCCGCCGCGCATTACGGCTTAGGCGTCGCCTACAACGCGCAAGGGCAACGGGAACAAGCGCTCGCATCACTTAAACAGGCCGTGCGGCTCTATCTCATCGCTGGGAAGCGAGAAGAAGCTCGGCCCGCGCATACACTGCAAAAAGAACTGGAATCGCAACAAGGGACGCCCGCATCACCGGGAAAAAAGAAGAAGTAGTCCCGTCTGAGACTGCCATGGGGCGCGGCGGAAGAAGTCGTCAAAAGCACGAGTCGAGAGGGTGTGGCGCGGACAGAGACCGGAATCCGTTCGGAGGAGAGCCAGTAGTAAGGAAGAAGTGTCAGTGCCTGTTTCACTCTCCGTGGCACTGTCCCGTCCGCGCCTTGCTTAATCTATCGGAGCGCGCGCACAAATCTTAAATTGTTCCTATGGGAATTCTTTTCCCGCCGCGGGAAGCAGTGGAAAGAGCGCCGAGCACAGACGTGCCAAGGCGTGGGCAGCCGCGGCCCGACTGCGTTTGAGCGCCAACAACGCGGGCAGATGATGCGGATGGGTCACCACATGGAACGCCGCTTTGAGGGCACGCACGTCACCGTCTGGTGTCGTCAATCCCTTGACCATCGGCAACCGCATATCAACGCCATCGAGAATCACACGCAGCACGAGAAACGGTAATCCCCGTCGAGCGGCAAAAGCGGCATGCACCCCGCTCTCCATTTCCACGGCGATGGCCCCAGTCTCTTGGCCGCGCCGCGTTTTCTCTTCTGGCGTAAACAGAATGGTGGGACTCGTCAACAACGCCCCGTCCGCCGTCGGCACGTCGGCTTTCGTGGCGGCTGTTCTGGTATAGGAAAGGAGCTGCGTATCCACGGGGAAGCTCAGAAGCCGCGTCTCGTCGAAACGCATCTCGTCATCCATTTCGGGCATGGAGACCGCGGGAGCAAGCACCAGTTGCCCGGTCGTGAGTCCTGGCACGAGCGCGCCGGCGCACCCGACAGAGAAGACCGCGGACAACGGCGTATCGATAAACTGGTTCACCGTGCGCTGTGTCCGGCGGGGTCCGATCCCACCCGTCACAACTAGGACCTCGCGCTTGCCCGCAACCCCACGCCAGACTCGTTCCTGTTCCCGACGGACATGTCGTAAGACCGACCGTACCGCCGCGCTCTCCCATGCTAACGCGGTAAAGATGGCAATGGGGGCACTCTCCGTCGTCGGAGGGGTGGACATCTTGAGATACTCCTCTTGTTCACCGATCACGCCAGCCAATACGCATGCCGGTGATATGTCGAAGAGCGGAATCCACCGTCATCCCGCCATACAACAACCCGGCAAGAGGCAACGTCCAGACCCAATTCGCCGACAGGCCAAAAAAGCGCACGGCGGGTTGGTACACACGCGCCATCAGTATCCAGGCCCCCAGGCCGGCTACTCCCACCATCACCGAGGCTAATGACGTTGCCGCGATGCCACCACTCGCCGCCATCATACTCCAGACCATCCCCACCAGCAGCCAGAGTGGCGGGACGAAGAACATCAGCAGCAACCCAAGCACCGCGCCAGCCAACCGGACCCACGAATACCGCAGTTCGGTGAACGCCGTGCGCCGCACCATGATCCACAGAGACGCAACGGAATCATAGACCCGCAAACTCTCCACTTCCGTCCGACTCAAGGCAAGCTGGAGTGGCACTGCCTGTGCCTTGATGCACCGCGCGAGGCTGACATCATCAATGATCCGATCACGAATGCACGCAAAGCCACCAGCGCGCGTGAGGGCTTCAGTCGCCAGCAATACACATCCGCCCGCCGCCGCGGCCACGCCACCGCGACGATCATTCACTTGGCGCATCGGGTACAGTAAGTTAAAAAAGAACACGAACGGAGGAACCAGCAAGCGCTCGGCTTGCGACACGCACCGTAACCGCGCCATCCGGCTATTGAGGGCCAGTTGGCGCTGTTCACTTTCCGAGACGAGCCGACGCAGAGAACCTGGCGCGTGGCGAATGTCGGCATCCGTCAACAACAAATACTTCGGGTGCCGCGCACTCAGCGCAAACGTTGCCCCCTGTTCTAACGCCCAGACCTTACCGACCCATCCCGCCGGGAGGTCTTTCCCTTCGACGACATGGAAACGATCAACCGCACCTGTCTCCTGCGCAAGAGCGCGCGCGATCTCAGCGGTTCCATCTTGCGAACGGTCATCAACGACGACAACCATGAGAGGGCCAGAATAATCTTGTTGCAGTAAGGCTGGAAGTGTATGGGGTAAGGTATCCCGCTCGTTGCGCGCGGGCACTAAGATGCAGACAGATGGCCATTCATGAGGCGGCGATGGCATTGGCTCATCATCGCCCACGGGTTGGAAGTCCCACGGACGCGCGGGGTGCAGCCATATCCCCAGCCAGATCAGCACCGACACAAGACCGAGCAGTACACCAAGGACCACCACCCTCCCCCTCAGAGTCCCTTCACGTACCCGTGATCGGCATACCAGACGACCGCTTTGCGCAAGGCCTCGCGCACGGGAGTTTGTGGCAGATCAAGGTCACGCACGGCTTTGGTGGCGTCAAAGAACATCTTCTTTTTACTGAGTTTTACGCCGACCGGAGGGATGGACGGCTCACGCCACGGCCACAATCGCGCCAGCGCGGCATCAGCGTATGCAGCCGACAACGCCAATGCGTACGGCACGCGAAAACGTGGCGCGGGGAAATTGGTCAACTCGGACAAGATCATAAGAATTTGCGGAAGGGTCAGGTTGGCATTGCCCAGGATATATTTCTCGCCAACACGCCCCTTTTCCGCCGCTAGTAAATGTCCGGCCGCGACATCGTCCACATCGACCAGGTTGAGACCAGTCTCAATGAATCCCCGCATCTTCCCATTGAGGAAATCCACGATCATCTTCCCAGTCGGCGTCGGCTTCAGATCAGCGGCACCAACGGGAGTGCTCGGATTCACAATCACTACTGGTAACCCTTCTTGGACATGGCGCAGGACCATTTGCTCAGCCTGGAATTTGCTCCGTTTATAATGGCCGATCATATCGGACAACGTGACTGGCGTTGTTTCCGTGCCTGGGGTTCCATCTTTGGGAATGCCCAGTGTCGCCACCGAGCTGGTATAGATCACCTTCTCAACGTGCTGCTCACGCGCAGCCGCCAAGATGTTTTCGGTGCCAGTCACATTACAGGCGTACATCTCCGCTTTACGACGGATCCACAACTTATACAGTGCGGCCACATGGTACACCTGTTGACATCCCGCTGTGGCACGAGTCACCGCGTCAAGATCGCGGATATCACCGTGGTAGATTTCCACGGGCATGTCTCGGAGGTTAGAACGATCCGCTTCGGGACGGACCAAGACCCGCACCTCGCGTCCCGCACGCACTAAAGCACGCAGGACCGCACCACCAACAAACCCCGTTGCTCCGGTCAGTAGTACACGCATGAGCACTCCCCCCTAAAGGCGGACCATTGGACTGTCAAGGGGGCGAGGAGTGAAAGCCAGGATTGCGTTGGCACGGAAAAGGAATCGAAGAAGCGGAGTGTGTCCGAAAGCCTCTTAAAGTCGCTACATCCCCTATTTCTTATTTCTGGACAAATTCCCGTTCAGATTGTAGAGGTCCTCGCCTTCCTCCGCACCGTGCGGCAGCAGTAGAAACACAAATTAGAAGCCTTCGATTTGGACGAGCTTGATGCGCCATACCGAGGAAAGCTAACGCGCTCACCTCCGGCTTAGGGCTTCAGCTTTTCGCTTTTGGCTTGTTAATCTCCGCGCAGGCTTGCGTGCATCGAAGCGACCCAGCGGGGCACGACGCGGAGATGGTACGCTCTGCCGATGGTGACTCGGTAGCGCTTTTCTCGCCATTGCCGTTGTCTTCCTTGCTTTACCGCTGGCTCTTGGAATTCTTGTTCTGCTGCTTCTTTGTGGTGAGCGTACTAGAGGTCACGATCAATCCATTGCGTAATGACCCAGCCAATGGCCACGATGAGAAAGAATGCCAGAACATTCACACCCTGGACTCTCATCAGCAGCACGAGCAGCAGCACGAACCCACATCCCCCCATCCACTTGAGCACCACCAGCTCACCCCGGATCGCGGCGATGTCGGCTTTCATCGTGTCCAAGGCGACATCAGAGGCGGCGAGTGCTTCCACTACTTCGCTGGCCTCGTTAATGCTCGGTAGATGTTTTTCCAGTTTTTTCGCTCGCCAACTATCTTCAGCCCAGGCTCTTGAGAACAACATGAAAGTGCCCCAGGTATCACCCTCAACAACTGACTTCGACAGAAACTCTAGTTCTTCCGTCGGTAGATAACCCTCCTTGTTTTTCTTCCTTTTCTTCCAGGGAACAGATTGTTTTGCCAGCCGGTAAAGTCTTAGCTCTCTTAGTTGCCTCTCGCGGTGCTCTCCTTTTAGCTCTTTCAGCTTCCGTTTTAAGGTGTCCCGGGCAAACTCTGCGTCCTGCCTGCTAAAAAGATCTACATCACTGATGGACAACACGTCATGGATTGCTTCGTAAAAGCAGAGGCTTAGGTCACGGACCCCAGTTGTGAAGTCCCCTAGAATCTTGACCTTCTCCTTTTCTGGTTTAGCGAGGACCGTAGCAAATTCCGCATATTCGAGGTCAAAATTGTAACGAATCGCAGCACGCTTAACGTAATCTCGCTTCTCGTCGGCATCAAAAAATACCTTTTTGCGGAAGTCTCTGAGGTCAATGTCTTCTCGATTGAAGAGCCTTGCTAATTGCCAGTCAGTCATGCCTTTAAGAATATCGTTGGGGATTCCAGAACTTAAGCCTACGCCAGATGGCAATTTTTCGATGAGAATATGGGAAATGCTTTCGGGAAGCTTGAGTATTAAGCCCCAAAGGGCCTCTATGTCCTCCCCAGCTAGGTATTCTCCAAAGCCGTCATAGCTGAGCTTTCGGTTGGAATTATAATGTTCCCTAAAAGACGGCTTGTTGAGGTAGTCCGAGAGGATTTCAAAAATTTCGATCTCCGAGATTTTGCCCTCTTTGAGTAGGTGATCGCTGGCGTAGGCGATGAGGATAGCCATTGCTTTACCGCTGTCTTTCAACAGCAGTACTTTCGCGAGACGCGCCTCGTGGGGGAGGGCAAAGAAGGCGGCGGCCTCCTTAAGATCAGGCGAGTGGAGGAGGTTCCACTCGCTTTCCATCAGGCAATACCGGACCAAGGGATCGGGATCCTCCTCAATGCGCTGCCTAATGGCCTTTCTCTCTTCACTGTCATCGTGGCTGAAATGAAGCCCCCTTGCCGCCAGATAGCGGACATAAGCATTGGCACTGTCCAGAGCCTTCATACGGATTTTTTCATTCAAGTATGCAGGTAGTCGCGCCTTATCAAGCTCCGTCAAAATGAGAATCTGCGATTCTGTGTCGAGTCCATCCCAAGCCGCGACTAGCTTGGCAGCTCCGGTTGGGGTGGGCTGCAGTAGCGGAGCTATATACTCAGGTAAACCGATGCCATTCTTGTTGGGCATGTTTGGTTGCTTTCCAGCTTGCCGGTCTGTCAGTGGGTTCACTTTATTCTTATCGATTCGTGGATAGCACCTCAGCGTAATATGAGAACGCGACTCCAATTGCAGCCCTCTAGGTCTGGGTGGCGAAGCGCAATTACGGCGCCCCGGAAATAGCATTCTCTACATTGGTCGTACTTGATGGCGGTACCTCTACGATGATGACTACAAGTCCCATACCCTTTTTCGTGTTTCAAAATACGTACGCAGCCTTTCGTACTTTGCCCCCAACTTAGCATTGTTGGTGGCTGTCCATTCTTCACATTGCTTGAGGACAAAATTGTAGGCTTTTCCAACAAACTCTGGCTTGACTACACGATCTGAATCCCTTCGAAATGCTTCCCCGAGAAAATCTAGAATTGGTTGACCATCGGTATCCCGTGTTATGAACCGCAAATTGCGGCGCGCAGTTTCTTTGGCGCATCTAGCAAATACTGTCGTTGCAGGTTGATCCCGGACGAACTCAAGATATCGGATCAATTCATTTCCAATGGCAATTCGAGGGGAATCTGCAACTTCACTCTCTAGTGAGTACGCACGCTCTAAAGCTGCTCCGTAGACTTCCCCACTTTCGAGTTGTACCCCGACACCTACATCGATTCCACCTCGAAGAGCATGCTCAGAAAAAAGAGAGCATAGCGGTATACAACAGGACGCCATGAATGCGGCATAGATACCATTCATTTGGGTACAGTGGTCATTCTCGGTTCGGAGCGGAATAGCAACCACAAATGAATCAGAGAAACCATAAAACGACACCTCGGACTGACGGAGGTTTCGCACAAGATTCTGTTCGGGTTCAGGAAGTGATCTTAAGAACTCACCCGGCTGATTGAATTCGGAGAAGTATTCATTGAAAAGGGCTCTCGTCTGTAACACGAAACCAAGGGTGCGTTTCAGGATGGCCCCTGTTTTTCCTATCTCTTCCTGGTTGGTTGGGAGGCTTCCTAAGCTGCGAAGTTCCGCTCGTTGCCCCAACACATCAAGAAAGGCAACAAGAAAATGTTGGATAATAATACTCTCTGATAGCGATTTCGTCTTTACGTCTTCCATAGAGCAGCCACAATTGGAAAGGATTACTTCAGAAGCCATCTACTGAGTTTATTGCCACCCCAGTGGCGGGATATTCCAATATTGAGATTACCCACCAATCGAGAGAATTTTCTGCAATATCCGCCACTCATGCGTATTTTGTCAAGTCTTTGTTTCCCAGCAAAGGCCGCTAGTGTGGCGGTATATCTCCGCCGGCAATCCGTAAAACGAACCCCGAAACGACGACGCTTACCATCTCGGCGTCCACTCACGCCACTGCTCCTGACCGAGATTGTTCTTGATACCGGAAGTCGTAGCGTTGATATCGGCCGCTCGTCATTCCGGGCGAGCACAGCGAGACCCGGAATCCGTAAGCAGTCGGCAACAGCAAGCGGCAATCGGGAAGTTAGCTTGTTGATGATCCGAAGCATGGCGAGTTCTCATTCGGTATTGATTTGACGGTTCTTCGCGCACTCTTTAAGGTGGCTCACGTCGCCCCTGTTGCCCTAGATGGTTCCACTGAGCAAGGAGACGGACATGGACACGACAGAGTTGATTGCAAAGGATCTGGACAAACAAATTATTGCTACCCACAAGCGGTTTCAGAAAGCGATGCAGGCACGCCTCAGCGGTATGAGTCTGGGAACGAAAGAGCGCTATTTTGCTGTCCTCTCACTCCTGGTCACCAAGCTCGAAGAGCCCAGCAGACCTCTGCGGGATGTCCTGCAAGATGTCTTGATTGAATCCGCCCCCTACATCGCACAGGAACTCAGTGGACAGTAACGGGCTCTCAATGGCGTATGGCTGATAGCTCGTTCGCTGCGCTCACTCTATGGCTGATAGCAGAGAACTCCGACGATAGAGCGACCGAAGGGAGCGAGCCATACGCCATCTGCCATAAAGCGAGTGAAACGAGCGAGCCAGAAGCAAAGACTTCCCCCCTATGTTCGACCCAGTCTTTTTGCTATCCAGACAACGCAACATTCACAAGAAGGAGGTCTTAAATGGCAGAGAACATTAGCGCAGTGTCTGATGCAACTTTTGAAAGTGAAGTCCTCAAGTCACCACTCCCGGTCCTCATCGACTTTTGGGCCCCCTGGTGTGGTCCCTGTAAGGCCATTGCCCCGATCGTCGACGAACTGGCGACCGAGTATGCCGGCAAACTCAAGATTGTCAAAATGAACGTGGACGAAAACCCCCGGACTCCAGCACAATACGGAATCCGTGGCATCCCGAACTTGATCCTGTTCAAGGACGGCACCGTACAACAGCAAATCGTGGGTGCGGTTCCGAAGGCTCATCTCGTCAAAGCGATCACGACCGTAGTCTAAGCTCGTACCGGGGGTTCAACCCCCCGGCTGGCCCATCGACCGCTCCTCTGGGCTGGATCACAAGCCTCCGGCGAGCACGACACCCTTCCCTAAAGCGAGGATTTGGACGCAAGCAGCATCCGGCCATACTGTTCCGCACCAGTGTCGAAATCCAGATTCGCATGTTGGGCGCCAACATGGATGTTTCTGAATGCGCGTTGCAGCGCACTCGGTGCATACACCGCATGGGCACCGGAACCGCCGTAGAGCCGTGTCACCGCGCGGCGGCACAGGTCGGCAGCGTACGATACCTGCCAGCGCACCCACGTCCGGTGCGCGACATCGAATCGCTCCCCGCTGGCTATTAAACGATCAAACTCGTCAAACACCTCTTGTTGCAGCAGATGCGCTACGCGAATCTCGGCAGCCGCTTCGGCCAGACGAATCTGGGTTGGCGCATGCTCTGCCTTGGAAGCACCAGTGAGAATAACTTTCCGCTCCCGGGTTCGAGCGATGAATTGGTCCAAAGCAAACTGGGCTGACCCCAGCACCGCAGTGGATACTGACGTACAAAGCATCGCCTCCGCGGATAACCGATAGAGATTGGTGTTGTGCAGAGTCGCTTTCGGGCTCGTACCGCTAAATAGCTCCCGAGTATCGACCGCACGATGTGTCGGCACAAACAAATCGTGCGCCAAGACGTCCTTGCTTCCAGAACCCTGGAGGCCCATGACATGCCAGGTGTCGTCGATTTCCAGATCGCCGACCGGAACGACCACATGCACCCGCGGGTTGTGAGACTGAGGGTCAGCGCAACCCAGTATCACCCACTCGGCGTGGTCGATGCCCGAGGCGAATTGCCAGCGTCCGTTCACACGATAGCCACCATCGCCAGAAACGGCGTTCCCCTGCCACGAGAGGGTCCCGGCCACCAGGCCGTCTCGGTCATCACCGAACACCTCGTCTTGCGCCTGCGCCGAAAACAAGGCCAGGCACCAGTGATGCGCACCCATCACCATCAGCACCCAACCACTGGAAGAGCACGCACGCGACAGCGTCGTCACCGCTGCCCCAAAGGTGCGCAGGCTCAGTTCGTACCCGCCCACGCGCGCCGGTTGCAGGATACGGAACATACCGGCAGCGATCATTGTGCGCATATTCTCGAACACCACCTGTCGCGCTTCATCGCACGCGACGGCGCGTGTTGCCAGTTGCGGGACAATTGTTTCGATGCGTCGCATTATTTCACCGTGATCAACAGTCATTTTCTTTCTCCTCCCGCGGCATACGATTCCAGTATTTTTTCCCCTGTGCTAGTAAGCATGGAGGAGAAGTGTCATGTCAATGTACACCCAATTGGTGGATACCGGCGTTCAGCATGTACAGCCCCGCGAAGAGATGTCGGTCGAGGAACGCGTGTTTCAGGAACGGATTGATGCGGGCATCAAGATCGAGCCCAAAGACTGGATGCCCGAAAGTTACCGAAAAACATTGATCCGCCAGATTTCGCAACACGCTCACTCCGAGATTGTCGGCCAGTTGCCTGAAGGCAATTGGATCACGCGGGCACCAACACTCAAGCGCAAAGCCATTCTGCTCGCCAAGGTCCAAGACGAGGCCGGACACGGGCTCTACCTCTATGGTGCGGCGGAAACCCTGGGCGTCACGCGCGACCAGATGTATGCCGACTTGCTCTCCGGCAAGGTCAAGTATTCCAGCATCTTCAATTACCCGACGCTCTCGTGGGCCGATGTCGGCGCTATCGGTTGGCTCGTCGATGGGGCCGCGATCATAAACCAGATTCCTCTGTGTCGCTGCTCCTACGGCCCCTACGCACGCGCCATGATCAGGATATGCAAAGAGGAAGCCTTTCACATGCGCCAGGGGTACGACATTATGATTGCGCTCTGCAAAGGGACAACAGAGCAAAAACAGTTGGCACAGGACGCGCTCAACCGCTGGTGGTGGCCGTCGTTGATGATGTTCGGGCCGCCGGACGCCGAATCCGTCCACAGCGCCCAGTCAGCACAGTGGAAGATCAAACTGTTTTCCAATGATGAGCTGCGCCAAAAGTTTATCGATCAGACCATCCCCCAAGCCGAGTACCTCGGTATCAGTGTGCCCGATCCAGATCTCAACTGGAACGAGGACACTGGGCATTACGATTTCGGCGCGATCGACTGGGACGAGTTTTGGCATGTCGTCAAGGGGAACGGTCCCTGCAACCGAGACCGGCTGCGCACCCGCGTTCAAGCCTGGGAAGACGGTGCCTGGTTCCGCGAGGCTCTGGTCACGCACAGTGAGAAACAAGAGCAGAGTGAAACAAGCGGTGAGCAGGCGGCGTGAACCGCACTCGCGTAAGGAGCACTAACCATGAAAGAGTGGCCTCTCTGGGAAGTATTCATCCGCAGTCAGCACGGTCTGGCGCACAAGCACGTCGGCAGCTTGCACGCGCCGGATGCGGCAATGGCCATGAACAACGCGCGCGACGTCTACACGCGGCGCAACGAAGGGGTCTCGATCTGGGTGGTGCAAGCGTCCGACATTACTGCCAGCAGTCCGGGAGACAAGGAGCCGTTGTTCGAGCCGGCCAACAGCAAAGTCTATCGGCACCCAACTTTTTTTCCGATGCCGCCGGAAGTCAAGAATCTGTAAAACGTCAAACGTAAAGCGTGAGATAGGCCATTCAACATGTCATCACTGGATTTATTCGTCTCCCTGCTGCGTCTAGGCGATACGACCTTGATCCTCGCGCAACGGTTGTCTGAGTGGTGCGGCAAGGGTCCAGCCTTCGAGGAGGATATGGCACTAGCTAATACCACCCTGGACCTCCTCGGTCAGGCGCGATTGTGGCTCACCTATGCTGGCGCAATAGAGGGAAAGGGGCGCGACGAGGATGCCCTCGCCTTTCTGCGTGACGCTCACGACTTCCGCAATCTGCTGTTGGTGGAGCAGCCGAACGGTGATTACGCAGCCACCATCGTGCGCCAGTTTTACTTCGATGCCTGGTATTCCCTGCTGTTGCGGCAGCTCACCACATCGGCGGATGCACGGATCGCCGAGACCGCGGAGAAGGCAGTCACAGAAGTCACGTACCATTTGCGACGCAGCGGCGACCTCGTGGTCAGGCTAGGAGACAGCACCGATGAGAGTCATCGGCGCATGCAGACCGCGGTGGATGAGCTATGGAGCTTTACCGGCGAGATGTTCGCCCCGGACACAGTGGAGGAACGGCTCGCGGCACAGGGCATCGCTCCCAATCCAACAACACTGCGAGAGCCCTGGCTTCAGCACGTAACCAAAGTGTTCGATGCGGCGACACTGGCCTTGCCAAGTGGCACCTGGATGCAACAGGGCGGCAAGCAGGGGCGCCATACCGAATACTTGGGGTATCTCTTAGCGGAAATGCAGTTCTTGCAGCGCGCCTACCCCGGCGCAAAATGGTAACACAAAGTGAGCAATGCCCCTACCCGCGACCAGCGTCGAAGAACGCCATGAGTAAATTCCATGAAATCAAGGTCGCGTCGGTGCGACAGGAAACGCGCGACGTCATTGTGGTCACGTTTGACGTGCCCACGGAACTGACCGACCAGTTCCATTACCTCCAAGGACAACATCTCACGCTGCGCATGCAGCTCAATGGTGAAGACATTCGCCGCTCGTATTCAATCTGCTCCGCGGTGCAAGACCAGACGCTGCGTATCGCCATCAAGCGCGTACCTGGGGGAGTGTTTTCCAACTGGGCGAACGACACGCTCACGCCCGGATGCCGTCTGGAGTTGATGCCGCCATCCGGACACTTCAACGTTTCGCTCACGCCGGAGCAACGGAAACACTACATCGCTTTCGCGGCAGGCAGCGGGATTACGCCGGTGTTCTCGATCGTGAGGACGACGCTGATGACCGAGCCGCGCAGCCAAGTGACGGTGGTGTACGGCAATCGCTCCTCCTCCAGCGTGATCTTCAAGGAGGAGCTGGCCGATCTCAAGGACATCTATCGAGAGCGGCTGAACCTCGTGTTCATCCTGAGTCGTGAACAACAAGACATTGACCTGTTCAACGGTCGCCTCACCCGCGCCAAGTGTGATGCACTCCTAGAGAAGTGGATTGATCCAGCCAGTATCGACACCGCGTTTATATGTGGTCCCCTCGGCATGATGGAGGACGTTGCTGCTTCGCTGCAAGCGCACGGGCTCGATAAGGCGCAGATCAAGATGGAGCTATTCGCTACGAGTTTGCAACAGGTTCCGCGACCAACGCCAGTGCATCACGTGCAGGGTCATAACGAGTGCCAGGTGACCGTGATCCAGGATGGCCGGACAAGACAGTTCACGATGGAAAAGAACACAACGAGCATCCTTGACGCCGGTCTCGCGCAGGGAATTGAATTGTCCTACTCGTGCAAGGGTGGAGTGTGCTCCACCTGTCGCGGCAAGGTAGTCAAAGGAGAAGTGGACATGGACGCCAACTTCGCCCTTGAGGACTACGAGATCGCCCGCGGCTTCAGACTGTTATGTCAGAGTTATCCGGTCACGGACCAGCTGCTCATCGACTTTGATCAAGAGACCTGAGGCCAGAGATTGAGGATTCGGGAGTTGCGCTATAGGGTTTTTGCCTGTCGTCGCCTCGATACTAGCAGTCGATTCATTGACAGACCGCTCTAGAGTCCGAGATAATGCCTCTGATCAAGACTCACGACACCGAAGACGAAAGGGGCGCCATGAGCACTCAAGAAATCACTCTGCCGCTGCCAGAAGACCTCTATTTGCGTTTCAAGCACACCGCCCAGGCAACCGGGCAATCCTTGACCGAGGTCCTACTCCACGCGGTGCAAGTAGGAAGTCCCCCCCAGTGGGAAGACGCCCCAGCTAGATTTCAGACGGATTTAGCAGTACTCGACCACCTGGGGGATGAGGCATTGTGGCGTATGGCACGGAAGCACCGGACCGAAGCCGATGTTGCTCGCCTTCAGTTGTTGCTAGACAACAACGCCAACGATCAGTTGACAGAAGCCGAGCGGATGGAATTAGCGCAGCTACGTACAGAAGCTGACCGCTTTATGCTGTGCCGGGCGCATGCCGCCGCGTTGCTCCATTGGCGCGGGCATATTCTTCCACCAGCCGACAAGCTGTAGCACTGCATGAGTACGTACCTGTCGGCAGCACTCCGGCAACAACTCCGGGAAAGCGACGATCATCGCTGTGCCTATTGTCAGACTACTCAGGCGAACTCTGGTTATCCAATGGTGATCGATCACCTCATTCCACAGAGCAAAGGCGGGCTCACGGAATTTGCGAATCTGTGTTTTGCCTGCCACCGCTGCAACGAATTCAAGGGTGGGATGACACAGATGGAGGATCCTCTCACTGGCGAAATGACCGCACTCTTTCATCCTCGCCAACAACCGTGGGCTGAGCATTTCACGTGGGACGAGACTGGGATTCGTTTGGTCGGATTAACGGCCACAGGGCGCGTAACGATCATCGCGCTCAATATGAACAATGAAGTGATTCTCGACGCTCGACGAAATTGGGTCAGAGTAGGCTGGCATCCGCCTCCCCAAGAACGGTAAGCGTTTGAGCGGATTGGTCCATAGGCCCAATGACGCGGTGGTTCGATCTTTTCGTGGGATCGTGATGGCCCAGACTCCGGCCACCTAGACCTTAGACTCTAGACTATCGAGCAGCGCCTTCGCCTCTTGCAAGTCCTTGGTGTCGAACCCTTCGGTAAACCAGCCGTAGATCTCTGACAACATTCTGTAAGCTTCGTGTTGTTTGCCGTGCTGCTGCCACAGGCGGGCCAGGCTCACCGTTGCCCGCAGTTCTAGTGACTTTGCCTGTTGTCGTTGGGCAATCTCAATGGCTTTCTGAAAACACTCCTCCGCCTCCTGCGCCGCCTCCCGTGAGACTAGAGGCTTGAGACTTGAGGTTTGGAGGGAGGAGGGACCAGTCTCTAGCCTCCAGCCTCTAGCCTCTAGCGTGAGCGTTCCCTTGAGCCGATACAGCTCCGCCTCGTAGACACGCTCTTCAGTTTTCTCTACCTGAGCCAGTGCTTCAGCCAGCACGCTCAACCTCTCCTCGACTTGTCCCCCTTTCCCATACGCCTCAACCAACAGAGCAAGAAAGTACGACCGCGCGAGCTCAGCCCCGGTGGCCCGGTAGGCAGCCATGCCTTGGCGTATTTGGGCAATGCCTTCTTCTTCTTGCCCCTGGGCGGCTAGCGCCCAGCCTCGCAGGATTGTTCCCCATGCCAACCAGTGCGGAAACCCCTGTTCACTAGAGAGCATGATCTCCGCTTGTGCCTGCTCCTGGGCTTCCTGCCCCTCCCGGCGGAGTTGATAGATCCAGGCAACAAAGATCAGGGCCACAGCCGAGCTCACGGGGTGCGACAGCTCCCGGGCCAGGGCGAGAGCCTCGTGGTTCCTTTTTAGGGCCTGGTCCGGATAACCAAGAAGCCACAGGACCAAGGCCGCGTAAGATAGGCCGAATACTCCAGAGTCGTATCCATAGACGAAGACATCGAATCGGTGCTGCTGAGGGTTGTAGAGGGCAATCCCCTGCTCCAGGTGGGTTCGGGCAGCAGCCAACTCTCCAAGCCAGAATAAGGTGTCCCCCAACATCAGGTGGGCCCTCACAAGGAGCGCGGGGTCTTGGACGCGCTGGGCCAAGCTTAGGAGCTGCTCCCCCAGCTCACGCGATGTCTGGCACTCCCCCCGTACATGATAAAACGTCCGTAGTCCTGAGAGGACAGGAAAGAGTTGAGGAGTTTCTCCCACCTGTCGGCACAGCGCGAGCGCCCGGGTGTAGGCTTGCTCCACTTCCGGAGTCGTATAACCTTTGGTGGCCATCAGCGGAGCAGCCAGGGCAAGTTTTCCTGCTGAGAGCGTTCGGGGGTGTCCGGCAGAATCTTGAGCAGCTCTAAGGCAGCAGTCAAGTGATTGATCGCTTCGGTATTGGCTGAGCGTTGCACTGCCTGCTGCCCAGCAAGGTGAAGATAGTGAACTGCTTTCTCCGTGTTCCCACTGCGGCTGTAGTGATGAGCTAACTCGCTGTAGTGTTCGTCTAGAGATGTGGAGTACAAGGCTTCCATTGCCCGCGCGGTTTTCTCGTGCAAGGCTTTGCGGCGCTCTTGCAGCACCGAGGTGTACGCCACTTCCTGGGTCAGCGCGTGCTTGAAGATGTATTCCACTTCGGGAAATGCGGGCTGCTCGTAAAGAAACTCTTTGTGCTGCAACGAGGATAACAGACGGTAGAGTTCCTCCTCGGGTGGAGACAACGTGTCGCATCAGGCTCAGAGGAAACTCTCGCCCAATGACAGCCAGTTGTTGGAGTAAGTCTTTCTCTGCGGGTGCTAAGCGGTCGATACGGGCGGCGAGCACCCCTTGTACGGTAGTCGGGATATGCAGCGTTGGTGCGTGTTGCGTGAGCCGATAGCTTCCACGTTCGCCAACCAAGACTCCTTCTTCGGCGAGCGTCTGTACGACCTCTTCCATGAAGAAGGGCGTGCCTTCGGTCTTCTCCAAGATAAGCCGCTGTAGGGGCGTATAATCATACGTCCCTACGGTCGTCCCCAACAGCACAGTGAGAAATTCTTCCGCTTCGTCTTTGCCAAACGGTGCCAACCGCAACTGCGTGTAGTACGTCTTCTGCCCCCACTCCTGCCGGTATTCGGGCCGGTAGTTCACCAGCAGGAGAATCCTCGCCGAGGCCACACTCTCACTCAGCACATCGAGAAACCCTTGCGTCTCACTGTCAATCCAATGCAGGTCCTCGAAGATCAGCATGAGCGGCTGGTTGAGACTCTCGCGCAGGAAAAGTTTCTTGAGCGCCTCAAACGTCCGCCGCCGGCGAATCTGCGCGTCCATCTGCTGGAGAGACGAGGTGGGATCGTCAATCCCTAACAGCGCAAACAAATACGGCAGCGTGTCTTCGAGGCTGCGGTCGAGCATGAGCACCTTGCCACCGATCTTCTCCCGCCGCTTACGCTCATCATCCTCCACAGTGACATCAAAATAGCCCTTGAGCAGCTCGATCACCGGCAAGTACGCCGTCGCTTTGCCGTGCGACACCGAATAGGCTTCCAGCACCAGACAGCCACTCACGGAGAGCAGCTTGAACTCGTAGAACAGCCGCGACTTGCCTAAGCCTGGCTCGCCCATTGTCCCCACGATCTGCCCGTGTCCAGCTTTGGCTTGCGTCAAAGCTTGTTGCAAGGATTCCATCTCACGCTGCCGCCCCACAAAGCGGGTGAGCCCTCGCCGCGCGGCCACTTGCAGTCGCGTGCGTAATGGTCCCACGCCGAGCACTTCATAGATATTCAGCGGCTCTTCTACCCCCTTGATCTGTGTGGGTCCCAAGTCTTTGAACGTAAAATAGCCGTCGGTGAGTTTGTGGATGTACGCGGTGACGAGAATGGAGCCCGGCGCCGCCAGTTGTTCCATCCGGGCCGCGAGATTCGTGGAATGGCCGATAGGAACGTAGTCGGCATGCAGATCATCTTTGCGAATCGAGCGCAGTACGACTTCACCCGTGTTTACACCCACGCGCATCGGCAAGGGCGCACGCCCCGTACGCCGCAATTCGTCACTGTATCGACGCATCTCCTCCTGCATGCGCAGCGCCGCATAGAGGGCGCGTTGGGGATGATCTTCATGCGCGATGGGTGCGCCAAAGAGGGCAAAGATACCATCGCCCAGGGCTTGAGCGACATACCCTTCATAGCGATGCACGGCGTCCATCATCAACTGCAACGCCGGATCGATAATCGCTCTGGCCTCTTCAGGATCGAGCCCTTCGATCAATGCAGTCGAGCCTTTGAGATCAGCAAACAGGGCGGTGATGGTTTTCCGCTCACCGTCGGTTCCACTGCGCGATTCCAGCGCTACTTGTTCGGCCCGGATGCGTTGAGCGAGATGAGGAGGCGTATAGCTTACTGGCAACGGACGGTTGGCAGCCAGAACGGGAGGAGGAGAGAGGCGAGGCTGTCCGGTGAGGGAGGTCCCACAGTGCCCACAGAACTGAAACGTGGGCGGATTGGCAAAGCCGCACTGCGAACAAGCCACAGCGAATTTTGCCCCGCATCGGCCACAAAAACTCATTCCCTCAGGGTTCTCGAACTCACAGCTTGAGCATCGCATAAGGTTTCTTTCCCGCGAATGTCACTTTTCGCTCCGCCGACATACCAACCGCGGCCAGAGGTTTCACTCCGTGTTAGTGCAACCTTGCGTTTCGCATTTGTAGAGCCACCCTCTCTTGCACCCGCTCCAGGCCGTTGAACTCAAGTAAGCGCGCCGTTGCACGCCCTTCTCTCGTAACCCCAACGATCTTCCCATCGGTATGGAGTTGAAAATGTTCCTCCCATACTTGGGTGCGGGGGTTGTAGAGCAGCGTTGCTTCCCGCGTATCCGGATCAACGGAAGCGATATTGGGACCTTTGCGTTTGTTGCAATCCAAACAGGCATAGGCAAGATTTCCTAACTCTGTCGCTCCGCCATGTTGACTGGCAATGACGTGATCAATTTCGAAGCTGGCGAAATCAGCTTCTTCGGGCAGCCGGCAATACTCACAGCGCCGCTGGGCACGCTCTTGGACCTGGGAACGGAAGGGTCGTGTGTCAGGCATCGTCATTCCGAGGCGCCTCGGAATCCTGCAATGCTCGAATCTTGAACTTTCGGACAAAGCGGTTGAGGCGCTCATAGACATCCAATTCACTCGACTCTTCCGCACTCAGGTGGCCCGCACGATTTTTTTCTAGCAGTTCACTAATCCGTGCCTGCATGGCAAGAGTTGGCTTAAAATTCACGATCTCTTGAGGCGAGGGGTTGCTCATCAAGAATTCCAACACATAGCGATAGACTTCGACAGGGAGGGGAGCAGGCCCACCAAGCGCCTGTTCCAATAGCTCGGGTAACCGGTCACGCATTGGGTCAAGCCGCTCGGCAAGCGCATCTGGTACTTCAATAGTAATCTGAGTCATAGAGTCTCTCCTCAGGTCTTCTTCTGTCGTACTGGCCAGGAGCGGGCAGTGTCAAGACGGAAGCCAGTGCCAAAATCAGGGTGTCGCATACCGTCTCTCTCCCCTCTAATCGTCAGGACGCATTGTCATCCACGCGTGAAATGGTGTATCTCAGTGCCATCGTCAAGCGAACAAACGGCCCCCAGACAGAAGGAGCCTTATCATGGAAGAACAGGTTGTGAAACTTGATATTCGCGGTGCGGCGGCGTGGATTATCCTCAACCGCCCGACCGCACTCAATTCTCTGACTCCAGGGATCGGCACCGGCATTGATGCCGCGCTGACTGAAATCGAACGTCACCCAGAAGTGCGCGCGGTCGTCGTCACCGGGAGTGGCAGAGCCTTCAGCGCGGGTGCGGACCTCAAATTTATCCGTGAATCCAGCGGCGGCGACCCGCGGGCGTTGCAGCACTTCGTTGGTGACCTGTTGCGCGTCCTCACGCGACTGGAACAATTTCCGCTTCCAGTCATCGCCGCTGTCAACGGGCTGGCCTTGGCTGGTGGCATTGAACTGGTGCTCTGTTGCGACATCGTCATCGCCGCCGAAAGCGCCAAGATCGGCGATGCCCATGCGAACTTTGGCTTGATTCCTGGTGGCGGCAGTTCGGTGCGGCTCCCGCGCAAAATCGGCCCAACCCGCGCCAAGGCCTTGATGTTCACCGGCGAGTTCCTCACCGCTCGTGAGATGATGGCGATGGGATTGGTCAACGAAGTGGTCCCGGATGGGGAACTCACCGCCGCGGTCGAGCGGTTCGTCGCTAAGTTAGCAAACAAGAGCCCGCTGGGACTCGCGCGCATGAAACAGTTAGTGGACGACGGACTCAATCAACCGCAAGACACGGCGCTCCGACTCGAGCTGCTGGCGTTCAATCTACACGCCGTCTCGGAAGACATGCAGGAAGGGCTGGCCGCGTTTGAACAGAAACGGACACCACAGTTCAAGGGGCGATAGTAGAGAAGTGAGATGCCCCAGCGGGGCATCTCTACAAAAAAGGAATTTTCAGCAAGGAGGGACTCAATAATGGCTGGAGCAGAAATCACCAAACTCAAAAACATCATCCGCGAGAAAGCGCTGCCCCCAGGCGTCGAGCCGCCGCTCGAACAAATGCGCAAGGCGATGGAGAAAGTCGCATTCCGGGTCGCGGACGATGTGAAGGCCGAACCCGTGACGGTCGCCGGTCGCCCGGCGGAATGGGTGCGCGCCCCTGGCATTCAAGCGGGACGGGCCATCCTCTATTTGCATGGTGGCGGCTACGTGATGGGCTCGATCAACACGCATCGTTCACTGGCGGGCGAAGTGTCTCGCGCGGCGCAGGCGGCAGTCCTGCTTGTCGATTATCGCATGGGACCAGAAGCCCCCTTCCCAGCCGCGGTTGAAGACGGAGTGGCATCTTATCGCTGGCTGCTCGATCAAGGATTCACACCAAAGTCTCTCGCGATCGCGGGGGACTCCGCGGGTGGCGGACTCACGATGGCGACCCTGGTCTCGGCACGAGATCAAGGGTTGCCGATGCCCGCTGCCGCGGTGCCGATTAGTCCGTGGGTGGACCTGACCTGCACGAATGATTCCTACAAAACCCGCGCGGCGGCGGATCCGATGATTAACCCCAGCGGCATCGGTCGCATGGTCGGATTCTATCTGCAAGGGCAGGACCCGAAACAACCGTACGCCTCACCGAATTTCGCCGACCTCAAATCACTCCCGCCGCTGTTGATTCATGTGGGAAGAGATGAGGTGCTACTCGACGATTCGATCAAGTTGGACGCCAAGGCCAAAGCCGATGGCGTCACGAGTACATTGGAGATTTGGGACGACATGATTCACGTCTGGCATGCGTTTCACCCGATGTTGCCTGAAGCGAAACAGGCGATCACACGAGTGGGGTCGTTCCTACGGGAACAGTGGGCGGCGGCGTAGCGTTACTTCCCTAAAATGCCCTCTCCCGGCTGGGCAATGGCATTAAGTTAAGGAAGTTTTTGTCACAGGAGGAATTACCCCCACGGCCACCCCTCGCCGGGGGTTGAACTCCCCGGCTACC
>CAMBFS010000057.1 GCA_945865755.1 Klebsiella pneumoniae
GAAACGCTCTTCACTGACATTCCGCTTGACCGGATGAACACCTCAATGACCATCAACGGCACAGCGGCGTGGCTCCTGGCTCTCTACATCGCCGCCGCTGAACGTCAGGGCGTTGATCCCAAGGTGCTGCAAGGCACCACGCAAAACGATATCGTCAAGGAATATCTCTCGCGCGGGACCTATATCTTTCCACCGGCACCGAGCCTGCGCCTTACCAGCGACACCATCACCTACACCGTCACGCACGTGCCCAAGTGGAATCCAATCAACGTCTGCTCGTACCACTTGCAAGAAGCTGGAGCGACGCCTGTCCAAGAGGTTGCGTATACCCTGTGTACCGCCATCGCCGTGCTCGACACCGTGCGCACGACTGGCAACTTGAGTGACGCGCAATTCATCGATGCCGTCGGACGCATCAGCTTCTTCGTGAACGCGGGTCTGCGGTTCATTGAGGAAATTTGCAAGCTCCGCGCCTTTGGCCAGTTGTGGGACGAGTTGACCCGTGATCGGTACGGCATTACCGACCCGAAGCTCCGCCGCTTCCGCTATGGCGTGCAAGTCAATTCGCTCGGCTTGACCGAGGCCCAGCCAGAGAACAACGTGCCGCGCATCGTGCTCGAATCACTTGGAGTGACATTAAGCAAAAATGCCCGCTGTCGGGCAATGCAACTGCCGACCTGGAACGAAGCGCTTGGCCTCCCGAGACCGTGGGATCAGCAATGGAGCCTCCGTATCCAGCAGATTCTCGCCTACGAAACCGACATCTTGGAATACGAAGATATTTTCGAGGGCAGCAAGGTGATCGAGGCGAAAACCGCTGAGATCAAACACACGGCCTGGACCGAGGTTGAGCGCGTGCTCGATTTCGGTGGCGTGATCTCCGCGCTGAATTATGTGAAGGAACAACTGGTCGCGAGCCTCACCGAACGGCAACGCCGGATCAATGGTGGGGAACAAATTGTCGTCGGTGTCAATCAATTCACCGAGACCGCGCAGTCACCCCTCTACAATGGCGAGTCCTCCTCCATCCTCAAAGTGGACGAGGAAGCCGAACGCGATCAACTGACACGGCTGCAAGCCTTTCGTGCCGAGCGCAGTCAAGCCGCGGTGACGGAAGCACTCGCCGCATTACGAGATGCCGCGGTCAACGGCACCAACATCATGCCGGTCTCGATCCGGTGCGCCCATGCCGGAGTCACGACTGGCGAATGGGCACAAACACTCCGAACCGTATTTGGTGAGTTCCGTGCCCCAACCGGAATCGGTGGCGCGGTCGTTACCAGAGCAGCAAATGGCAACAGCGATAGTGCCGAACGGTTAGAGCAGTTGCGTGGCCGCGTGCGCAAATCAGCGGACACGCTGGGTCGCCCACTCAAGGTGTTGATTGGCAAGCCCGGCCTCGACGGCCACTCGAATGGCGCGGAGCAAATCGCGGTCTGGTGCCGCGACGCTGGTATGGAAGTGGTCTACGAGGGCATCCGCCTGACCCCGGAACAGATTGTCGCCAGCGCGCGTGACGAAGGGGTGCATCTCATCGGCTTGAGTATTCTCTCTGGTTCACATTTGCGCTTGGTGCCGGAAATCATCGCGGGACTCAAAGCGGAAGGCTTGGCTGAGGTGCCCATCGTCGTGGGCGGGATTATTCCAGAGGACGACGCGCGGGAGTTGCGCGCGGCTGGCGTTGCCCGTGTGTATACGCCCAAGGATTTTGAGATGATGAAAATTATCTCGGATATGGTCAATGTCGCCGAGGCGGCGCACGCCTAATGCACCGTCAGGAAATAACTGACCGAGCATAGAACACTGCTGGACAAGCCAGCAGTGGCACGCACTAGCCAAATCAGCAAGTCATTCACAGGTACGAACCTCATCGCTCGTGAGCACCCAACGTCCTCATATTGATATTGCCGCGCTTCTCCGCTTCGAGCGCAAAACCATCGCCGCCGCGCTCAATCTGCTCGAAGACCGGCGACCCGCGCGGCAAGAACACGCACTCGCGCTGCTTGATGAACTGACTCCGCACCCGGCACCAGCACATATTGTTGGTATCACCGGTCCACCCGGCGTTGGCAAAAGCTCGCTGATCGCGCGCTTGATCGAAATCGCCGCCCGTGAGGATCGTCGCTTGGCGGTGGTCGCGGTTGATCCTTCCAGCAAAGTTTCTGGTGGCGCGCTGCTTGGTGATCGCGGTCGCATGCAAGTGCCGCCTCACGCGCCTGTCTACATGAGAAGTTTCGCCGCTCGTGATCGTCTTGGGGGACTCAGTCGCGAAGCGTTTTCGGCGGTTTTCTTGTTGCGTCATCTGTGTGATGTGGTGATCGTCGAAACCGTCGGTGTCGGCCAGAGTGAAACCGACATCGCCCACATCGCGGACACCGTGGTGCTGGTCGTCCAACCGTTTTCTGGCGATGTCCTGCAGTTCATCAAAGCCGGCGTGATGGAAATTCCCGACATCCTCGCGATCAACAAAGCCGACGATGAAGTGTTGGCACGCAAAGCGATGGCCGATGTGAGAGCCGCGCTGTCCCTTGAACGGCAGGCGTGGTCTCGCCCAGTATTGGCGGTGAGCGCCGCGACCAATCTGCATCTGGATGACCTTGATGCCGCCATCAGCGCGCACCATCACCATCTGCTCACCAACGCAACCCTCGCAACCAACCGCGCCGAACAAACACTGGCATGGGCGACGAGTGAACTCCTCCATGAAATAGGTCGGCGCGGGGTGTTGGCACTTGGTGGCTCTGATGGCGTGAAGCACCGCTGGGAACAGCAACCCGCCCAGTGGAGCGCGCTCCATCGCCTTGACGATCTCTTGCACTCGTTGCAGTGGCACCAGGCGCGCACTGAATAGCAATTTTCATCGAACTTGCTACATTCCACCCCCAATGTTTACTGTTTGTCGGAGGATGTGGATATGTTGTTGACGCGGGAGGAAATGACTTTACACCGTGATACCCCGCGGTTTTCGATGGCGACGGACCGAGACGCCATCCTGCGCGCTCTGAGTCATTTGTTTTACGGAGAAATAGGCGCGGTCAAAATCGGCCAATGGGTGACCAAGGCCCCAGACTTGGAAGGCATGTTGGAGATCGTCAAGCAAACCCGTGATGAAACCCGCCACACCGCCATCTTTCGGCGGCTGTTGCAGCAATACAACGCGGAACCCTCACAAGCGGTGCTGCGTGACATGGACGACCTGCACGTCGCCATCAGTCAGACCTGGGAGGAGATGCTCTTTGAGTCAATGGTCGTCGGTGAAGGGCTCGCGCTCGTGTTGATCTACTTCTATCACGATGTGATCGCTGACACGGCGATTCGTCGCGGGCTCCAGCGTGTGATTCGTGACGAAGAGAGTCATGTCGAATACGGCGAGAAGAAGATCATGGAGTATCTGGCACGCAAGCCGGAGCTGCGCGACCACCTGCTCGCCATGCAGGAGCAGCTCATTCAACACTATTCCGGTGTTATCACTGGGCAGACACCCGCTGATGGGTTGGAGGAAATGATCGCCCAATTTCCGATGGCGATCATTCAGATGCATGTGACGCGGTTACAGCGAATGGGGATGGCGTGAAGAGTTATGAGTTATGAGTTATGAGTTATGAATGACACGGAGAGCAGGTTGTAAGTAGCGAGACCTTGGACCTTGGACCTTAGACTTTGGACTTTCCAATCTACGCCTTCCCGTAATCGTAAAACCCTTTCCCCGCCTTGCGCCCCAGGTATCCCGCCGCGACGTAATTGCGCAGCAATGGACACGGGCGATACTTGTCGTCGCCGAAGCCGTGATGGAGCCGCTCTAACACGGCGAGACAGGTATCAAGCCCGATTAAATCCGCTAACGCCAGAGGTCCCATCGGTTGGTTCGTGCCCAGCTTCATTCCTTGGTCAATGTCGGTGACGCCACCGACCCCTTCATAGAGCGCGTAAATCGCCTCGTTAATCATCGGCAGCAGGATGCGGTTCACGATGAAGCCCGCATAGTCCTTGGCGAGAATGGTGATCTTGCCCATTTTCTTGGCTAGCGCATCGACGACCTGAAGCGTTTCCTCCGCCGTCGCCAGCCCTCGCACGATCTCCACCAGTTGCATCACCACCGGTGGATTCATGAAGTGCATACCGATCACTTTGTCCGCGCGTTTGGTCACCGCACCTAGTTGCGTCAGCGAGATCGACGAGGTGTTGCTCGCCAGAATCACTTCTGGCCGCGCGATCATATCAAGCTGCTGGAAGATACTCTTCTTGAGTTCGTAGTCTTCCGGCGCGGCTTCGATAATGAGGTCGGCGTCCCGCAGGTCGGTCATGTTCGCCGTGCCACGAAACCGGCCCAGGATCGCCCGTTGCTCCTCTTCCGAGAGCTTGCCGCGTTCAGTGAGACGCACCATGCCGCGATGGAGGTTGTCGAGGGCGCGGTCCACGATCGGTTGGGTGATGTCGTACAGAATAACGGAATATCCGGCTTGGGCGGCGACTTGACCGATCCCGCTGCCCATCTGCCCGGAGCCAACAATGCCAAGCGTGCGCACGTCTTTCATGGTTATGCCGTAAGTTGTTCCTGCTGCTCAAGTTCATGGATACGAGCGATCACTTGATCCATCAGCCATCCCGGAGTTGACGCCCCGGCGGTGACCCCAATTTCTTGGGCCTCCACGAGCCAGCTTAACTCGACTTCTCTCGGTTCTTCGATGTGATAGGTGGTCGCGCCTTCTTGTTTACAGACCGTCGCGAGGTGCCGGGTGTTCGAGCTATTTTTCCCACCCACGACAATCATCACCTGCACTTCTCTCGCGAGGTCGCGCGCCGCGTCTTGACGCTCAATCGTCGGATTGCAAATCGTGTTGAAGACTTTCAGCTCTTTACAGCGCGGCGCGAGGTAGGACAGGAACTCGCTCAGCCGTTCGGTCTCTTGCGTCGTTTGGACCACGACTCCGACTTTTTTATTCGCCAGCTTGACCGTGCGCGCATCTTCGGGTTTCTCGACCACCGTGGCATGACCACCCGCATGACCGATGGTACCAATGACTTCGGGATGCTTCGCGTTCCCAAAGATCACCAGATGATAACCTTCGTTGACCAATTGTTTGGCGCGATTCTGTACCAGCGTCACCAGCGGACAGGTCGCATCGACCACCGTCAGATTTTTGCTCGCGGCTTGTTGGTAGGTTTCGGGGGCCACGCCATGCGTGCGGATAATCACCGTCCCCCCGGCGGGCATCTCGTCGAGCGAGTCGATGGTGCGCGCTCCTTTTTCGGCGAGAGATTGCACGACCTGGGGGTTGTGAATAATCGGCCCCAGGGTGCGGACCGGAACCTCTTTGTGGGTTTCCGTCGTGTGGATGACCATATCAATGGCACGCTCGACTCCCCAACAGTAGCCAGCATGCACCGCTTTCCGAATGTTTCTCACGCGTTCTCCTCCTGCACCCGTCGCAGCGATCCCGTGGTGCCGGTTTGCGACCCGATCCACAGTTCGCCGCCTTCATACAGTTCTTTTTTCCATATAGGCACGATTTCTTTGAGTTGATTGATGGCGAAGTGGCACGCCTCGAAGGCCGCGTGCCGGTGGCCAGAGGACACGGCGATCGCGACACTGGCCTCGCCAATATCGACCTGACCAAGGCGATGGATCATGGCGATCTTGCGAACCGGCCAGCGGGTCAGCACCTCGGCGGCGATCTTGTGCATCTCTTTTTCCGCCATGCCGGGATAGCATTCATATTCGAGCCGGATCACGCGCCGGCCATCATTGGTGTTCCGCGTCATCCCCACAAAAGTCGCCATCGCACCCGCCGCCGGGTCGGCGACGAAGTCGGTCAACTCTTGCATGGTGATTGGACTGTTAGTGATTGCACACCAGATGCGTTGTTCTTCAGGCATAACACCCACCACTGACTGGCGGAATACATGCGAGCTCGTCATTATCTTGAAGGGGGTGATCCCTGTCAACGTATTCCTGAGCGACCGCGAAGGACATCGACTTCTCCATCACTCTGAGTTCGGGATGTTCCTGGGTCAGTAGTTCCCAGACGGTGCGGACCGTGGCTCCTGCCGGGAGGTCTCGCTCTTCTTCACTGCGTTTGAGCTTTTCGCGCACGGCGGCGAAGTAGCGTAGTTTTATCCGCATAGGGCAATCCTCACGCGGAGCCGCGGAGCCGCGGAGAAGAATTGAATTCTCACGCGGAGCCGCGGAGCCGCGGAAGCGTTAGTGCCCATGTCGTTCGCCTCGGAGGAGGAACAGCATGTGCCCAAGTTCGGGAATCACGAGTTTGGTCATGCCGAGTTCGACGGCACCAGTGGACCCTGGTAGTGAGATCACGACTTTGCCATTGGCGACCCCTGCGGTGGCTCTGGTCATCATCGCCGCCGAACCGATGTCCTGATAACTCAACATGCGGAACAATTCACCGAAGCCACTGATCTCTTTCTCCAAGAGTCCTTGAATCGCCTCGAAGGTCGAATCACGCGGCGCAATGCCCGTCCCACCATTGAGAATGATGGCATCGACATCGGCTTGCTCAAGGAGAGCGCGGACTGCGTTCGCGATGAGGAGCGGCTCGTCTTTGAGGATAAGATACGACGTGACTGGATGCTGCTGGGCTTCTAGCAGGTCCTTGATCTTCTTGCCGCTGGTGTCGGTCTCTTCCGTGCGGGTGTCACTCGCCGTGATGATCGCGCACCGCACGACGCGATGGGCCTTGCCTTTATGTTCCGTAACCGCCATAGGTTTGCATGTTATCGCGTGATGAAAAAATCGCAACCCTCTGGAGGACCCGCCGTGGTCACGATGATTCGCAAACTTGATCAACAACGCCACGAACTCAAAGCGCTTCGCTATCTGTTGGAATTTTTTCCCCAAAGTCTGCAAGATCGCCAGGCGCTTCCCAGCCGTGAGGATTTCCAATTGTCGGAGAGTCAGCGGATTTATGATGTCTTGTTGGCGGCGAAAACGCAGGACGAGGCGACTCAATCCATCGCGGCTCTTGAGCTGGAAGACATGGACGTGGAATCATTCCTCGGTCTCGGCGGACAGCTCTATCACACCTACCCTCAGATAGTGAAGGAACGCGCCCTGGAGTTCCGCGCCGGGACCATGAAGGTTTTTGTTCCCGGAGAATAAGCCTCTCGTCAAAGGAGAATGAACGATATGAAATTACTGAAATTTTCCATCGTACTGGTTGTCGCGATGCACCTGCTTGGTGTCACCGCCGAGGCGCAGGACAAGAAAGACCCGTGGGCCGAGGCGCGGACCGTCACGCTCAACGGCGCCGATAATACAGAGGTCGGCACGGCCAAGCTGTTGCAAATTCCCAATGGCGTGCTGGTGCGGCTCGCGCTCACCAAAGCCGCGCCCGGATCGCACGCGTTTCATGTCCATGCCGTGGGCAAGTGCGAAGGGCCGGAGTTCACCACGGCGGGTGGGCACTTCAATCCCATGAGTAAGAAACATGGCCTGCTTAACACGGAAGGCTCCCATACTGGCGACCTGCCCAATGTCATCGTGCCCGATAGTGGCGCTGTCATAGACGAAACCGTCATTCCTCACGTCACATTGACAGCCGGCGACCACACCCTCGCCGATGCTGATGGCTCGGCACTGGTGCTGCACGCTGGAGCCGATGATTACGCGACTGACCCGACCGGCAATGCCGGAGGCCGTATGGCCTGTGGCGTGATCGCGCCACCACAAGTGGCGAAGTAACCCGGAAGCGCGGGGTCCTGCCCGCGGAGGAGATGCCCCGATGCCAGTACAGCAAAGACCGAAAGTCGTCATGGAAGAAGTGACCGATCCAGAAGAGATTGCCAAAGCGCAGGCACAGCGAGAACGGTTCGATCGCAACTGGGCGTGGTTTCAGGCCCATGTTCCAGAAATTTATTCCCAGCAGCGTGGCAAGTGCATTTGTATAGCTGGTGAGGAGCTATTTGCCGCTGATACTCCCAAAGAGGCTATTGCATTGGCCACTGCAACCCATCCCGAGGATGAAGGGCGATTCGTTCATTACATTCCTCGCGAGAAGGCCATGCGGATTTATGCGGATTAACGGAGAGTGGGCGAACGGGGGGGATGGGGTCGTGCGCCCTGTCATCCAGGGTAGGGTTTTAACCGGGAGTGGCCTATGGACACCAGCTCCCTTCCTGGTCGATACCGGAGCTGATCAAACGGTATTCAGTGCCTCAATGTTGGAGGATTTGGCTCTTCAAACGCGCGCTGCCCCAGATCAGATTGGTGGAGTAGGTGGACTAGTCAATTCTGTTTTGGTTGAGACCCAGATTCAGTTTTATCGCGAGACAGGCAGCCCAGTCGTTTTCCGTGGTCAGTATCGGGCGGTTACTGAAGTTGAGGCTCTGGACATCAGTGTACTGGGGCGGGACATCCTGGGGCTGTTCTCGGCCATTGTTGATCAGCCTGGTAACGTTGTCTGCCTGCTCGGGCAACGGCATCGCTACACTATCGAGCAGAGCTGACGGCTCTGACGAATATTCCATAATAGCCGAGGCAGCTCAGACCGAAACTCGTAAGCTCGCGGCGATCATGTTTACTGACAAGGAAAAAGGCATGAAGATTGCCCCTAGACTCGTTTGGATCATGGGCATATTGCTCACCAGCGCGCTGCCCGCGCACGCCGCTGGTCCTCAGACCCCCCAAGAGTGGTTCACCGCCGGCCAGCGCGCGGTTCAGCAAGCCGAAAGCCTCACGCGCAACACCGCGCCCGCCAAGAACGTCATCTTCTTTGTTGGCGACGGCATGGGAATCTCCACTATCACCGCCTCGCGCATCCTCGAAGGACAACAGCGCGGTGACAGTGGCGAAGAGAATCAGTTGAGTTTTGAGCAGTTCCCCTACGTGGCGCTGTCAAAGACCTATAGCGCGAACCAGCAAACCCCCGATTCCGCGCCAACCATGACCGCGATGGTCACGGGCGTGAAGACCAATGACCGCCTCATCTCCGTCGATCAATTCATCAAACTCGGCGAGCCCGATGGCGAACTCATCAAGCAACATCATCTGAAGACGGTTCTCGAAATGGCCGAAGAGAAGGGCCTCTCCACCGGGGTCATCTCGACGGCGCGCATTACCCACGCAACCCCAGCCGCGTGTTATGCCCATACCTCGGACCGCGATTGGGAAGGAGATACCAACCTCCCCGCTGGCGCGACGGTGCCCGATATCGCGCGCCAGTTAATCGAGTTCCCTTTCGGCAATGGTCTTGAAGTGGCGCTCGGTGGCGGGCGAGAACACTTCCTGCCCCTCTCGCTCAATGACCCTGAGGATGAGGGAAAGACCGGTAGCCGTAAAGATGAGCGTGACCTGATCCGAGAGTGGCTCACCAAATATCCCAAGGCGGCGTTCGTCTGGAATAATATCGGGTTTACCGAGGTCAACCCCGCGACCACGGACCATCTACTCGGCCTCTTTGAACGGTCGCATCTCGAATTCGAGCATGACCGCCCGCGCGATACCGGAGGCGAGCCCTCGCTGAGTGAGATGACCGCCAAAGCCATCGCCATTCTGCGCAAGAACAAAAAGGGCTTTTTTCTCATGGTCGAGAGTGGCCGGATCGACCATGCGCATCACGCGGGCAATGCGTATCGCGCCCTGACCGACACCATTGAGCTGGCCAAGGCCGTGCAGCTCGCCAAGGACACCACCAATCCGCGCGACACGCTCATCATTGTCACCGCCGACCACAGCCACGTCTTTTCCATCGCCGGCTATCCCAAACGCGGCAATCCGATCCTCGGCAAAGTCATGGAAGCGAACAAAACCGAGCTGGCGCGCGACCTCCTGGGACTTCCGTACACGACCCTGAGTTATGCCAATGGCCCTGGCTATACGGGCGAGTCACACGCGCGGAAGGAAACGGTCCCGTCGGGTCCGAAGTCGTTTCCGCATCAACCGGATCGTTTCAGTGGCATCACCAGCGGACGGCCAGACTTGACCAACGTCGATACCACCGATCCCCAGTATCTCCAGGAGACGATCGTGCCCTTCGCGATGGAAACGCATGGGGGAGAAGACGTGGCGATTTTCGCCACTGGTCCTCAGGCCCATTTGTTTCACGGCGTCCAAGAACAGAACGTGATCGCCCACGTGATGATGAAGGCCCTGCGTCTTGCCCCGCGCCAATGACCATTTGCTCAGTAGCCGCGCTTACAATTAATAGAAATTTTATTTACTTTACTTATGTTGCTTCAAGGGCGACACGCTGGTACCTTACACGCAGTCAACAGTTTCACCGCACAGGAATTCCCCACCTGAGCGGTGCTCAAGGGCCCGCAGGTTTCCCCTCCTTTTACCCTGCGGGCCTTTCTTTTTTCATCGACTCCCCACCACTAGCGCCACAACCCCAATCGCCCAACAATAGTAGGCGAACATGGACAGCCGTCGCGCCCGCGTCAGGTTCAGCAGGACGGCGATGCTCCAATACCCGACCACGAAGGCCGCCAGCGTTCCAACGCCATACGCCAGCAGATCAGCCTGGTGAAACGTTTCATGCCGATGCGACACCAGTTCCAGCAGAAACGCCCCGGCCACGGCGGGAATCGACAGAAGAAAGGAGTAGCGCACCAATAAGCCCCGTTCCAGGCCCAGGAATACCCCCGCCGCGATGGTCGCCCCAGACCGCGATAACGCCGGAATAATCGACAGTCCTTGCGCCAGCCCAATGACCAGCGCATCCGTGGTTGTCATGGTGGGCAATGATCGATCCGCTGTCGCCACTCGGTCAGTGATGAACAGCAGCACGCCGGTGATAATGAACCAGATGCCAGCGCCAAAGATGTCATCAAACATCGCTTCGAACTGCTTGCGAAAGAACAGACCGAGAACAACGGTCGGCACGGAGCCAATGAAGAGCAGCCAGAGGAGTCGTCGATTGGCGACGGTGTCCGCTCCTGGCGTGGTGCTGGGGATCACAGACAACAGCAGCGCCCATAAATCCTTCCAAAAGTAGAGGCAGACCGCCACCAGCGTGCCCAGGTGAATGGTGACATCGAACAACACGCCAGGTTGCGAAAAACCCGGCAGCAGTTTCTGCGCGAGCACCAGATGCCCCGAACTACTCACCGGCAAAAACTCCGTGAATCCTTGCAGTATCCCCAGCAGCAAGGCTGATAACCACGACAATAGACACCTCCAGACTACGGATTTTGTGGAACCGGACTCTCGTGTAGCCGAACGACCGGTCGCATGATAAAGGCCATGCCCTATGGGTCAACAACGGTCTCTTCGTCTGGTGTCCGCCATTGTCGCGTTTGGACTGTTTTTCCTGAGTCGCGCGGTGCGTGCCGCCCCACTGCCGCATGGCGTCGCGAGCGGGGAAGTTTCGACCACGAGCGCCACGATTTGGGCCCGGACCAACGGCGAACCCGCATTCACTGTCGAATATGCGACCCAGCCAAGTTTTGCGACGGTCGTGGGGGTGCAGACAGCAACGGTTTCCGCGGAGACGGACTTCACTGGAACGGTCAGGCTCACCGCGCTGCAACCGGCCACGCGGTATTATTATCGTGTCCGTTCGCCGTCCTCGGATGTGCAGGATGCCGCCTCTGGCAACTTTACCACGGCACCGCTCGCCACGCGGAAACAAGATGTCACCTTCTTGTGGGGTGGTGATCTCGGTGGTCAAGGCTTTTGTCGCCAACCGGACTACGCCATCTTTGCGCCGATGACAGCACTGAAGGCTGACTTTTTTATCTTTGGGGGCGATACGATCTACGCGGACTCCCCATGTCCGTCGCCACCCAATGTCCCAGGCTCGGATTTCGCCGCCATCACGCAAGAGCAGTTCTGGGCGAAATACCGCTATCAACGGGAAGACCCATTCCTCAAGGACTTGCTCGCGAGCACGTCGCTGTACCCCATTTGGGATGACCACGAAGTCAAGAACGATTTTTCTGGACCAAGCGAACCGCTGACGCCCATCGGCTTACGCGCCTTTTTCGACTATTTCCCACTCCCTCGTCATCCCGAAGAGCCGCACCGCCTCTATCGCTCGGTTCGCTGGGGCAAGCACGTGGAACTGTTCTTGCTCGACACGCGGCAGTATCGCAGCCCCAATGGGCAAGCGGATGGACCAGACAAGACCATGCTCGGTCCCGCGCAACTGCGCTGGTTTCTGGATGGTCTCGCCGCATCCACCGCGACCTGGAAAATCGTGGTGTCCGGGGTGCCACTGTCAGCGCATACGGGGCGTATCTTCGCGGGACACGATGGCTGGGGAGGAGGAGCAATCGCGGATGGGTTCACCACGGAGCTGCGCACCATCGTCTCGACGCTGCAAGAGAAGCGGATACGCAACGTGGCCTGGTTGACGACGGACATCCATGTCGCCCGCTTTTTTTCGTACGATCCAAACCGCGATGGCACTCCGGATTTTTACGAGTTCATCAGTGGTCCACTCGCCGCGATCACCGGGAATCTCGATTCCCTGGATCACACTTTTCATCCGACGATTTTATACGAGGAGAACGGCTTCTATAATTTTGGCGTGGTGAAGGTGGACGGCAAAAGCGGCGCGCTCACGGCGGAGATTCGGGATCAAGCGGGGAAGGTGCATCACGCGCTGACGCTCAAGGCACGGTAGGGGCTGAATTTCGAGTTCCGAAGTTCCCTCTTCAGGCTGGGCAGTGGCATGAAGTGAGGGGGCTCCAAACATGCCCTCTCCCGGCTGGGAGAGGGCATTAAGTTGAGCAACCGTGTCATTGCGAGCAGCGAAGCAATCTTTGTTTTGTTGGAGATTGCTTCGTCGTCCGACTCCTCGCAATGACAGTCTCCCCCTTAACTTCATGCCATTGCCCGGCTGGGAGAGGGCTAGGGTGAGGGGGATTGAGTGACCTGTCCTTTATTTTTCCACGCCGTGGCGCTAGTGGGTGCCACTGCTGGCTTGCCCAGCAGTGTTCTATGCGAGCGGCGACGTTCAGCTACACCGTGAAAATATGCACAGCCGCGCTAGTGTTCCATTAAGTTTCGATTGACGGGTGAAATTTTTTCAGGGTTCTCCAGACACCAATGAAAATGAGGGGACGACAGACACCTGCTCTCGTTGATACCCGTCAATCGAAGATTAACGACTCACTAGTGGGTGCCACTGCTGGCTTGCCCAGCAGTGTTCTATGCGAGCGGCGACGTTCAGCTACACCGTAAAAATATGCACGGCCGCGACGGCATTCTCACCACCGAGCACGCCGCCACCATTCTCCGTGAGCCCAACTTTCGCGCCCGCCACCTGCCGTTTCCCCGCTTCGCCCCGCAGTTGCCAGAAAATCTCGGAAATCTGCGCCACGCCAGTAGCCCCCACCGGATGCCCTTTGGCGAGCAGTCCGCCACTCGGATTCACCGGAACTCGACCACCAATCTGCGTCACGCCATCAGAGATCATTTTCCCACCCTCACCAGGACCACACAGCCCGAGTTCCTCGTAGATGATGAGTTCCGCCGGGGCCGTGGCATCGTGCACTTCAACGACGTGCACTTCGCTGGGGCTGATGCCCGCCATGCTGTAGGCTTTTCGTGATGTCTTCTCCACGATGCCCGGAGCATCCGCCGCATGCTCTTGGCTGGAACCGATGATCGAGGCCCGAACAAAAACCGGCTTGGTGGTGAATTGCCGCGCTTTCTCAGCGGTGGTGATGATGACCGCCGCCGCGCCATCGCCAATGGGCGAGCACATCATGCGGGTCAGTGGTTCCGCGATCAGCGGGGCCGCGAGAATGTCCGCCACCGTGCGCGGCGTCTGAAATTGCGCAAGTGGATTGAGACTGCCGTTGGTGTGATTCTTGGCGGCGATTTGCGCGAACTGCTCACGCGTGGTGCCATAGCGCGCCATGTGTTGCCGAGCGAGGTTCGCGTAATAGTCCATGAACACACTGCGCGATTCGCCCGCGCCGCCACTCTGCTCGCCGCTCATCTGGCGAGCGAATTCGTCGGCGGTCTCCATGTCAATCGCGCTGCCAATGGCGGTAAAGGTGCGCTTCTTGTCGGGGTGAAACAATTTTTCCATGCCCACGGCGAGCACCGTGTCATACATGCCCGACGCCACATAGAGCCAGGCGATGTGAAACGCGGTCGAGGAACTCGCGCACGCATTTTCGGTGTTGATAACGGGGATGCCACCGATGCCCATCTCTCGCAGGACAATCTGCCCACGGATACATTCTTGCCCAGTAATCAAACCGGCAACGGCATTTCCGACCGCCGCCGCTTCAATCGCTTCTCGTTCAATGCCCGCCGATTGCAGGGCATTCTCGACCGCTTCACGGGCAAGGTCTTTCATACTGCGGTCCTGATGTTTTCCGAATCGCGTCATTCCAGCGCCAACCACGGCAACTTGTCGCATACGGGCCTCCTTATTTGTGATGAGGTGGGCTAGTCTAGCAACCAAGGTTGAATTCAGAAAGGAGCCTCAATCATGGAAGACGCATTAGCCGTTATGGGATATTGGATTGGCCTCGTCAAAGCCGCGAAGTCATCTATTGGCGAAATTAGTCGCGACTGCGAGGAGCGCGTGGCCAACGGGACCGTCACAATGGAGGACGATTTTCGCGAGGCGGTGGATTCGGTCTTTGAGGCGCTCAGCACGCTGCAAGTGCGGCTCGAAGAGACCGAGGACTCGCTCGAAGATGAAATGGAGGACGAGGAGGAGGAAGAGTAGCGCATTCCCCAGGTTGCGACCTCGAAGCGCTTCATGTCAGGGACATTGCCTTCTCAGAGAAGGCAAGTATAAAAGCGTGGGATCTTTTTGCTACGACCAAAACGGTGGGGGGACGCGTAATCTCTCTTCCGTTGCAGCAAATCCGTACGCGGGCATTATGGCTGAACAATAGCGCCCGGCATTCGACGGGGCCTCCAAAGAGGCGGTAGCTGCATACCTGCAGTCATTAAAGCAATGAAGAAAAAGAAAACCGTTCAGCAGCGGCGAAAGGCGGGGAAAAGCGGTCGGGAGTTGGTGAAGAAGCCGCGTGAGGGAGAAAAGCGTATGCAAATTATCGTTTTAGGCATGCACCGGTCCGGGACGTCGGCCCTGACCAGGATCATCAATCTGATGGGAGCCTACGTGGGGGCGGAGGGAACTCTCATGGGGTTCAACAAGGAAAATCCCAAGGGGTTCTGGGAGCGGAAGGATGTCCGCACGATAGACCAGGATCTCCTCAAAACGATTGAGGCCGACTGGTACAAGGTGGCGCAGTTCGACCTAGGCAAGCTCAGCGAGAATGACCAAGCTGCTTTTGAACAAAAAGCCCGGATGATTGTACTGAACCTCGATGCTCATCGTCCGTGGGTGTTGAAAGATCCACGGATATGTCTCCTGTTGCCACTCTGGCGACCGCTGTTGGAAGCGCCAATCTGCATACATATTTATCGCAGCCCGCTGCAGGTGGCCCAGTCATTACGGACCCGGAATGGATTCCCTATCCATTTCGGCGTGGCGCTATGGGAGAAGTATACTCTTGCGGCATTGGAGAATAGCCGGAATCTCCCGCGTCTTTTTGTGTCTCACCACCGCCTGCTTGCCCAGCCCCTCGAAACCGTGCGGGCGCTCTACGACCAGCTTCTGACGCTGGACGTACACGGACTGCGGCTGCCGAGTGAACGGGAGATTCTCGCGTTTATTGACCCCGGATTGTACCGAGAGCGAGGGGATAGGAGCCTCGAAAAGGAGTTTATCAGTTTTTCCCAGCACACGCTTTTTCAGGCGTTGGAAACGGGAACTTCCAATCCTTTTGATGGCGACCTCTCCCTCTCGGCGGGTGCACAGGCGGCTTTAGAAGGCTACGAAATTGAGGAGGACAGGGAGCGACAACGTCGCCTCAATGAGGAGACATTACGAGCGAAGGAGGCCGAGATCACGACTCTTCATCAACAAGTGGTGACGCTTGAAGAGCAGCGGACAACAGAAGTGCAAACGCTTCAGCAGCGACTGGCCGAAGCCGAGCAAAAACGAATGGCTTTCGAACAGAGCAAGGCCGCCGAAGTCAAAGCTTTACAGCAGCGACTGACCGAAGTCGAGCAAAAACGAATGGCTTTCGAACAGAATCAGATCGCCGAGGCCAAGGCGTTACAGCAGCAACTCACCGAGGCCGAGCAGAAGCGCGTAGCCCTGGAACAGAGCAAGGCCGCCGAGGCCAAGGCGTTACAGCAGCGACTCACCGAGGCTGAACACCTGCGGGAGACGGACGTGCGGACGTTCCAACAGCAGAGCGCGGAGCTGGAGCGATCCCTGACGACGGCACGTGAGCAACTTGTTGCCCTTGAACAGAGCAAAGCGGCGGTTGGAACAACGCTCCAACACAAACTTCTTGAGGACGAGCGACTGCTCATGAGCAGAGAGCAACAATTATCGGCGCGCACCAACGAGCTGCGTCAGTCCGTACGGGATAGTGCTCGGTTATTGGGATGGATTAATCAACTTGATCGCGCGTTCGTCAGCGTCATCGATTCCCAACGGTGGCGGCTTGGGCATGCGCTAGCCACGGTCTATCGGAAACTTCGCTTCAAATCGCCACTGCCAATGCCGCAAGACTACGTGAACAATCTGCGGGAAGAAATTCGGGTCTGGCGAGGAGACTTCGACAAGAGAAATCTCACCCCACCGCCGGAAATACCTCCGACCAAAGAAATCGCCGCGCGCGCGGAAGCTGTTCAGCCCCCCCAGAAAGTTGGGCCTCCGATGCAAATGGGGCCAGGGACTGTGAAAAAAAGCGTGCTCCCTGAGGGAATGGAACCTGAGAAAATTTCCGTGATTATTCTCAATAGAAATGGGGCAGGCCATCTGCAGAACCTATTTGCTTCCTTGTGGGCCTATAACACATATCGAAACGTGGAATTTCTCGTGGTGGATCATGCGTCATCCGATCAGAGCCTTGGCGTTTTACAGGCCTGGCAACCTCATCTTCCGCTTGAAATCATCGCCTGCGATAAAAATTACAGCTTTTCCTACTCGAACAATGAGGCGGCCAAAAAAGCGAGCGGTCAGTATCTCTTCTTCCTCAATAACGACATCATCTTCGACACTGATGCCCTCCCCCTACTGCTCGCGCAGTTCCAAGCCTCAGGGCCGGAGGTTGGCATCGCGGGGATCAAATTAGTCTATCCCTCGCATCATCGGACCACTCCGTATCAAGTCCAACATGTTGGGGTCAAATTCTCGCAAGACCTTGCCCATCAGTTTTATCGGCCCTACGAACTTGGGGTCAAAGATAAAAATTTTTCCGGGAGTGCCGGTTCGGAACTTGTCCCGGTGGTCACGGGGGCGGCCCTCCTGTGTCAACGGGACGAGTTTCTCAGTGTTGGCGGGTTCTATGAAGAGTATTTCTATGGGTACGAAGATGTCGATCTCTGTCTGAGTTACCTCGCTCAGCTCCATAAGGGGAGTCGATGCGTTACCGAAACACGCTTAATTCATAACGAAGGCGCCACGCGGCGACTAGAGGGGAGGCAGGAGCGGAACACTCGCATCCTGAGTAATCTGAAAGTCCTGCAAAGGCGGTACGGGTACGCCATCAAGAAAGCGGTTCAGCTTGATATGGTGCAAGGGACTTCTTTCTGGACGGACGACGCGTTAATGGTGGCGTTCGCGGTCACCGAAGCGCACGAGCAGGCCAAAGCTGGAGATTATTTTACCGCTGCTGAACTGGCGGTTGCTTGTGCCACGCAGTGTGGCTGGCAGGTGAAATTTCTTGCCCGTAACGAAAATTGGTATGATCTGGATGGTGTCGATGTCCTCATCGTCATGGTGGACGCTTACGACCTCACGCAAATCAGCGGTGCCAAGCCGACCTTAGTCAAAATCGCATGGTTGCGGAACTGGTTCGAGCGCTGGGGACAACGCCCCGGTTTTGATGACTACGATATCTACCTCTGTTCTTCACGGAAAGGAGCGCAATTCATCGAAGAGCGCCATGGGAAGTTGCCTCACGTCTTTCGCATCGCGACCAACGAGCGGCGGTTCATGCCCGGCGGTGAACGAGCAGAGTATCGCTCGGACTATTGCTTTACCGGCAGCTATTGGAACGCCGCTCGCGATATCGAATCTGTCCTTGATCCTGCCCGGTTGGACTATCAGTTCGCATTGTACGGGAACGGATGGGATGCCCACGACAAGTTTCGCCCGTATTGGAGGGGCTTCGTCCCGTACAAAGAACTCCCGCTCGTCTATGCCTCGACGAAGGTGGTGATCGACGACGCCAATCACGTGACGAAACCCTGGGCCTCGGTGAACAGCCGCGTGTTTGATGCTCTGGGGGCCGGAACACTAGTTATCTCCAACGGTGAGGAAGGCGCCCACGAAGTGTTCACCGACAAGCTTCCCACCTATCATGATGGACAGGAACTGCACGCACTCCTTGATCGCTATCTGACCGACGAAGAGGCGCGTCGGGCGCTCGTGGCCGATTTGCGCCAGACCGTTCTGGACCATCACACGTATACGCATCGGGCGGTACAGTTACAGGAGCTGCTGGCCGATTGGTACGAGAAAAAATTCCGCATCGCCATCAAAGTGCCGGTGCCAAGAATAGAGGTCGCCCATGAATGGGGCGATTATCATTTTGCGCTAGCGCTGCGGCGCGCCTTAGTGAAACACGGACATGCGGTGCGGATTGACATCTTACCGGACTGGGATACCCCACGTGGATTTGGCGACGATATCGTGCTGGTCCTGCGCGGCTTGAGCCAATATGTTCCAAAACCGGAACATATCAACATTATGTGGAATGTCAGTCATCCAGATAAAGTCAGTGAGCAAGAGTATGAACAATACGATCATGTGTTCATCGCGTCTCGCCAGTACGCCGATCAGCTCCAGGCAACCATAAAGACCCCGGTGAGCACCCTGTTGCAATGCACGGACCCGAACCTGTTCTACCCGGATGCAGCGAATGGCGTGCCAGCCGAGCCGGTCCTCTTTGTGGGGAATTCTCGGAAACAGTTCCGCACCATCGTCAAAGACGCCTTGGCCGCCGATCTCCCGCTCGCCATTTACGGAACGCTGTGGGAAGACATTGTTCCCCAGCGCTATCTCAAGGGAACGCATATTGAAAATACCGAACTACGCCGGTACTACAGCACATGCAAAGTGCTGTTGAACGACCACTGGCCATCAATGCGGGAACAGGGGTTCATTTCGAATCGTATCTTCGATGCCGGCGCGTGTGGAACGTTGGTTGTAACCGACGAAGTGATAGGGCTGGAACCAGTATTTGGCGATACGGTTGTGACGTATCGAGAGGCAACCGACCTTAAGCGTGTCGTCGATCATTTTGTGGAGGACGAGAGTGCTCGCCGAGAGAAGGGCGCGCGCTTACGCGAGATTGTGCTACGCGATCATACGTTTGACCACCGTGCGGTGACCATACTCGAAGTGATCGCGGAGATTGACCAGAGGAAGCGGTTTGCCCCGGTCGGGGCGACCACGGAGGCGCGAAGTGTCGTGGAGGTTTCGGGCGAGTCCACGAAAATCGAGAATACCGCCAAGGAACTCACCCTAGAGGAGTTGCATGAAACAGAAACGAGGACCGACATATAAGGACGGGATCAAACGCGTGCAGGTGGGCTGTGGGCCTCACAATCTGCTCCCTGATTGGTGGAACGTCGATGTGAGAAAGTTCTCCGGTATCGACGAAGTGTGTGATGTGACACAAGCGTGGCCGTGGAAAGATTTAGAGTACGTTTTTGGGGAACATTTTATCGAGCACCTACCTCTCGATCAGGCGTTACGCTTTTTAGAAAATGCGGGGATGAGTTTACGCAGTGACGGCACCCTCCGGTTGTCGACGCCGAACCTCGAATGGGTGCTCCGCACCCATTTCCTCCACGGACAGGTTGAAGAACAACGACGCGTCCTGGACACCATAAAAATGAACCGCGCCTTTCACGGCTGGGGGCATCACTTCCTGTACACCAAGGAAATATTAGCCTTCGTGCTGACGGAAATGGGATTTGCGAACGTGACCTTCCATTCCTACGGTGAGAGCGCGAACCTGGAGCTATGTCATCTGGAACGGCATGGCGGATTTCAGGTTTACGATGGACAGCCGAGCGTTGTGATTGTCGAGGCGCGACGCGGCCCGCGGCCGATCACGATCCCTGCTTCGTTGATGGCCTTTCTCCACGAACATTTTCTGCGGTATGTTGCATCCGGGCACTGAACAAAATTCCTGAGAGCGGGGGCAAGCCCGCGAAGAGAGGAGCAGTATGGATATCCGATTAACTCTGTTTAAGACACTTTTGGAGGGAGTTCCTCCCGGGCGGTTACTGGACCTCGGTACGGGACACGGAAAATTCGCGATGCTTGCGCAGCAGTTGGGCTGGGATGTTACGGCAGTCGATGCACGTATAGAACGACTCCCGAAGGTTCCATCAATTCGTTGGATACAGGAAGATGTGCGGACATTCACGATCGAACGATATGATTGCATTTGTATTCTTGGGCTCTTGTATCATCTAGAGATTGGGGACCAGCTCGCGCTTCTCAAGAAATGCGCGGGCACACGGACAATCGTTGATACGTATCTACTTTAAATTCCAAGGCAACCCGAAAAATCGCCAAAATATCTTGACAAATAGCCGCTAAACACACACACTTTATGGACTTTGAACAGAGAAGACTTACAGGCTGAAATCAACGCCATCGACCAAGAAATCGCCCAACTGG
>CAMBFS010000058.1 GCA_945865755.1 Klebsiella pneumoniae
AACTACCCTCTTCAGGTTGGTGTCCACATAGTCCTTGAACTCACTCGTTTCATAATTTTTCAGTGCGATTCTTGATCAGAATGACCTTTTCGTATGATCCTCAGTTGTCAATTCTCAAAAGTGCTTTAAGAAATGAGCGAAGCATGAGATCAATGGGCGAAAAATTTGGATATCGCGCGCCCATATCGCCGACTTTATGATCGTCATGGCCCTCACCGACAAGGACAAACGGGCGCGTGGCGGCATCACCGCCTTTCTCGTGGACAAAGGCACCCCTGGCTTGATCCTGCAACGGCAGATTCCCGTGATCGGCGGCCATGCGCCGTGGGAAATCGTGTTCGAGGATATGATCGTTCCCGACTCTCATGTGCTCGGAGAGATCGGGCAAGGCTTCGCGCCGATGCAACTCCGCCTCACGGTGCGACGGCTCGAAATCGGGACGTGGTGTGTCGGCATGGCCCAACGCTGCCTTGATATGATGGTGGAGTACGCGAAACAGCGAGTGACCTTCGGCCAGCGACTCGCCGACCGCCAGTCCATCCAATGGTTCATCGCTGACGCCGCGACGGATATTTACGCCGCGCGCCTCATGGCCCACCACGGCGCGTGGAAATTCGACCAAGGCCAAGATGTTCGCCAGGAAGCCTCGATGCTCAAGGTGTTCGCCACCGAGATGGCCACCCGCATCGCCGACCAAGCCATGCAGGTTCACGGTGGCATGGGCATGTCAAAGGACCTGCCACTCGAGTTTATCTATCGCCGTCTGCGACCAATGCGCATCTTCGAGGGCCCCAGTGAAGTCCATCGGTGGGTCATTGCCCGGTCGCTGTTGAAAGACTAACCGCACGAGCCAAAGTGCCAGAGAGAAGAGATATGAAGACCATTCTGATTGCGGACGACGAAGCAAGCCTACGGATGCTGACCCGGATCACGTTGGAGGATCCAGAGTATCGCATTCTCGAAGCCGCGGACGGGCTCACCGCTCTGGATCTGGTCAGGAGTGACAAACCCGATCTGTTGATATTGGATTGGATGATGCCTGGATTAACCGGGATTGAGGTCGTGCAGAGTTTACGCCAAGACCCGCGAACGGCCACTATTCCGGTCATCATGCTAACGGCCAAGGGACAAGATACCGACAAAGCACAAGGCCGCGCCGCTGGCGTCAAAGCCTACCTGGTCAAACCGTTTAGTCCACTCGAACTGTTGCAGCAAATTCACGCAATCTGGCATCCGCGAACGCCTCACACCAGCAACGAGATGTCCGAGGGCGACTTCCCCTTTGACCTGCCGGAGGTCACTGCGGAAGTCCAACAACAGCTCAATACCCCGAGTTCTCAATTAGCCCTGTACGCCCGTGACTTGAAGCGCATCGTCGATGCCGAACGCCAGAAGGCGCAAGAATTAGCCGAAGCGAATGCTCGACTCCACATCCTCGATCAGCTCAAGACCGACTTCCTCTCTTTCATCTCTCATGAATTACGCACTCCGCTCAACGCTTTTAGTGCCGTGGATATTTTCGAACCCCATAGTGACCCGAAAGAACAGGCGGAAGTCCTGGGCATCATTCGGCGCGGCTACGAACGCCTGCACGAGTTTGTCGAACGCGGCATAGAGTATTTCACCTGGTTCGCATTGAACCCAGCCGACCCTACGGGCACGACCGATCTCACCCAGGTCGTGAAGCGCACCCTCACAACCATGCCAGAATTAACCGACGCGAACGTCACGCTTCAGCTCTCGCTTACCGACGCCCCATGTCTCGTGCACGGCACCCACCAGCAGATGGGGCGTGTCGTGAAAATGGTACTGGAGAATGCCGTGAAGTTCTCCGCGGAGGAGAAAGCCATCCAGCTCACCCTCGCCCAATCTCCACACCAAGCCACGTTGACTATCACTGATCGCGGACAAGGGTTTCCGCCAGAGTTGGCACGGGAGATTTTTCGTCCCTTTACGACGACCAACCTGCTCCACCATTCTCGTGGCACGGGCTTGAGTCTCGCGCTCGCGAGTGCCATTGTGGAAACCTACGGGGGAACGATCCGGGCGGAAAGTCCAGGTCCTGGGCAAGGAGCGTCGTTCATTATTGAAGTGCCAACCGCGTTGAGTCCAGTTCCCCCAGCCGTATAAATGCAGGCGATCCCTCGAATGGACACCAACATGGAACGTGAGACTTCCCCAGAACTTCTTGCCGGGCAGGTCGCCGCCCTTCAGCAGCAACTCGTCCAAATGACAGCCCAGTTAGAAGAATATGCCTCGGATCTCCGCCTCTCGTGGGAGCGCGAACGGGAACGGGGCCAGCAGTTGCAGGCCACCAATTACCAACTCCAAGCCTTTGCCAGAAACCTCAAAGTTGCCTATGACGCGGAGAAAAGAAAAAGTGAGGAGCTTGAGCAATCTCATTACACCAGTCTGCTCCGGCTCAATCGCGCCATGCGTTATAAAGATGACGAAAGCGCCTCCCATATCGAACGCCTGAGCTATTACGCCAAGACGATCGCGCTGCACCTGGGGCTCGGTGAAGCGCAGGCGCAAATGATCTCTTCCGCCGCGCCCATGCACGATGTTGGAAAAATCGGCATCCCCGATGCGATTCTCCTCAAGAAAGGCCCCTTGTCTCCCGAAGAATGGGAGACCATGAAGAAACATCCGGCCTTGGGGGCCAGCTTGCTGAAAGGCTCCCCTTCGCCACTCTTGGAAACCGCCGGAAAAATCGCGCTGTCCCACCATGAACGCTGGGACGGCAGCGGGTATCCCCAAGGACTCACAAGGGAAGCCATTCCCCTCCCCGGCCGCATTATTATGATCGCCGACCAGTATGACGCGTTACGGAGCCCTCGCCCCTATAAACCAGCCTTCACCCACGAACGGACGTATGACATTATTACGAACGGCGACGGGCGGACTCTGCCACACCATTTCGACCCCAGACTCTTGGATGTGTTCCGCGACATTCATCAACAGCTCGCCACGATCTATGATGGGTTACATGACTAGCGGACGAGGGAGCCGAAACCAAAACCGCGCGCCTCGGCCTGCTCGCGGCACGTAGCCGATCTCTCCTCCCCATCGCTCAATGGTGATGCGACAAAAATAGAGCCCCAAGCCGACTCTCCCTGGCTCGTGGTTCCCTTGGACAAATTTCCGAAACAGATGCTCGGCAATCTCTTCGGGAACACCAGGCCCCTCGTCATCAATCGTCGTTAAGACTCCGCCCTTTTCCTCTCGGACCCCAATCGTGACAGTGGACCCGCGCGGACTGTGGCGCAGGGCATTCTCCACGAGATTCATCAGCACCCGCTCCAGCCGCGATTTTTCCCCAACCACTCGCCACTCTTTCGTCCAATCCGCCTCCGGGTCAAGGCGCAGGGCTACCCGGCTCACGGTAAAAGCCGGGGTCAGGCTCGTGACTACCGCTTGCGCGGCCGTGGCGATATCGGGGAGTTCCGCGGGAGTCGCGGCCATCTCCGTTTGCGACTCCACGTCGGCGGCGAAGGTATGTAACACATTCTGAATCAACCGTTCTTGTTTGATCGCTTCTTGAATCCCAAGATCGACGAGTCGCCTGCCCTTGGCGGACAACTGTTCCTCGCCTAACAAGATGAGACATCCCTTCAACCCCGTGAGGGGTTGCACGAGACCGTGAATAATGCAGTAGAGCAATATCTCCTTTTTCTGCATTTCTTGCAGGACCCGGCGATGATCGAGATTCCGTTCGCGGGCGGTCTGAATGATCGTGCGCATCTGTTCAAGCGAGGCGCGCTGATACTCAATCGCCATCACCTTGAGGCCGTCGGTGTTGATCGCGGAGGCTTCCAAAAAGCACTCTTCGCCACTCAGCGCGGTTTCGATCCAGGGCCCCGACAACAATCGCCCAGGTTCGGGTTTTTCCCAGAAACTCTCCGCGTCGATCAAGAAGTTCGCCAAAAACGGCGAGACCTCCGCCAGGCGGATTTCTTGGTCTACCGTCACATCGGGATAGAGGCGCGCAAACCAGCCCGGCACCTGTCCGATCAGGACAAAGACGCCAGGGGCACGACGTTCAAGCAACGCCACGTCCAAGGCATTGATAATCGTGGCGAGGGAATCTTCTCTAGACATTTACGATTCCAACATACTCTTGGTCAGCGCCAGAAAGGCATCGTCCACGCCCGCTCCCGTTCTGGCACTCGTAAGGATGACCGGCCAGCCTTTTTGCGTGAGTTCATTGATGGCCGCGTCATCAACCTCCCACTGTTCTTTCAGGTCAATTTTATTCAACAGCACGATAAAGGGGACACGCCCAATCGTTTCTTCCACGCGTTGTTGTAATGACAGCATGGTATCCAGGGTATTGCGTCGTGTACCGTCGGCGACCAAAAAGTAGCCAGACGACCCGCGCATGTAGGACATCCGCACCTGGAGAAACTCGTCTTCGCCCGCGAGGTCCCATAACATCAAGGACACGCCTTGGTCTCTAACGGTCAGTAGTTTCTTCTCGATTTTGACGCCGACCGTCGTCAGATATTTCTCCGAAAAGATACTTTTCACGAAGCGTGAGACCAGGCTCGTCTTCCCAACGGCGAACGCCCCGAGCAGGCAGATTTTTTTCTGGATCATTCCTTAATAGCCTTACCCTAGTTATTTCTGGCGGTCATCCACCCTGACCTCAAATGTGACGCTCCGATCCGCCTCTAGGTCTTGCTCCGCACTCTCTTCGCGGCGCGGTCCACCCGCGCGAGATTGTAATACGGCACGTTGCTCCGCCGGGAGTCCCCGCCTTGCCAATTCCACGATGATCCGTGCCGCCCGTTGTTGACTGAGCACGACATTCTTCCGCGGGATTCCCGTCCCGTCTGTATGTCCCACGACATCGACCTGGACCTCATAGCCGACAAACCGCGCGGCGGCAAACAGCGTCTGGAATGACGTGGTGAGCTGCGTCAGCATCTGGTCTTGCTCGGCGACCAGCTCACTCGACGCCAGCGTGAAATACAACGTCACCTGTTCAATCGTCGCTTTGGCGGCTTGCAACTCCTTCAGCTTGAGCGCGCGTGCCCGCGCGTCGGCATCAATGAGTTCCTGATCGTTGAGTGTCGTCACCCCAGGAATCGCGCCCGCGAGTTTTCGCGTATCCGCGATCCACTGCGCTGGGGCTATTCCAGCAGCGAACAACACCCCATCAGCGAACCGCAGTGAGACTTCCGTCGGTGGCCTCAGCAACGCCTTGGCGCGGGCAAGCACAAAGGACGGAGCAAGCGATTGGTACGGCTCCCATTGCCCAACAACCTGCTCCGGTGGAATTGGGGTTGCCCGGAGAAGCGCGATGGGATCGGCGGCAAGCGGATCCCGTAACCCGCGAATGACGTATTGCCCATCTTCCGTGTCGGTCGATACCAGGATAATCCCCGGCTCGGCCTTGAGTCGCGCCAGATAGTCTTCCCACCGCCAGCGGTTGCGTGTGGATACCCCCATCCAGACGAGCAACAGGACAACAACAACTCCGACGATCATCGTCAGTGGGGCAACCTTCTTCGCGTCTTGCTGACCTGAAGGGGAACCCGTTTGGGTTCGCAAACAATCTTCCAGATAGAGCCGCGTTTGCTCAAAAGGGGCCGCATCCCCAGCAAAGGCATCAAGGGATTGAGCATGTTCGACATGGATTTGTTCTATCGCCTCCTGAAAAACGACCCGCAAATCTTTCGGAGCCGCGCCCCGAACGACCACCGCCAGGAGAGCGAGAGGACCTTGCTCGACCATCACGGTTAATTCACCGACTTGGAAATTGTCGAGGACTTCTTCACTTCGAGTACCGAAGGAATCCTGGACAAAATCGCGGATCGCCGTCAGCATGCTTGAGACCATGTCGACGTCTTGCACGGCCCCCGCACCGCCCACCACATGTTGCAAGAGCAGTCCCGTCTTACGATGAATCAGAAAGACCTGTTCCACTCGATACAGGAGCGTATGACTAAGCACGACTTCAGAGAACGACTTCCCAGTGCGCCAGGCTTCAACACGCCAGGAGAGCCCCTCCATGGAAAAACTGCGCTCCATGGTCTGGTTGATGCTCTGTGTCAACTCACTAAACCACTGGACGATGGCTTTGCGAATCGCCGGTCCCATCACAGGTGTGATGGCGTCTACCAACGGACGCGGGTTTTTTTTCACCGACGCGGAGATCGCGGCTTCAACAGTCGAGGTCAACGCTTGGGTGAGTTGGTCGTCTTTCGCGGTCCGCGAGGAGATGGCATCCGGGAGGATGGCACCGATCTCTTCAGCAAAGCGCTGGGGGTTGTCCAAGCGCGCTCGCAGCTTGGCGAGTTGCGACTGCTCTGGTCCAACGAGCAGCGAACGAAGCTCACCGAACTCGTCATAACCATTCTTCACGGCGGCGGCAGGACGAGGAGGAGGGGACTCCGTGGGAGACCCGCTCGGTTGGTTCACAAGTACCCCTGACAAGTAATACCGTTAACGACCACGGGAACGGACGACACCTTATTGATGTGGTTAGGCACCGTCAGGAAATAACTTACCGAGCATAGAACACTGCTGGACAAGCCAGCAGTGGCACCCACTAGCCAAATCGGTAAGTTATTTTTTGACGAGTCCTTATTCATTCCCAGGGAGCTGGAATTCGTTTTGCAGCCGGACAGCGGCCTCGGTAAAAAGGGCGGCAAGACCAGCGCGATCGGTCTTATTGGAACGAAGCTCTTGCATGGCATTTTCGAGGGCGGAAGTGAGATCCATATACTTCTGTCGCAAGTCCTCACTCTGGGTTCTTGCTTGTTCGAGCAGTTGCGTCCGGACTTCTCGGAACTGCTTATTCGTCTGCTCGTCAAGCTGTTGCACTTTCTGGGTCGCCGTCGCGCTCGCGGTCTGGATATCCTGACTCAACACTTTGACGGCAGTCCCACGCTCCGTGGCTTCCGCGCGCAACTGTTTGCTGGTTTGTTCCTCAAGCTGCCGTACTTTCTGAGTCGCCATTTCGCTGGCCGTCTGGAGGTCTTGGCTCAACGCCTTGACCGCGACGCCACGCTCCGCGGCCTCCGCGCGAATCCGCGTATCAGTTTGTTCCTCAAGCTGCCGCACCTGCTGTGTCGCCATTTCGCTGGCGGTCTGAAGGTCTCGGCTCAGAGTTTTGCCCGCAGCCTCACGCTCCGCGGCTTCCGCGCGTATCCGTTCGTGGAGCGCGTCAACTTCCTTCTTGGCGTAGGTTTCGAGGGTATCGAGTCCTTTCTTCAGATCCTCGCGCAGTTCAGCGATGGTCTTGGCGAGGCGATCTTCCATGCGGGAAAAATGTCTTTCAATTTCACGAGCTTGACCACCAAAAAGAATATCCCGAACCTTATCGAGCGTGTTGACTCCTCCCGCTCCTACTTCACTCGTCAGCAGTTGCGGGGCACTTGTTCTGCCCTCGGCACCTCCCCCGTTGAGGTCTTCTGCCGCGGTCAAAGCACTACGTTCTTTTGCTGCCATTGTTGTCCTCCTTGTGAGCGACTTTTTCTTTTTTCGACTAGCGTGAGATAGCGAGCGAGGTTTTTGTTTAGGCATGGCGTTCGCGCTCTCTCCAAGAATCAGTTGAGCAGGGCCCGTTTTCATGGGCTCCTCGACGACGCCACCATACTCCTTCTTCCAACTTCTTCTCAAGAGCTACCACGTGGACTGTTGGTCCACACCCAACCCTGCTATAAGCGCGGCAGAGAACGACGAACGTTGCCGAAGAAATCATTACCATCGCAATGATCCCTCCTATCGCCGGACACCAGCTCTTTCTTTTCATCATTCAATTCGCCCTCCTCCTGACCAGCGCACGGCTGTTGGGCGAGCTGATGAAACGCTACGGCCAGCCGCCGGTTTTTGGCGAACTGCTCGCTGGCATTATCCTCGGTCCCTCCCTCCTCGGGTGGCTTTTCCCGGCGGGCTCCGCCGCGCTGTTCCCGCCGGATGTCCAGCAATTTCACCTCTTGGAACTGATTTCCTGGTTGGGGATGCTCTTCCTCTTGCTCTTTACTGGGTTGGAAACCGATCTCGCGCTCCTCAGAAGACTCGGACGGCCAGCCGCGCTCGCGTCACTCTTCGGCATCATTATTCCCTTCGCGCTCGGCTATCTTTTAGCAACGACGATTCCGGATCACCTGCTCGCCAATCCCGCGCAACGCCTCATCTTTGAACTTTTTTTAGGGACGGCGATGGCGATCTCCGCGGTCCCCGTGATCGCCAAAATCCTGCTCGATCTCGGGATCTTGAAACGGAATATCGGGGCCATCGTCATGGCCGCGGCGATCGTGGATGACATCGCGGGCTGGACAATCCTCTCAATGCTCATGGGCATGATGGCGAAAGGAACACTTGATGTGACAGCGGTCGTTCAGGGCGTCGGGAGTACGCTGGGCTTTATTGGGGTCGCCTTGTTGCTCGGCGTGCACGTGGTCCGGCGGATGCTCCGCTGGATTGATGAACACGTGCAGGTCGAGGAAGCGCATATCACGGCCATCTTGGTCGTGACCCTGATCTGCGCGGCCATCACCGAGGCGATTGGCATTCATGCCGTCTTCGGGGCCTTTGTCGCTGGGGTGCTGTTCGCGCAATCGCCACGCGTGCGCGCCAACGCGCTGGAGAAACTGGTGGGCGTGGTGCACGGCGTCTTTACTCCGGTCTTTTTCGCGTTCGTTGGTCTGCGCGTGGACCTCACTCAGCTCCAAGATCCCAAGCTGGTGATACTCGTCCTCATCACTGCATGTGCTGGTAAGCTTATTGGCTGTACCCTCGGTGGTCTGCTCGGCCGGTTAGGGTGGTGGGAGGCGGTTTCCATCGGTATTGGGATGAACGCCCGCGGGGGGATGGAACTGATTATCGCGCTCGTCGGGTTAACCTCTGGCATCTTGAGTTCCGAGGTCTACAGCAGTTTGGTGTTGATGGCGATGGTCACCTCCCTCATGGCTCCCCCACTCCTGAAATGGTCCTTGAGTCATATTCCACCCTCAAGCGAGGAACAGGAACGCCTGAATCTCACCACGCAACGGACTATCTTCGACAAGCGCACGTTGCGAGTCCTGCTGCCCACGGCGGGTGGCCCGAACGCCGTGACGGCGCTCCGCATGGCCGCTCCATTGGTTACCCATGACGACGCCGTCATTACCGCGTTATTTATCCACTCCGATTCCGCGTCGGTGAATTCCGGTCGGTCGTGGACCCGCTGGTGGCGTACCCAAGGAACAATGCCAGATGACCCGTTTCTCCCGCTCCAACAGGTCGCGCGCGATTGTGGCGTGGCGTTGGAGAAGCGCATCGTCGCCATGAATGGCGCGCCACTTTCAGCCGTAATCCTCAAGGAAGCCCAGCGCGGCTACGATCTCATCTTTCTGGGCGCCTCTAGCTATCAACATCCCTTGGGCGGCACTTTCCTAGAAGCCGTGCTCACCGACCCGCCAGCGCACATTGCCATTATCAAATCTCGCGATGAGAAGCCGCGCTACGAGCGCATCCTCGTTCCAACAGCGGGTGACGCGTACTCGCAACTCGCGGTGGAGTTCGCCGCGATGTACGCCGAAGATGCCGGGGCGCAAGTCACGCTCTTTCACGTGCTCCCCGCTCCCGAGCGGCCACGCGCCCGGTGGTTTCGTCGGCGTGAGACCGGTCTGGATGAGCAGGTGCTGAACATGATGGCGGATACGATGGCGTGGGAAATGCGTCCTGCGCGCGCCAAGCCCGACCTGAGACTCAACGCGAAAGTCATCGAAGGAGAGCACCCCGCCGAGGAGATCCTTCGTGAAACCAGTCGAGGCGGGTACGATCTCGTCGTCTTTGCCACGGGCAATCGCTCTGGGCGCGCGGACTCATTTTTAGGACACCGCGCCGAGCAATTGGTCAACCAGGCGCCATGTACGGTTGTGGTCGTGCTGCCCAAAGGTCTGCGCGCGCGCGTCCCGCATTGACCGTCCATTTCCGCCCATGCTACGTTTCCGCCATGCGTGTGACCGCGCGGAAGCGCTTTTTTTACCCCATTTTTCTCGGCTTTCTCCCACTTCTCATGGCCGCGTGCGCAGCCACGCGGCCGGCTCCTCCCGCTCCACCACCATCGCAGGATACACCTGTGGTCTTCAAGATTCCCGGTGACCCTGTCGTCCTCACCCCAGCCGAACGGGCATTGGGTCACTTTCTGAAAGGGCAAGTCGCGCTGAATCGCGGAGAGCAAGAGATCGCACTCACGGCTTTTGAACAAGCGGTGGCGAATGATCCCCATAGTTCCCTGTTACGTCTCCGTCTCGCCACGCTGTATGTCCGCAAAGGCAAGTTAGCGGAAGCGCTTGAGCATTGTCAGAAAGTGCGCGAACAGGACCCGACGAACGCGGAAGCTGAACTGTTAATGGCCGGGCTCCTGTCTTCATTGAATCGGGAAGAAGAGGCCGCGAAAGTGTACGAAGCGGTGCTGGCGCGGTCGCCGACCAATCAAGAACCGTATCTTTACTTGGGAACGTTGTATGCGAAGCAGGGCAAGTTCGACAAAGCGGTCGCGGTCCTGGAAAAACTCACGCGGAGTAATCCCCGTTCGATTCTGGGGTATTACTACCTGGGGCAGGTGCACGCGGCGGCCAATAAGCTCAAGAAAGCCGAGTCGTACTATCAGAAAGCCCTGACGCTCAATCCCAATTCGGAAATCGTGCTCTTGGACTTGGCGCTGGTGATGGAACTGCAAAAGAAGCCCAAGCGCGCCATGGAAATTTACCAGAAAGCCCTCACCTTGAATCCCCAGAGCGCGCAAGTCCGCAAACGGCTGGGGCGATTCTACTTGGACCAGAAACAGTTGGATGATGCGCTCGTCCAATATCGCGAATTGGAAAAGGTCGAGTCCGACCCACAAGAAACACGCGTCAAAATCAGCCTCATCTATCGGGAAAAAGGCGAATATCAAAAAGCGGAAACCGAACTCAATCTGGTCCTTGCCTCCCAGCCCGACAATGATCGTGCCCGTTACTTCTTGGGAGCCGTGTATACCGAGAGCAAGGACTATGACAAGGCCATCACCACCTTGTCCGACATCCAGCAGGCATCCGAGTACTATCCCGATGCCCGCATGTATCTGAGTTATGTCTATCAACGGCAGGGCAAACTTGATGAGGCGATCGTGGAGGCGGAACAGGCCCGCATCACCAAGAAAGATGACCTCGATTTGCTCGGATTCCTCGCCTCGTTGCACCGAGAAAAAGGGGACCGTCCAAAGGCCATTGAACTGCTAGAGAAAATGATCACCCTCGCGCCGGAAAACGACCAGTACTACTTCACGCTAGGGGCCGTGTACGATGAACTCAAGGATAAGCAACGCTGCATCATGTACATGGAAAAAGCGTTGCAATTGAACCCCAAAAATGCCGCCGCGTTGAATTATCTGGGCTATACGTGGGCGGAACAGGGCATTCGTCTGGATGAGGCCGAGAAGTTGATCCGCCAGGCCCTGCAGATCGAACCGAATGATGGGTTCTATATCGACAGTCTGGGCTGGGTGTACTACCAGCGTGGTGATTACGTCAAAGCGGTCCAGCAACTTGAACGCGCCGCCGAACTGGTCGGGCAAGACCCCACCGTCAACGAGCATTTAGGGGACGCATACGGCAAGGTCGGACGACAGATGGACGCCGCTCGCGCCTACCGGGAAGCGCTAACTCATGCCAAGGAAGAAGAGCAGAAGCAACGATTGCGCATCAAGATCGACGCGGTGGTGGACGAGCAGAACACCACGAACAACGGCGTCTAGTCACAACCAGTGCCCCATTTCCCTCGGTCCGCCGACCGCATCACCGTAAAAATCCCCGCGTTCGCACTCTTTCTACTATTGGGTGCGAGTTGCACTCTCACCCCCCGTCCTCCAGCATCAACACCAACGCCAACCTCCTTGTCTTCAGTATCGGCTCCGCCGACTGGAGCGGAGTTATTGCGCGCGCTCACCGATCGTCGGACTCAGACGACCAGCCTGCGGGGACTGGCCCGCATCGTCTACAAGGACACCGCGGAAAAAGGCACCGCGCGACAAGCGGTGGCGGTCGCCGCGCCAGACCATTTTCGACTCGAACTTTTTTCCCCGGTCGGCATCGCGGCGCTCGTCACCACCGACGGTCAGCAATTAGCGGCCTATTTGCCACGAGAGAAGACAGTGTATCGTGGGGCCGCGACCCCACGGAACGCCGCTCGTTTTCTGCGGATTATGCTCTCCGCCAGCCAGGTCACGAGCCTCCTGCTAGGGCTTCCGCTGCTACCCCTAGACGTAGAGGAAGGAACCGTGCGGCTGGACACCGAGTCCGCACGGTATGAGCTGACGGTCCCCATACCAGGGGGCGGGACACAGCGATTTATGTGTGAGCAAAAAACTCGGCGCCTGATGCGCTGGGAGGTACACAGCAGCGAGGGGCTCCTCTTGGCGCAAATGACACTTGCCGATTATCGCACCGTGCAAGGACATGAATTTCCGTTCGAGATTGCCTTGGTGGACCACCAAGGCAACCAGGAGGCTACGATTTACTATGAACAGCTCGAACTGAACCCGATACTGCCGCCAACGCTGTTTACCCTCTCACCTATCGCCGGAGTACAAGAGACAAATCTTGATGCCACGCCCTGATTCGTCTCACGCAGAGACGCAGAGGCGCGGAGGGAAAGTGGCTGGAGACTTCCAACTCTTCACTTTTCACTCTTCACTGCTTGGGTAGATCGTGTGGAGATATTTTTCTTGTACACAAGCGCGAGCGCTCGTTGCCCGATCTTGTATCGTTTATCCTGCCAATGCTGGAACCGTTCGCCCTCCCCGCCTCCTTCACCGGCGGTCACCCAGTCCGGATAGATGGAATCGGAGTTGGTGTGATCACCGTGTTGAATTGAGGAGAGGACGAGCGCGTCGGCACCGATCTCACACCCATTCTGCTTAATCAACGCCAACATCCGCTCCGACATTTCAGCGGACCCGGCATAGCCAGCGATCTGCGCGAAAACTTCATAGGGCTCCGCCGGTGGGTCCGCCAGCAAGGTAACGTTACAATTTTCCGCACGGGCATCGGGATAAATCGGCGCTGTGAAATTCACAAAAGCGGCTGGGGGATAAATACGCGAACAGCCATTCAGCACCGCACAACTCACAACCATCAGCCATATACCGACACGCATCATACGCTAATCCTTATGTGACAAGCTGGACTGTTAAGAAAATCACCAGCGCCAAAAAACGTGAGCCAAAATAGACCGTGTGGGTAGACTTCGCAACGGCAACGCCACTCCCGCACAGGGGCTGGCGGTTGCCGAACGTGTCACTTTTTTCACCACCCGGTAGATAAATGTCACAGGAAAACTACGAATCAAACAGCAAAATAACCATGAAGTAGGAGAAGTTCTTCAATCATTTCACGGAAACATCTCACTTTATTATTGTGGTACGACACTTGCATCGCTATATGTGCATCATCGGTCGTGAAAGGAGCATGTATGATCGATCGGACACGAAGTGGGCGGCGGTGCCGGACAACACAGTTTGTTCGGACGGTAGAGGGGGATTTACGCAGAGACGCACGAGGGACGATCCGTTACGAGACCGAGAACCTCGGTCGGGACTTAGTCATGGTCCAATGGGACCAAGGGTTCATCGTTCCGGTGTTCCCCAATGAAATTGAAGTGCTAGCTGAAGAAGCGGCACACCCGTAGAGAGACCTCTCTCCACGGGCAGCGATACCTACTTATCTAGCGCTGAGAATCAGGACGCCGACTCCTTGCAAGAGTCGCCCCACCCCACTGGCGACCTGGGCATTGGTTTGCCAGGCGGTGTTGCTCTGGCGAGCAAGGTGTTCCTCCAAGCGTATTTTTTCCTCAGCCGTCAGTTGATCATACGAGCGGTTGTAATAGACCGGAGCCTGCTGTTGCGCCACCTGTTGGGGGTTCATCGCCGTGCACCCTGCGGCGAGCGACATGGCGATCATTACTGCGACGAGACTTTTCCTTTTCATGGTGAACTCCTTTCCTCAGACGCTTCACGTTAATGTGTAAAGTGGCCCATTGCAAATTGAGCTGATCTTTATTTGTCCGGCACCGCACTTTTCTCCGAATCGCCCTCCTTGGCTTGTTCCCCGCGAACAGATAAGTCTCGCAGGGACGTGGCTCTCCGGTCAGCGCGAGCCCATCGTCCACACAAAGGAGGCGTTATGCAACTTGGCATCTTTAGCTTCAACACCGAATACACCATGCCCGCCGATGAACTGGCACGAGAATGCGAAGCCCGGGGCTTTGAGTCGCTGTGGCTCCCCGAACACACCCACATCCCCGCGAACCGCGAGTCCCAGTATCCCGGAGGCGGAGAATTGCCCGAAGAGTATGTCCACATGTCCGATCCGTTCATTGGGTTGGCCGCCGCCGCTGCCGTGACGAAAACCCTCAAGCTCGGCACTGGCATCTCCCTCGTGGTCGAACATGACCCCATCGTGCAAGCGAAACAGGTGGCTTCGCTGGACCGCATCTCCAATGGACGGTTCCTCTTTGGTGTGGGCGCGGGTTGGAATAAAGAGGAAATGGCCAACCACGGCACACCCCCGCGCAAACGTTGGAAAGTGTTGACCGAGCGGCTTGAAGCCATGAAGGTGCTCTGGACCGAGCATGAAGCCACTTATCATGGCGAGTTCGTCAATTTTGATCGGGTCTGGTCGTATCCCAAACCACTCACCAAACCGCATCCTCAGATTCTGCTGGGCAGTCTCAACTCGCCGACCGGACGGCAGCGCGCGGTTGATCTGTGTGATGGTTGGATTCCCGTCGAAACCGCCATCGCCGACATGCCCGCGTCGATTGCGGATCTCCATGACCGCGCGCGGGCGGCGGGACGTGCTCCTGGTTCACTGCCAATTTCCTTCTTCTGTGTCCATGCCGCGAGTATGGAACGCTTGGAGCGGTATCGTTCGCTGGGCGCGGTACGGACCGTCGTGCGTGCTCCCACCGCTGGCCGCGAGGAAATCCTGCCCTTCTTGGATCGCTACGCGGACATTGCTCGGAAGTTAGCATAACGCAGAGGTACGACCCCCATGAAACTCACACGTTTACTGATCGCCAACCGGGGCGAGATCGCCATCCGTATCATCCGCGCCGCCGCCGAGTTAGGCCTGCGTACCGTCGCTATCTTTTCCGAGGATGACGCGCTGTCTCTGCACCTCCGCAAAGCGGATGACACTCGCCCACTGCGTGGCAAAGGCGTCGCTCCGTATCTCGACATTGAACAGATCATCACCGTGGCCAAGGAATCTGGCTGTGATGCCATCCATCCTGGCTACGGCTTTCTCAGCGAGAATGCCACGTTCGCCCGCCGCTGCGCCGAGGAAGGGATTACCTTTGTCGGCCCACGTGTCGAGGTACTGGAGATGTTCGGTGACAAAGGCCAGGCACGTGCCTTAGCCGAACGCTGTGGCGTCCCGGTGATGAAAGGGACGTCAGGACCGACGAGCCTGGAACAAGCGCGTGCGTTTCTTGCCGCCCTGGGCGCTGGCGGCGCGATGATGATTAAAGCCGTGGCTGGTGGCGGTGGCCGTGGCATGCGAGCCGTCTTTCAGCCTCAAGAAGTGGAGGAAGCCTACACCCGCTGCCAATCAGAAGCGCGACAAGCCTTTGGCAATGGCGACGTGTATGTCGAGCAACTGTTGCCGCGCGCTCGGCATATCGAAGTGCAAATTCTCGGCGACGGCTCTGGTGCCGTCAGCCATCTGGGCGAGCGCGAGTGCACCATTCAACGACGTCATCAGAAGCTCGTCGAAATCGCTCCCAGTCCATCCCTCACGCCAACCCTGCGGGCACGCCTGACCGCCGCCGCCGTCCAACTCGCGGAAGCCGTTCGCTATGAGAACGTGGGAACGTTTGAGTTTTTGGTCGATGCCACAACGCAACATGAAAACGCCCCTTTCGCTTTCATTGAAGCTAACGCACGATTACAGGTCGAACACACAGTGACGGAGGAAGTGACGGGCATCGACATCGTGCAAACACAACTCCACCTCGCGGCGGGGCGTTCGCTCGCGGAGTTAGGACTCCAACAAGCTGACATCCCGGCGCCACGTGGATTCGCGATGCAGGTGCGGGTCAATATGGAAACCTTGGGGGCGGATGGCACTGTGCGCCCAGCGGGTGGAACGCTCAGTGCCTTTGAGGTGCCGTCCGGTCCCGGCCTGCGCACCGACACCTTTGGCTATGTCGGGTATCGCACGAGTCCAAGTTTTGACTCGTTGCTGGCGAAGCTGATTGGACACACTCGCTCCAACCGCTTCTCCGATGTGGTCGCCAGAACCTATCGCGCCTTGTGTGAATTCAAGATCGAAGGAGTCGCGACCAACATTTCGTTTTTGCAGAGTCTGCTCCAACATCCAGAATTTATCGCCAATCGCGTCGATACCCGTTTTGTCGAGGAACATCTCACGGAGCTGGTCACATCGACCAATGGCGCCCATCGCCAACTCTTCTTCGCGCAACCCGCGGACCCACGCGCCGCCCAACCGGCTCGCGCGGGTGCCAAGCTCGATTCTCTTGACCCGCTGGCGGTGTTGAGCCACGGCAAGACTGAAAGCGAGACAGTCAGCGCGTCGTTCAGCGTGCCCACTCTCACCCGTGCCTCACCTGACATTGGTGGACCAGAAGGCACGGTGGCGATCAAAGCCCCGATCCAAGGCACCATCGTCAGTATCGACGTGAACGAGGGCGACTTGGTGCATAAGGGGCAGCAGCTTCTGATTATGGAAGCGATGAAGATGGAGCACGTCGTGCAAGCTGACGTCAGCGGCATTGTCCAGCGACTCACCGTCACCAAGGGTGACACCATTTTCGAGGGCCACCCGCTCGCGTTCATTGAAGAGGCCGATGTCGGCATCGCGCAAGCCCAAGAGACCGTGCTCGTCGATCTCGACGCTATTCGCCCCGATCTCGCCGAAGTGCATGCACGGCATGCCATTACGCTTGATGCCGCACGGCCTGACGCGGTCGCGCGCCGACGCAAAACCGGACAACGCACGGCGCGGGAGAACATTGATGATCTTTGCGACCCCGATTCGTTTGTCGAATACGGGTCACTGGCGGTCGCCGCCCAACGGCAACGCCGTTCGATGGAAGACCTCATCAAAAATACCCCTGCTGACGGCATGGTCACGGGCATTGGCCGCGTGAACGGGCATCTCTTCGCTGATGAAAAATCGCGCTGTGCCGTTCTGGCCTACGACTATACGGTCCTGGCGGGGACGCAAGGCATGCGGAACCACGAGAAAAAAGATCGCCTGATCGCCCTCGCGGAACAACTGCGGCTCCCAGTGGTCGTCTTGACTGAAGGTGGTGGTGGCCGCCCTGGAGATGTCGATTGGCCGAGTCCGGCGGGTCTGAACATTATGACCTTCCATAACTTCGGCAGACTGAGTGGGTTAGTGCCGCTGGTGGGCATCAACTCTGGACGGTGCTTCGCTGGTAATGCCGCGCTGTTGGGCTGTTGCGATGTAGTGATCGCCACGGCCAACTCTTCCATTGGCATGGGCGGGCCAGCGATGATTGAAGGCGGCGGACTGGGCGTTTTTCGCCCGGACGAAGTCGGCCCCATGTCCGTGCAGGTCCCCAATGGCGTGGTCGATATTCCGGTCGCGGACGAAGCGGAAGCAGTGTATGCCGCCAAGCGTTATCTGTCGTACTTTCAAGGTCCGCTCGCGCAATGGGAATGCGCGGATCAACGGATACTGCGCGGCATTATCCCAGAGAATCGCTTACGCATTTACAACGTGAGGTCAGTCATTGAAACGTTAGCGGACACCGACTCGGTCTTAGAGCTACGTCGCCATTTTGGACACGGCATGGTGACCGCGTTCATCCGTGTTGAAGGGCGACCGCTGGGCGTGATCGCCAACAACCCGACGCATCTCGCGGGTGCCATTGATAGTGAAGGTGCGGATAAAGCGGCGCGGTTCATGCAGCTTTGTGATGCGTACGACATTCCGATTCTTTTCTTGTGTGATACGCCCGGCATGATGGTGGGGCCAGAAGTGGAGAAGACCGCGCTGGTGCGCCACTGTAGCCGACTGTTTGTGATCGGTGCCAACCTCACCGTCCCATATTTCACGATTGTCTTGCGCAAAGGTTATGGGCTTGGTGCCCAGGCGATGGCCGGAGCCAGTTTCCGCGCTCCCTATTTCACAGTGGCGTGGCCCACTGGAGAGTTTGGCGGCATGGGACTAGAGGGCGCGGTGAAACTCGGTTTTCGCAAAGAGCTGGAGGCGGTGACGGACCCAACTGAGCGCAAAGTCCTGTTCGAGCAGATGGTGGCACGCGCCTACCAAGCGGGCAAAGGCACCAACATGGCCGCGCATCTGGAGATCGACGAGGTGATCGACCCAGTGGAATCGCGACGCTGGGTAATGAGCGCGTTACGCTCGGCTCCGCCAGTGGCACCGCGGCAGGGCAAGAAACGGGCGTGCGTGGATACGTGGTGAACAGGCAAGCCGAGGGTTCACCCCCCCGGCTACCACTAGCTACGACATTTTGCATTCCGTTCCACCCTCGACCCGACGGCAAGTAGGCTTTAGGTGATTTCTCGAAATGAATATACCGTTTCTAGGTAGCCTGGATGAAGCGGAGCGGAATCCAGGTTCCGCGCGGGACACCCCGGATTCCGCTCCGCTCCATCCGGGCTACATGGGATAGTCTTTTCCGGAAATCGCCTTAGGGGATGTGGCATGGTTATTCAGGCAAGCCTTCGACCAAAACCTGAACTGCCATGCAACGTCCCCTATTTCTCCAGGCGCCCGCGCTGGCCCATCCCCAATCCCAACGGGATTGCGTCTTCCCGCCCAGGGTTGTTTCAACCCTGGGCGGGGAACGCCGTAGCCCCAACCCCGATGGGGTTGTGACTTGCCGGAGCCCAGGGTAGCTGCGCAACCCTGGGTTGTGTTGCGCAATCCCGTTGGGATTGGCAGAAAGGGGCAGGTCTTGCAATCAAGCACTATGTGTAAATACAAGACCTGCCCCCTTTCACTGCCTTGCACCACATGGAACTAATCTTCCTCAACGGCAAGGATCATGCCTACGCCAATCACGCGATAGGCATCCAGCAATTCAATGAGTTCTCCCTTTTTCATATAAGTTCGGTCAGGCGTTGCCCCCGGTGAAAAAACTAATTGGGCAGTGCCAGTCCACGTCTGCAAATCGAAATCAAGGCTCACAATCTGGACAGACCACGTTCCCAACAACCAAGCAGAAACATCGCGCTGAAACCGAATAGTAGGCCGTAATCCAATTACTGGCGGATGAACTCTCCCTCCATATTCGGTCCTAATCCAAGTGATCGCTGCGGTAATTATTGGTGACATACGCCTACTCCAGTTTTGGTTTTATTTTTCGTAACAGTTCTGGTGGAACGGCAAAACCGGGACCAGTTCCATCAATGTTCGATTCCTTAAAAGATTGGTCATATACGGATTTTGGAACATCTGCTTCAATGACCTGATCCAAATCTGACATTTTTTCTTTGAATTGCTCTGCCCCTTCTGCGGTTTCCGAGAACCACTTATTCTCCATTGAACGACCTTCAGGATGGGGTCGGAAGCCATGCTCTGCGATGTCCTTTGCCTCCGCACCCGAAACAGCGCGGTATCCCTTCTTTGCCACTTCTGCAGCAGCTTTCCCAACATCATCCCCAATCGCACCGACTTCACTGCGGAGGATATGTCCAGCGGCGGCACCAAGGCCGGCTTGCGCAACTGCCGCTCCTCCTGCCGTGATAATGTCTGCTATCACCTCCACTGGATCAATCAGCGGGGCTTCGAGTCCTGGCTCACACGCAGGCAGGCCTTCGCCGCCACAAGTGACGTCTCCCTCCAACCCACTGGGATCGACCAAATTCACCGGATCATTGAGCACATACCCATACAAGTTGGTATCGCCCCCGGCAAACCCAATCGGGTCCTTCGCCGTCCAGCGCCCGCTTGTTGGATCATAATCGCGGGCCCCGAAACGGACCAGTTTAGTATCACGATCATAAAGGCCGCCGGCAAACCCAAACGGCTGGAAGCCGGGGTTGGTATCCGTCAGCACGTTCCCGAAGGTGTCGTAGCTTAGGCGCTGAACAATCGTGCCATCGCGCGTGTCCACCACCAAGCGCGGACTGCCCAGATGGTCACTGATAATCCGATACGTCACTCCGTTCTTGACCAGGAAGTCGGGCACGTTGCTTTTAGTGCCATACACAAAGTGTGCAACCAGATGCCCGGTGCCATCCAGTTCCGCAATCGGGTTCAGCGCGTTCTGATACAAGAAGCCTTGCACCAACGTACCGTTGACCTTCTTGCCCAGTCGACGATGGAACCCGTCCACCACGTACTCAATCTCCGTCCCATCGGCCAGAACGACTTTGGTCAGATTGCCAAGCACATCGTAGGTATAAGTAGTGGCTACTAATTTATTCAGGCCCTTTTTCCGAGGGGTTGCCAAGTAGGGGTGAGCGTTTCATGCTGGGGCGATCTGCGTAGGAAGGAGAGCGGAACATGCGCATCATGCGATACCTCCAACATTGGTTACGCGGCCCTGGCCGCCC
>CAMBFS010000059.1 GCA_945865755.1 Klebsiella pneumoniae
ACCATTGTCCCTACCTGCATCCGGTCTAGTTGCGCCAACAATAGCGGAATGTCATCCATGCGTTCGGTGTTGATTGTGATCTCTTCAGTCATGCCGCAAGCTTACGGCAATTCCGAAAAGTGCGCTCTAAAATGAGCGAAGTGTGAGGGATTAGCACAGGATATTGAATGTCTATTCTTAAAAGGAGGAGGAGTACGTATGGAAAAATCCGTGAAAAGGGGCGGTCATGCACCGCTCTGCCGATTGTTGCTTGTCCCGGTCTTGCTATCGGTTGGTCTCACGATGAGGCCGCTGGAGGTAGAGGCAAAACCCACACGCTCTACGAACATCGCCCTCACCGCGAACGAAGCGGTGCTTGTCGCGGTCAATACCGAGGCGAATAGTGTGTCAATCTTTAACGTCTCGGGAACTACCTTGACGAAACGTAGCGAGGTGCCGGTGGGGCGGAATCCCCGGTGCGTGGCGATTCACTCGACACGCAATGAGGCGTTTGTGACTAACGCGGAGAGTGGGACCGTTTCGGTCATCTCCTTAACCACCGACAAGGTGGTTGCGACAATCGGGGTCGGGGCCGAGCCGCGGGCCTGCGCCCTTACTCCAGATGGCACCATACTCTATGTCGCTAACTACTCCGCAGGCTTCGTCCGCGCTATCAATCCCACCACCCGTGCTATAGTGACCACTATTTCGACTGGTCCGAACCCAGGCGCGATCGCGATCGTCGGCGACGCTTCCCCCGCACGGGTCTTTATTACCCGGTTCTTTGCTTCGCTCAGAGGAGGCGGACCGGGGGAAGGATTCGACGACGGCAAGCAAGGTGTCCTCATCTCCTTTCTGACCACCGCGCCTGGATCACCCGTTGGAACTCTTCTGTCGCCTCTGCCCAATTCCGGCTTTACGGCGAATCGGTCGGCTCACTGTAATATTTCCGCTAACCCCGATCCGATCAAGCAGACTTTCTGCCCTGCCCCAGCCAGTGCCAACCCGACTGACCCCCTTATCGTTTCGGACGTACAATCGGTTTTCCCCAATCAGTTCGGGTCGGCCTTGATCTGCGGTGCCAAGCTCTATCTCCCCAACATCGGAGCGCAACCCGAACCGCCGGTGTTTTTCAATACCAACGTCCAGGCGCTTGTTCACGTTGTGGACACGGCGACACAACTTCAATTGTCGGCTCAGCATGTCAACTTGAATGCGCAGATCAAGAACGAGGTGCAACCCGGGAGCCCCACAACTAGCCTCAACCGCTTGTTTGGTAATGATCTTGTGGCGATTGATGCGAATGCCACCTGCACCAGCTTTTACATCGTCAGCCGTGGCGGGAATTACGTGATCCGGGCTACACCAACAGGGCCCGGTACGGCACTGAGCATTGGCGCTCCCAGCGTCGTGCGTTTCCAGACCGGGAACATTCCTACCGGTATCGTGGTCGACAACGCTGGCGCGCGCGCCTTTGTGTATAACGATGTCAACATGTCAGTGACGGTTATCAACTTGTCCGCGAATGCGGTTGTGACCCGCGACGTGGATTCGAGTACCCCGCCAATCCCAGGCAACTTCGAGCACTCACGCTTCATGGGAAAACTTGTATTTCACACTGCACTCGGCACGCCCAACGCGGGACTCACCGACATTCCTTTGCGGAATATCGTTCCTTTGGCTTTTCGCGGTAAGCAATCCGATAACGCATGGAGTACCTGTGCCTCGTGCCACCCTGATGGCTTGGCTGATGGGGTAACGTGGATATTCGCCGACGGGCCGCGGCAGACTATTCCGCTTGATGCCTATTCCTCCAAGATCAACGGCGCCCATGATATTCGCATCAACAACTGGAGCGGGGTTCGCGATAGCGTGACCGACTTCAACAACAATTCGCGTAACGTGCAGTGCGGTACTGGTTTCGCCGGGGGCGGGACGAACACGGCTATCGGATGTCCGGCACTGGGTGCTGGCGCACCCAACCCCGCGATCTTCGACCACGGGATATCTCAAGGGGCGAGTGACGCCCTGGATATGGAAACCCTGTGGGTACAGACCGTACGGGCGCTGACCACGGCAAAACCAGATGCCGCGACTCTTCAGCGCGGTTCGATTGTGTTCGGGCAATTCTGCGCGAGTTGTCATGGTGGGGCGAAATGGACGAAGAGCCAGGTGATCTATCTCAATAATCCGACCACGACCGCGGCAGGTGTTGTACGCGACCCGGGTCTCACCATTAACGCCAAGCAAGTCGTCTCCTACAGTGACACTAAGGTGCACCCTACTCCCCTCCAATTCTTGGAAATCGTCGGTACGTTTAATCTCGCCAAGAACATAGAGATCAAGCAGAATGGCACAACCCCGCTTGGCACCCTGGGCTTCAATGTGCCCTCGCTCTTAGGTGTGGGTACCAATGGGCCCTATTTTCATGATGGCGCAGCCCAGACTTTGGATGCTTCTTTCCCGTTACATACACTACCGGGAGGAGGGACAATCCAGACTAGGCTGAGCGCCGCGCAACGCACGGATATCCTTGCTTTCCTGAGAGCGATTGATGGCCGTTCGGTGATCGTCCCGAACGAAACTGACCTCTTCAAAGACCCAACACCGTAGCATTTCCTCCCCCGATTCCATTCCAGGGGGAGAAATAACAAGGGCCAGCCCATAAGGAGCTGGCCCTCGCATGTTCGGGTGGTGTGGTAGCGGGGGGCATCGTGCATGCCAGCTACGTGGCGGCACTACGACAGCAGTGCCGCGTGATACACCGTCGCGAGTTCCTCTGGTCGCGAGACCGTCACCGTCAAGTCACGGAGCAGCCCGTCCTGAATGCCATAAATCCAGCCATGCACGGTCAACTCTTGGCCCCGTGCCCACGCCTCTTGGGTGACGGTCGTCTGACAGACGTTCACCACTTGCTCAATGACATTCAGTTCGCAGAGCCGACGCGCCTGGGCGTCCTCGCCCACGAGCGTGGCTAGCGACTGCCGATGTTTCTGCTCCACATCCTGAATGTGACGCAGCCAGTTATCGATCAGTCCCAGATGGTCGTTGCGCAGCGCCGCGCGCACGCCACCACACCCATAGTGACCACAGACGATGATATGCTTGACCTTCAGCGCATCGACGGCGAACTGCATCACCGACAAGCAATTGAGGTCGGTATGCACGACCACATTGGCGACGTTGCGATGCACGAACAGCTCGCCCGGCAGGAGGCCAACGATCTGATTGGCGGGCACCCGGCTGTCCGAGCAGCCGATCCACAGGTATTCGGGCGATTGCTGGTGTGACAATTTGACGAAAAAATCCGGGTCCTTCTCGCAGGTCTCTCGCGCCCAGGTTCGGTTGTTGTCGAATAGGTGAGGTAACATATTCATAACGCTTCTCCTTGGACGCAGTGTCATACCCGGTCTCTCCCGGAGAGAGAAGAGGGGATTGTCTTTACAGGCGGCCTGATACAGGAGATAAGAAACAGTCGTCGAACTATCACCTCAGAAAGGGGGAAGAACTGATGATCCCACTCGTTGTAAATGGTCAGGAACATAAGGTTGACGTGAGCCCGGACATGCCACTGTTATGGGTGTTGCGGGATGTGGTTGGTCTCATGGGCACCAAGTATGGGTGTGGCATGGCGTTGTGTGGCGCCTGTACCGTGCATCTTGATGGTGAACCGGTACGCTCCTGTGTGCTGCCGGTCTCCGCTGCTGAAGGAAAGAAGATCGTTACCATCGAAGGGCTTTCCCCGAAGGGCGAACATCCCGTGCAAAAAGCCTGGGTCGAGCACCAAGTGCCCCAGTGCGGGTACTGCCAATCGGGGATGGTGATGGCTGCCGCGGCGCTGCTCGCCAAAACGCCGAAGCCGACCGACGCGGACATTGATGCCGGAGTCACGAACATCTGTCGGTGTGGGACGTACGTGCGTATTCGTGCGGCGATTCATACAGCGGCGGGGAAGGCGTAAGAGGAGAGCACGACAATGAAACACTCATCAGAAATGTCCCGCCGTTCCTTCCTGCTGCGCTCCGCCGCTGTTGGTGGAGGGTTGATGCTGGAAGTCAGTTTGCCAACGAATTTATTCGCGAAAGACGCCAAAGCGGGCGCGGCCACGAGTGCCGGGCCGGAAGTTACCGCATGGGTACTGATCAGCCCGGACGATACGGTCACCATTCGGGTCGCCCGTGTGGAAATGGGACAAGGGAGCTACACCGGCTTGCCCATGCTCATCGCCGAGGAACTGGGCTGCGATTGGGACAAGGTGCCGCCGGAATACGCTTCGACGAGCGAGAACCTGCGCCGCAATCGGGTCTTCGGTGACATGCTGACCGGAGGCAGTCGGTCGATTCGCGATAGCCAGGAATATCTGCGCCAAGCCGGGGCTGCCGCGCGCACCATGTTGATTACCGCCGCCGCGCAGCGCTGGAGCGTCCCAGCTTCCGAATGCACTGCGGAAAAAGGCGTCATCACCCACGGCCCCAGCAAACGCCAAGTGAAGTTTGGCGAAGTCGCCGCCGAGGCCGCGAAGCTCGAGGTGCCCAAGAATGTGCCGCTGAAAGACCCCAAGAACTGGACGATCCTCGGCCAACCGATGAAGCGGTTCGATATTCCTGACAAAGTGACCGGCAAGACCGAGTTCGCCATTGATGCCCACCCACCGGGACTGCTGTATGCGGCAATCGCGCATTGCCCCGTGTTTGGCGGCAAGTTGAAGAAAGCGGACGCCGACAAAGTGGCCAAGATGCCCAATGTCGTCAAAGTCGTGCCCTTGGAGAGCGCCGTGGCCGTGATCGCCGAGAAGAGTTGGTGGTTCGCGCAGCAGGCGCTGAAGGAGTTGCCGATTGAATGGGACCTGGGCGCGAACGCTAAGGTGAGCAGCGCCAGCATCATGGAGTTTCTGCGTGAAGGGCTCACGGTGAAAGGCGCGCCCGTGTCGCGGCATGAAGGCGATACCGAGAAAGCCTTCGCGGCGGCGGCCAAGACCGTGGAAGCGGAGTATTATGCTCCGTATCTTGAACACGCGACGATGGAGCCGCAGAACTGCACCGTGCTCATTAAGGATGGCCGCATCGATATTTGGGCACCGTCGCAGAACAGTGAGGCGACGGCGGCCACCGCCGCGGCAACCGCTGAAATCCCAGTCGCCAACGTCGAAGTACATAAGGTTCATCTTGGTGGGGGCTTTGGCCGGCGCGGGTTGTTTCTCGATTTCGTGCGTGAAGGCGTGCAGATCGCCAAAGCGATGCCCGGCAAACCCGTCAAAATGATTTGGTCCAGGGAAGAAGACATTCAGCATGGGCGCTATCGGCCCGTGGCGCTGGTGAAGATGAGAGCGGCCCTGGATGCCGAGGGCGCACCGACGGCGTGGTACGTGCGACAGGCGGACCAGTCGATTTTCAACGACGTGGCCCCAGAGCGGATCAAGGATGGGATCGACACCGTTGGGGTACGGACGTTTTCCGATGCGCCCTACGCGTTTCCCAATATCCACATGGAATACGCGATGCGGAACACGCATGTGCCGCCGGGTCCGTTACGGGCGGTGGCGCATACGCACAACCCATTTTTCCGCGAGAGCTTCATTGATGAAGTGGCGCACGCCGCTGGGCAGGAGCCGTATCAATTCCGGCGCAAGCTGTTAGCGAAAGCCCAGAAGGACTTGGGGATTCTGGATGCGGTGGCCAAGGCCGCCAACTGGGAGAAGCCGTTGCCGCCTGGGGTGCATCGGGGCATCGCGGTGCAGGATTCATACGGCAGTTACACGGCGGGTGTGGCGGAAATCTCGGTGAGTGACAAAGGCGAGCTGAAAATTCACCGGATCATCGTCGGGATTGATCCGGGCTACGCCGCCAACCCGGATTCCGTGCGCTCGCAAGCCGAGGGGTGCGTGGTCTACGCCTTGGGCGCGCTGTTGTATAGCGAGATCACCATCAAGGATGGCCGCGTGGAGCAGTCCAATTTCCACGATTATCAGGTGCCGCGCATTCACGAGATTCCCAAGACGGAAGTGGTGCTCGCACCGAGTGGAGGGTTTTGGGGAGGCGCGGGCGAGCCAACGTTTGCCGTTATTGCTCCAGCGGTCTGCAATGCCATCTTCGCGGCCACGGGCAAACGCATTCGCTCCATGCCGTTGAAGCAGCAGGATTTGCGTAAGGCGTAGGAAGAAGTCGCGAAAACGCTCCTGGTATGTGAAAGGCGGAGTCGCATGAAGTCAGCACGGCGAGTTGAACTTGGAACGTACGTGGTCAGTGATCCGGCGATCTGTCATGGACAACTGACATTCACGGGCACCCGTATCCTGGTTGAAGCCGTGCTGGCCTATCTCGCGGCTGGTCGCTCCATGGAATGGGCATTAGCGGAATGGCCGCGATTATCTCGTGACGCGGTACAGGAGGCACTGCAACTCGCCACCGTTGCCTTGGTAGAGCGATACCGGAAAGCGGCATGAGCCAGATCGTGCTTGATGAGCACCTGGGGGACTCGGAAGTATTGGAACCCTTGCGCGAGTGGATTTCGGCGGTGCGCATCGCCGACCTCGCCCCAGACGAAACAGTGAAAGATGATCGCCTCCTTCAGTTCCTGTGTCGTCAAAAGCAGCCGACGTTTGTCACACTGGACGCGGGATTTTTTCACAAACATCTGTGTGACCGTCGCTATTGTTTGATCTATTGCGTGATTCCCCACCAACAACAGTATCGCATTCCCGGTCTTTTACGGCAGTTGTTCCGTTTGCCGGAGTTCAAGACTAAAGCTGCTCGCATGGGGAGTGTCGCCCGTCTCAACGGAGACCAGGTTGAGTGTTGGCGATTGGGCGAGAGAACACGATACGTATCGAGGCTTCCGTTAAAACACGCCCATTCAGCAGCGCGCATGACGAAGCAAACCGTATGAGAACCCCCAGCCAAGGCGCCGTCTCTCGTCGCCGATTTCTGCGAAATTGTTGCGTTGCGTTTCTGATGCCTGTGTTCAGACCCGTGGATGCCTTCGCCCTCCCGGCCAATCTCGACCCGTTGGTTCGTGAAGTCTCCGGTGGGACGCTCCCGAAGACTGGACGTGTGACGCTCACGCTGCCGCCACTGGCGGAGAGTGGAAACTCTGTCTCTCTGAAAGTTCAAGTCGAGAGTCCCATGACGGCGGCGGACCACGTGAAGAGCATCCATATCCTGTCGGAGAAAAACCCCCGGCCCGTTATCGCGCGGTTTCATCTCAACCCACGGTCCGGCAAGGCGGAGGTCAGCACTCGCGTGCGACTCGCGGGGTCTCAACAAATCGTCGCGGTCGCGGTGATGAGTGACGGGTCCGCTTGGCTCGCGACGGCGGATGTCATGGTGATCGCCGCCGCGTGTGGAGTCGAGAGCAAGGATACGTGAGCACGGCATGAGCAATACGCGCATTCAGGTTCCGGCGAAAATCAAGCGTGGCGATGTGGTGGAAATCCGACTCCTCATTCACCATCCGATGGAGACCGGGTTTCGCCATAACAATGTCGGACGGCCCATTCCCCAGAATGTCATCAAGTCGGTGACATGCCGGTACAACGGCGAGGAAATTTTCCGTGCCGAACTGTTTTCCGGTGTGGCGGCGAACCCCTATCTGGCGTTCTTTACCACGCTGAGTGAATCCGGCGAACTGGAAGTGACGTGGGCCGATGATGCGGGAACGACGGAAACTGAACGCCTCCGGGTGACGGTGGGATGATGACGAAATCACGGGTCCTGCTCTTGAGTCTCGCGTGGTTAGTAGGCAGTGCGTCTCCCGGTTTCGCGGAATCCACCCGGGCGCATGGCGCGGCGCTGGTGCATGCTTGTGCGGCGTGTCATGGTCCCGATGGCCACAGTCCAGGGGCGATTCCCGCGTTCACGACGCTGCCGAAAGAACGGCTGGTGGCGGCATTGCGCGCATTTCGCGATGACACGCGCCCCGGCACGGTGATGAACCGCATCGCGAAAGGGCTTGAGAATGTGGATATTGAGGCCATCGCCGCGTACCTCGCCGTGCCAAGGAAGTGAACGGCAGATCAATGGGGTTCATCGGGCGAGGCCGGATATGGTAGGGTGCCGCCATGAGTGACATCACGATGCTCAATGAACCCAAAATTCTTGCGCGCGTGATCGCGCCGGAAGCGCCAACCTTACACTGTATTGCTGCTCGCCTTTGACGAAAGGACATACCAATGACGTTCGACCGCGTTACTTTTTCACCACAGATTATGGGTGGACGCGCGTGTATCCGAGGGATGCGTATCCCCGTTTCTGTCATTGTCGGCCAGCTCGAGTATGGGGCGACAACGGAGGAAGTGCTTGCCGACTATCCCGACCTTGAACGAGAAGATATTCAGCAGGCCCTCGCGTACACCGCGTGGTTGGCGCGGGAAGAAATACATCCTGAGTGACACCGATGCGCTTTATCGCGGACATGGGTGTGTCGTGGCGCGTTGTTGAGTGGTTAAGAGCCAATGCGCATGACGCCATTCATCTCCGGGAACAACAACTTCACCGTTTGCCGGATGGCAACATCTTCACGAAAGCCGCTCACGAACAGCGCATTATCCTCACGTGGGATTTGGATTTCACGGAAATTGTCTCGCTGTCGAAAACCCAGCTTGTCAGTGCGGTGGTCTTTCGGCTTCTGAATACACGGAGCGACAATGTGATTCGTCGTCTCGCGCGGGTGCTGGCGGAGTCAACGAGAGAGCTTGAGGAGGGAGCGATTATCTCCGTAGAGGATAGTCGTCATCGGATTCGCCTCCTCCCCATTGGACGAGAGAAATAACCCATGCCAACCCGTCGTCAATTCCTCACCCTCGCGGGCACCCTACCATTGGTGCTCTCAACGCCCCGTCACGTATGGGCGAAACCCCGCGCGCGGGTGGTTATTGTCGGTGGCGGTTTCGGGGGGGCGACCTGCGCGAAATATCTCAGACGCGCCGATCCTTCCCTCGAAGTCACGCTGGTCACGCCACAGCGACAGTTCGTGACCTGCCCACTCAGCAACGCCATGCTCGTTGGCATGCAAGAGATGGCGTCGCTGACCTATAGCTATGACCAGCTCCGCGACCGCCACGGTGTCCGCGTCATCTACTCCACCGCGTCGGCCCTTGATCCGCTTAAACATCACGTGAAATTGAAAAACGGGACCACGCTCACGTATGACCGTCTGGTACTCTCCCCAGGCGTTGAATTTCCCGCCGGCGCATTGGAAGGGTACGATGCCGCGGCGAGCAAAATCTTTCCGCATGCGTGGGAAGCTGGACCACAGACACTGCTGCTACGGCGTCAGCTTGAAGCCATGCCGGATGGTGGGCTAGTCGTTATTACCTCACCAGAAGCCCCGTTTCGTTGTCCGCCGGGGCCGTATGAACGGGCGAGTCTGATCGCGCACTATCTCAAGACGCATAAGCCGAAATCGAAGGTGCTGATTCTTGACGCGAAGGATACCTTTACTAAGCACGAACTGTTTCGCGCCGCGTGGAAGCGGTTGTATCCACAGACGTTGGAATGGGTGTCTGGCTCACAAGGCGGGCGCGTCACGCGAGTTGATACCAAGAGCAAAACCGTGCACACCGAGTTCGAGAAATATCGCGCCGCCGTGACGAACATCATTCCGCCACAGCGCGCGGCGGCGATCGTGCGCGCGGTCGGGCTCGATCAAGGCACGGGCTGGTGCCCGGTGCGGGGAAGTACGTTCGAGTCGACAGTCCATCCGGGGATCCATGTCATTGGTGACGCGGCCATTGCCAATCCGATGCCGAAATCAGCGTTTAGCGCGAACAACCAAGCCAAGGTATGCGCGGGGGCGATTGTCGCGTTACTCCGGGGCGAGGCGATTCCGCAGCCGGTGTTGATGAATACCTGTTACAGTCTCGTGGCTCCTGATTACGGAATTTCGATCGCGGCGGTGTATCGGGTGAGCAATGACAAAATTTTCACGATTCCAGGGAGTGACGGGATCAGTCCACTTGAGGCCCCTGATGAGTATCGGACGCGGGAGGCGGACTATACGCGCGCTTGGTATGCCAACATCACGGCGGATACGTTTGCGTGACATGAGATTGTTGACCGCCACGCTATTGGCTCTTTCCGCGCTCTGGTCCCACGCTGCCGCCAACGATGCAGTTCTCCAGCCCGGCGACCCCGACCGGGGCCGACAGATTGTTCTTGCCCGCGACAAAGGCGATTGCGTAATTTGTCACGCGATGCCACTCCCTGGCCGCGACTCGCATGGGACTATTGGACCGCCGCTGGATGGTGTGGGCCAAAGATACAACGCGAACGATCTCCGCGCGCGCGTGAGCGACCCGCAAGCCTTTAACCCACACTCCATCATGCCCGCGTATGGCCGGGTCACCGGATTGCATCGCGTGCTGAAAAGTTATCGGGGCAAGCCGATTCTTACCGCCCAGGAGCTTGAAGATGTGGTCGCCTACCTGCTCACACTGAAAGAGCCGCCGCAAGCAAGTGAAGCGCCCACGCCTCTGCTCACCCCGGAGACGAATCGTCGCTCTGGTTATGACTTTCTCTCGCCAGAAAACCAGCAGTTACAAAATGACGACTTCGCCAATCCCGGCTTGCTGTGGGTGGAGAAAGGGCGCGCGTTATGGAACGCGATTGATGGACCCGCGAAGCAGTCGTGCGCGAGTTGCCACCATGAGGCGGAGCAGAGCATGCGCGGCGTGCGCGCTCGGTATCCCCAGTTTGACCCGCGCCGCAAGAAACTCATCAACCTAGAGCAGCGCATCAACCAGTGTCGGGTGACGCGCATGCGGGCGCGACCATATCCGCATGAATCCGAATCCTTGTTGGCGCTGACGACGTTCGTGGGATTGCAGTCGCGCGGCATGCCTCTCAAGGTCCAGGTCGATGGCCGCGCGCGCCCATTCTTTGAGTCTGGGAGAGCGTTCTTCATGCGACGCCGGGGGCAACTCGACCTCGCCTGTGTGCAGTGTCACGAAAATAATGCTGGACAACGGCTGCGCGGCGAGGTAGTGAGCCAGGGACAGAGTAATGGGTTTCCGATCTATCGGCATTTATGGCAGACCTTGGGATCGCTCCAGCGGATGTTTCAGTGGTGTAATACGGCGGTGCGCGCCGAGCCGCTCGCGTACGGGGCGGATGAGTATGTGAACCTGGAGCTGTATCTGGCGTGGCGCGGACAGGGCCTCCCAGTGGAAACCCCGGCGGTGCGACGGTGAGGCGAAGCGGAAGCGGATGAAATGAACGCGGAGAAAAAAGGAGGACTGAGATGAAACGACACGTATGGTCGGCGGTGGTTGTCATGGCGCTGCTCGCGCCCGTGCATGGATACGGGGCGGACGCGAAAGAGGCGGTGGAGAAAACAGGCGACGCGATGAAGACGGCGGTCCGTCCCTCGCGGGCAATGGAGGACAGCAAAACGTTTTCGCCAGAGGCGGTCGCGTTTCTGAAGCAGCCGTTCGCCTCGCAGTTAGTGACGATCAACCCCAAGGGAAACCCGCAGGTCACGGTCATGTGGTTCAAGTATGAAGACGGAGCGCTCTTGTTCACGACCACCACGGATCGCATCAAGTTTCGCAATATGAAAAGAGACCCGCGCGCGACCCTCGCCGTGGTCGATCCCACCAACATGTACAAATGGGTGATCGTTGATGGCAAATTCTCCGTCGATCCTCGTGACCCGGAGGCGTTCTACCGAGGCCTCGCGGAGCATTATCTCACGGGTGAAGGTCTGGCGGCGTGGAAAAAGAGCGCGCAAATGGACAAACGGACGGTGTTGAAGCTGACGCCGACGCAAGTGCGAGCCATGGGGCTGGCGCAAGAATGCGGAGCAAGATTGCTTGTAAGCCTTCAGCGGTCAGCAAAAAAAGGGGAAACGGGGAAAGGGGGAAACGGTTAAAAGGCCCAATACAAAACTCTCTTTCTCTGTCCCTCTTCCTTTTATCCTTTTCCCCTCTTCCCCGGTTCCCCCTGGAGTTCATAGCTGACTACTGAAAGCTGAGAGCTGATCGCTTACGATTTATTAGGGAGGCAATAATGAGCAGAAGTTTCGTAGGAGACAAACAACAGAAACCCAGTGGACGTCGAGCGTTTCTCAAGGGACTGAGCCTTGGCGTCGGCGGGCTCGCGGTGGGCTCGCTGGCTGGTTTGACCCATGCCGCTGAGCAAAGCGCGACCACCGCCGATCCTGGCTTATTCGCCACGATGTTTTCCATGCGCTCCATGCGGCGACTCAAACCAGACCCCATTCCAGAGGCGACGCTGCGGAAGATCGTTGAAGCGGGGATTCATGCCCCCAGCGGCGGCAACCGCCAAGAGTGGGGATTCATTCTGGTGCGTGATCCTGAACTGAAACGGTTTATCCGTGACCGTTATCAGGCGACGCAGCAACAGATGGCGGCCTTACAGCCCCCATTGAGCGAACTCCCGCCTGACCGCCAACGCGCGAGGAAGGCGGGCATGTACCTGTCCGAGCACATGCACGAAGCTCCGGTCTTGTTGCTCGCGTGCATGGCCAAGACCTATCCCGCGTGGAAAGAGCATGTCCGTGGCAGCACGGCGACCGTGCATGCGTCGATCTATCCAGCCGTGCAAAACATCTTGTTAGCATGCCGCGCGCATGGGGTTGGCGCGACGCTCACCACGACCCACTGTATGTTCGAGGAAGAGTTAAAGCAGAAAGTGGGGGTGCCCGAGAACATGGAAATTTCCGCGCTGCTCCCACTCGGTTTCCCGAAGGGCAAGTTCGGCCCAACGAAACGGAACCCGGTTGACGAGGTGCTTTTCTGGGATCGGTGGGGGAATAAGAAGGCGTGAGGACAAGGGAGGCGGTCAGCTATCAGCCTTCAGCGGTCAGCCAGATGGAAACTCGGGCTTGCTGAAAGCTGACCGCTGATTACTGATAGCGAGTTGTTTACGAAAGAAGGAATTATGCCACTCATATCATTGAAGGACGCAACGGTTGTTGTTTTAGGCGGGAGTTCAGGCATTGGACTGGCAACCGCGCAGGGCGCGCAGGCCCAAGGGGCGCGCGTCATTATCACTGGCCGTTCGGCGGAGAAGCTGCACGCTGCGCAAGCCGTGCTGGGCAACTCGGCGCGGACGGTCGTCTTGGATGTCGCCGATGAAGCGGGGACCCGCAGTCTGTTTCAGGAACTCGACCATCTCGATCATATCTTCATAACGGCGGGCACGTTGGTGCGTGATACGCATCTGTCGCCGGAAAGCGCGACCCTCCGTCCGGCGATGGATACCCGCTTCTTGGGCGCGTTGTACGCGGCCAAATACGGTGCACCGAAGATTCGCGGTGGCGGGTCGATCACCTTCATGTCTGGGACAGCCGCGCGCAGACCGTTGAGTGGGGCCGCGGTCGCTTCCGCCTCTTGTGGCGCGGTGGAGTCGTTCGCACGGGCACTGGCGATTGATCTCGCGCCGATTCGCGTGAACATCATTCAGCCGGGGTTTGTCGATACGCCCTTGCTTGATTCTCTGCTGGGGAGTCAACGCGATGAAATTCTCGCGGCGGCCGCGGCACGACTTCCGGTGAAACGTATCGGCACGGCGGACGAAGTCGCCGACGCCGTGCTCTTTCTCATGCATAATGGCTATGTCACGGGTATTACCTTGACGATAGATGGCGGTGGGTTGTTGGTGTGAGTGCGGGTTAGAATCCTACAGAACGGAGGCAACCGATGCTGAGTCCTTATCGCGTGTTGGATCTCACTACTGAACGTGGCCTGCTGTGTGGACAGATTCTCGGCGACCTTGGTGCCGATGTCATTAAGGTCGAGCCCCCAGGCGGCTCTCCGGCTCGTCAACTCGGCCCCTTTTATCAAGACCAGCCGCATCCCGACCGCTCGCTCTATTGGTGGTCCTATAATCGTAATAAGCGCGGCATCACGCTCAATCTTGAGAGCCCCGACGGACAAGCGCTCTTGCGGCGACTGGTCACGTCCGCGCATTTTCTCATTGAATCGGACACCCCCGGCGCGCTCGCGCGACATGGCTGTGGATATGCTGATATTGCCACTCTCAACCCAGCCCTGGTCTATGTGTCCATCACGCCTTTTGGACAAGATGGCCCCAAGGCGAACTACGCGGACAGCGATCTGATTGTCCTTGCCGCTGGGGGGCCGTTGATTCTCACTGGCGATGAGGATCGGGCACCCGTCCGAGTCGGCGTGCCCCAGGCGTATTTACACGCGAGTGGGCAAGCGGCGGTGGCCGCGCTCATCGCCCATCGTGAACGGCAACGGTCTGGCCAAGGGCAACATGTCGATGTGTCGGCCCAACAAGCCGTGGCGCAAGCGACCCAGTCCAGCATTCTCGCGGCCCCACTAGGAGAGCGTGATTACGAGCGCATCGCCGGGGGCGTCAAAATGGGTCCGGTGAAAGTCCGTCTCGTCTGGCCCGCGAAGGATGGGTATGTGTCGATCGTGTTCTTGTTCGGCTCCGCCATCGCCCACTTCACGCGCCGGTTCATGGAATGGGTATGTGAGGAAGGATTCTGCGATACGGCCACGCGCGATCAGGACTGGGTGGCGTTTGGCAGTATCTTTATGGGGGATACTGAAGCGCTCAAGGAGTACGACCGCCTGGTGGAGGTGGTGTCGCGTTTCACCGCGAGTAAAACCAAGGCGGACCTGTTGGAGGCCGCGCTCGACCGCGGCCTGTTGATCGCGCCGATCACCACGACCGACGAAGTGTGGCAAAGTGAACAACTCGCCGCGCGTCAGTACTGGCAGCCTCTCGACCATCCTGAGTTGGGGAAGACTGTCCACTATCCTGGCCCGTTCGCGAAGTTCAGTGCCGCACCGCTCAAATATCGTCGGCGTCCCCCCACGGTTGGTGAGCACAACCGTGAGATGTACGTGGGAGAACTTGGGTTGACCGAGGGACAATTCGTTGAACTGCAAGGCAAAGGGGTGATTTGAGCGTCGCAGTGACAAGGAGTGAGAAGACTATGGCAACAGAGCTACCGCTGACTGGCATAAAAGTTCTCGACTTCATGTGGGCCATCGCTGGTCCGGGTTCGACCCGGATGCTCGCGGATTACGGGGCGACGGTCGTGCGCGTCGAAACGAGCCATCGCTTCGATGCCTGCCGCACGGTGGGGCCATTCCAAAACGGACGCCCAGGAGCCGAGAGTTCCGGGCTGTTCTACAACATGAACGCGGGCAAGCATCCGTTTTCCGTCGATCTCTCGAAACCCGAAGGGCGCGCGGTCATTCTTGATCTGGTGCGCTGGGCGGATGTCGTGACCGAATCGTTCTCCCCCAAGGCGATGCAGGCATGGGGGTTTGATTACGAATCCCTCCGCAAGGTGAAGCCGAACCTCATCATGCTCAGCACATGCCTGATGGGCCAAACCGGGCCGATGGCGAAGTTCGCGGGCTTCGGCAATCTGGCCGCCGCGATCGTGGGCTTCACCAATCTCGCGGGCTGGCCGGACCGTCCGCCGGCGGGTCCTTTTGGGGCGTACACCGACTATATCGCGCCGTGGTTCAATGCGGCGGCGATTCTGGCGGCCTTGGAATATCGCGACCGCACCGGGCAAGGGCAGTTAATCGATCTGTCACAAGGCGAAGCGTCGCTCCATTTTCTCGCACCAGCCTTGTTGGACACCCGGCTGAATCAACGTAAGCAAGAACGTCATGCGAATCACGACCTCAACTATGCGCCACATGGCGTGTATCCCACCACCGGAACTGACTGCTGGGTCGCGATCGCCGTGACTTCTGATGAGCAGTGGCGCGGGTTGTGTACGGCGATGAAACGGACGGATTTACTGACCGACACCCGGTTCACCACCAAAGCTACTCGGCTGGCTCATCAAAATGAGTTGGACGAGCTGATCTCGATGTGGACGAAAGATCAAGAAAAATTCGCGCTTGAAGCGGCCTTGCAAGCCGCCGGAGTACCGGCGACCGCGGTCCGCACGATGAAGGAACTGGCTACGGACCCGCAACTGGTGCATCGTCAGCACTTCGTGGAACTCGATCATCCCAAGTTTGGTAAGACAACGGTCGAAGGGTCGCGCTTCCGTTTGTCCCGCACGCCAGCCCGGATTGAAGGCATGGCCCCGACGCTGGGGCGTGACAATCAATATGTGCTGGAGACGTTGCTGGGGTATAGCGAGGAGCGGATTACCGAAATTGTAGCGTCGGGGGCGTTGGAGTAGAGTGCGCTTAGCGCGCGAGAGAGCCGATGCGCGAGGCCCCCCTACAATCTCCGTGCGGCCCCAGGTCAACGCAAAGAACAATTACCTGTCAGTGGGAAGTGACAGAAAGGAGGTGCGCATAATGGAACATGTGATTTTGGGCGCAATGCTCGTGATTGTCGTGGTCCTGCTGGTCTCGGGGCTACGGATATTGCAGTTGGTATCCCGTGAGGTGGGAGCGACGATGGCGATGGCGAAAATCACGCTGGACGCGGTCAGTAAGCTGCTGCAGAAGCAATAAGAGAAGCGGGATTGGGAGGTAGTGCTCACAATCCCGCAGGATCCCGCGCCGCCGCGCGTCGGGGGTTTCAACCCCCGGTACGCTGTCTTCAATTCAACTGAAACCGCATCATGCCGAAGCCGACCGCCATCATCGGTTCGTACATGACCACTTCGCCCTTGGCACCAGCGACCGCGCCCGCGACCGCCACCCAATTGCGAATCTCATGCGTCCCGTTACCACTCGCTTCTATCTCGGCATCGGTGTAGTCCCGCAACGCTGGACTGTTGGCGCAGAGCAAGTCGAGAAACTTACGATCAAATTGGGGATCGATACGTCCCATATCCGGAGTGCCGACGGCGTGTGAGAGGCCCCCGGTGCCGAGCAACGCCACCCGGCTGGACCCGCCCCATTTGCGGATCGCGTCTCCAACCGCGCGACCAAAATCATAACAGCGCGCCACACTCGGCAACGGCGGCAGCACGCAATTCTGAATGAGCCAGAGATAGGACATGTCCCATTTGGGCGTCAGGAAATGGAGACAGGTGACAAACCCATGATCCAACCCGACTTCGCCCAGCCGTGTCAGATCAAACCCCTGTTGGACCCCTTCCGTCATAATGGTCTCGGCCAATTCAGGCACGAAGTTCAGGTGTAGACTATTACGTGGGATGCCCAGCCAGTTCTCGACAGGCCCGTCGACGGTCGGCGCGGTGACGACCCCAAAAGAAGGGTACCGGCGCGGGTCGAGCGCGTTAAAGTGCTCGTCGGAAATCACGACGAGCGTATCCGCTCCCGAAGCCGTGAGGGTCTCCCGCAGGGTGTCAAACCCGTGGTTAATTTTCTTCCATGCCGCGTCATCCGCCATGTGCGGCGCGCTGGTGAGTAGTGGCGAATGGACGGACGCCATTGCCGCGACAATTTGAGCCATACAATTCTCCTCTCTGTGTGTGACGATGTTAATGCGCTGGTCGTGTTTGTCCGCTTTGCCCGGTGGCGGCTTGCAATTGGCCGATATACTGCCCCAGGTCATAATGGATGGCGAAAGAAAACTGCACGAGAATGTAGGGGTGTACGCCACCCTGCGTGTACAACCATCCCATGTCCTTGGCTTTCAGGTGATCGCGTTCCTCGGTAGTCAATCCATACTGCGCGGCCACCGCATCGGGATCGCGGTCATACCGACTCATAGCCTCCTCCGAACGAAACAGATCAACCAACATGATATTGAGTGCGTTCGCGCTCATTAGGTGCCCTCCTTTTTTGTTAGCATATAGCTCGTCCGCCGTGTGGACTCTATGGCCTATAGCCTATGGCTTATAGCCTATGGCTCGTTCGCTACGCTCACTCTATGGTAAGAAAGTTCTTGCCATAGGCCATAGGCCATAGGCCATAAAGCGAAGCGAGCCATAAGCCATAAGCCGAAACGAGAAAGGACCTCGATATGCAAAACGCAGAGCGCTCCGTTGTTCGGGTGATTCAAGCGCAACCAACCTCGGATGGCGCGGGTGTTAAACTCGCCCGGAGTTTGGGCACGCCAGCGCTGGACTATCTCGACCCTTTTCTGATGTTGGACGAATTCAAGTCCGACACAGGCACCGATTACATCGCTGGTTTTCCTGACCATCCCCATCGTGGGTTTGAGACGGTCACTTACATGTTGGCCGGAGCCATGCAGCATCGTGACCATAAAGGGAACGAGGGGAATCTGCGTCCAGGGAGCATTCAGTGGATGACCGCTGGGCGTGGGATCATCCACTCGGAGATGCCGCAACAGCAAGACGGACTGATGTGGGGATTTCAACTGTGGGTGAATTTACCAGCGGCGCAAAAAATGACCGCGCCTCGCTATCAGGACATCCCGCCAGAAGACGTGCCGGAAGTGGTGCTGGAAAGCGGCGTGAACATTCGCGTGCTGGTGGGCGAGAGTCACGGCGTGCGTGGGGCCGTGCAAGGGATCGCGACCGCTCCTTTGTATCTCGATGTGCGGATGCCCGCGCGGACGAGTTGCGCGCTGCCGGTCCAGCGTGGGCATACGGCATTCTGCTACGTCTTCGAGGGGGGCGGGACATTTGGCGCGTCAACACAGACTGTGACTCAACAGCATCTCGCGGTCCTCTCGGACGGTGAGGTCGTCACCGTCAACACCACCGATACGCCGGTACGGTTTCTGCTGTTGGCGGGAAAACCTCTACGCGAGCCGGTTGCCCGCTATGGACCGTTTGTGATGAATACCAGGGAAGAGATCGTCCAAGCATTCGAGGACTTTCGACAGGGAACGTTTCTGACATAGTTATGACACCAGCAATTCGCGCAGCGGAAAAAGCCAAGATCACATTCGAAATTCGCGAGTATCGGCATGATCCCCGCGCCGAGTCTTATGGTCTCGAAGCCGCCGCCGCCCTTGGGGTGCCGGTGCCCGTCGCAGCCGAGATTTGAGGGCCAAAGGCCCGACTCATCCTAGCCTGGGGCACCGCCCCAGAAAATGTTCCGCAAAATGTGAAAGGGCTGAAGGCCCGCCCCAACCGCGTCGCCGCCGATGGATCGGGCTTTCAGCCCTCCGGCGTGTTGGGTACCCAGAAACCAGGGGCGATGCCCCCGGCTGGAATCAGCCGGGCCGTTGGCCCTAAAAATCCTCAGGTGTAAATCCCCATTCCCCCTCGCCTGTATCTGGGGCGAAGACTCCGCGAGCGCCAACGGCGCGCTCCTATTCCAGCCTGGGGCACCGCCCCAGGAATATCGTCCCCAAATCCATGAGGGCTGAAAGCCCGATCCATTTCTGGGGCCGACGTGATGAAGCGGATCGCCGCGCCGATGATCGGTGGGATATTCACGTCGTTCATTCTGGAGCTGTTCGTGTATCCGGCGATCTTCGCGTTGTGAAAGTGGCGAGCGGAGGTGAGGCCACGGTGAGTGGGGCTCAGATGTTGCCACGGGGTAGCACGTTTGCTAACTCTTGGGCTCATGGTGTTTGAGATCGAGTACTTCCATGAGCGAATGCTTGCCGAGATTGAGTCGTGGCCGGTCGATGTCCTGGCGGATTATGCTCGATTGGTCGAGCTTCTGAGGGAACATGGTCCTAGCCTTCGTCTGCCGCATTCACGTGCTTTCGGTGATGGACTCTTTGAACTGCGCCCAAGGGGGCGCTCTGGAATCGGTCGGGCTCTTTACGGTTTTCTCGTCGACAAACGCATCGTGATTCTCCACGCCTTTCTCAAAAAGACTCAACAAACGTCGATGAATGATCTGCAACTTGCGCGTAAGCGTCTCAAGGAGGTACGGCATGGCCGACCTGAAATACCAACCCGTGCGTCATAAACATAAGGACTTCTTAGCGAAGGCGCACCAGCGTCCTGGCTTCCGTGAAGCGTATGACGAACTTGCTCTTGAATACCTGCTGGCCGACCAAATGCTCAAGGCGCGAACCAAGGCTGGACTGACTCAAGATGCGGTTGCCGAGCGCATGGGGACCACCAAGAGCGCGATTTCTCGACTTGAGGCGGCAGGCAGGCACGCTCCATCGCTGGCGACACTGAAAAAATACGCATCCGCCGTTGGCTGTGAGCTTCAGGTGAAGCTCGTGCCGCAAAAGGCGACATAGAGTCGCCTCCGCCAATCCGTCAGTCGGTGTTTGTCCGTGA
>CAMBFS010000060.1 GCA_945865755.1 Klebsiella pneumoniae
GTATGGCGATTCGGTGAAAACGACTCTATACAGCAAAGCACGCTTGGCTGGAAGTCGCATGCGGAAACCACTCTTCATCGTTAGTATTGGACTGTTCATGCTCCTCGGTATCGCCACCGTGCTGGTGCACCGTTGGCCATCACCCTTACCGCCGCCACCGCCGCCACCGCCCGCGCCCTCGTCGGAACAGCCACTCGAAGAGCCGTTGTTTCTCGACCCGATCCCTCCGGCGGAAGATGTGACCACCCGTGGATTTCAATCCGGCGGGCTTGGGTTATCACGTACGGCGTGGGAAATGCTGCGGGGCAAGCCGCAACAGGACGGCGAGTGGTTTCTCTATCGCGGGAAGACCTTCGCCGTATCCTATCAGCAGGACCAAGTGTGGCGACTGAAATGCGTATGGAAACAACCAGGGCTTGCACTTGACCAAGTCCGCGCCAAGACACGGCGCTACCTGCCATTGGACAGCCGCCTCCAACACACGCTGAGCGCGACCACCGAAACCGTGGTTGAGCAGTATTTCAGTCAGACGTTGGCGCAACTCCTCGCGCGAACGGCGAAGACCGGTCCTCAGCCCCAGCCCGCACTTGAGCAGCAAGGCATGTACACGGTAACGCATACACTAGAAAAAGAGCGAGTGATCGCCACCCTCGTCCAGATCGGCAAACCCGCCGAGGGGTGAAACCGTTCAGCGCGTGGCTTATGGCTTATGGCTCGTTCGCTTCGCTCACTCTATGGCAAAAGTGTTTTTGCCATTTGCCATACGCCATTTGCCATACGCCATTTGCCATGAAGAGTTGGCGCCAGCGCCCGCAGCACGCGTAACGACGATTCTCTTTTCTTGGCGGGATCGGTCTCGAACGAATGCAATTGCAGAAAAGCCGTATCGACACCCGCATCCATGTAGCGGAGCACATGCGCGCGCAGCTCCGCAGCGGAGCCTCGGAGCACGAGGTTATTCATCACGGCTTCTGGCACGGCGGCCACCGCGCCCTTGCGATCTCCCTTGTCCCACGCCTGCCACATCGGGGTGAGCACGGCTTCTCGGCCCAGCCATTTTTGGAACGCCTTGTAGACTGGCACATTCAGATAGGCGTTGACGTGACGGCGTACACCCAAGTCCGATTCCGGCGTCACCGGATCAATCCCAACGAACAACCGCGCGGTGATCTCGATACTCTGAGGATCACGCCCAGCTTTGGCCGCCGCTTCGCGCACGACGGGAACCACCTTTTTCACATCGTCCGCCGACAGCCAGTTAATGATCGCTCCATCCCCCACTTCTCCGGCAACTCGCAGCATCGCCGGGCGCAACGCGGCGATATGCAGCGGCACGGGCTGTGACAGTGGGCGACTCAAGCGAAAGCCGTCAACCGAGAAGGTCTCGCCACGAAACACCACGCGCTCTCCAGCCAGCGCTTTGCGCAGGAATTGCGCCATCTCTCGCACGCGCGTGGTCGGATGCACGAACTTTCCGCCGTTCCAACTCTCGACAATGGGGTGGGACCCGGCACCGATACCAAGGCAAAATCGTCCTGGCGCGAGTTCGGCGATTCCCGCGGCGCTCATCGCCAGCGTTGCTGGCCCTCGTGTGTAGACATTAGCGATGGCCGTTCCCAGGCGCATGTTGCTGACGGTCGCGGCGACCGCCAGGGGCGAAAAGCAATCGGTGCCATCGACCTCGAATGACCACGCGTCGGTGTACCCCAAGCGTTCCATCTCACGGATAATGTCGGGATGCTCGGCCAAGGTGAAGTTTTCGAGCGGTAGGGACAACGCCCACCGTTTCTGTTGCATGTCTGTCCTCCTCAACGTTCAATGTGGCGATCCTACCGGCTTCTCAACCATTGGAGCAACCGCCAGCCGTGCCGGTGCATCTTTGCCCGGCGGCTGGCGGCGCGTCAACTCGTACCAGGGGAAGATGCGCGTTTACCGCAAAAGGTCAACTCGTGATAATGGCCGGGCTCATGGAAATGGGGGCCTCGTGACCGGTGGAGAGGACTGAACGTCATCGTCATAGTGCAAGCCGCCACGGCTGGGCAAGCCTGCAGTGGCCCCCGGCATCCGCGCTCGATCCGGGTTCCCGCGCTGGCCCTTGCTTGACCCAACTCCCTCTCTTTATAAGAAGGATGAGAGGAACACGGGTGGATATTCGCCTCATTCAGGAACAGGTCAGCAACGGTCAATATCAATGGCGACGCCATGCGATCCAACGCAGTATTGAACGCAACATCGCTGAGGACGAAGTGGTGGAGACTCTCCTCAACGGAGAGATCATTGAGGAATACCCTGAAGATAAATACGGTCCCAGTTGTCTGATTCTGGGCAGGACCACGAGCGGTCGTCCTTTGCATGTGCAATGTTCCTTGCCACCCACAGTCTGGATCATTACCCTCTATGAGCCTGACCCACAGGAGTGGATTGACTGGCGGAGCCGGAAAAGGAGAGACCCATGACGTGTCTAGTATGCCATCACGAGATGACCGAACGCCGCATCGCCCTTGATCTCCGTGTGGGAGCGGAGTTGATCGTCGTGGAAGAAGTGCCCGCCATCATTTGTGAGCACTGTGGCGAGCAGGTGTTTACGCCAGAAGTCACCCGCCAAGTGCAGGCGGCCGTCAAAGAGCGGAAGCGGGCGTTACGGACTCTGGTGGTGCCAGTTTTGTCCTTGGACACGGCTTCAGTCCGGGCCTAGCGGCGCGCTCTTTTCATTCCCGCGTTCAACAGAAAAATTCCCGGATTGCGCCTCCCTCCAGGAGCCCACGTCTGCCCGTCGTCCCCAATCCCAACGGGATTGTGTCTTCCAGCCCAGGGTTGTTTCAACCCTGGGCTGGGGATCACGCCGTATCCTCAACCCCGATGGGGTTGTGACCTTTTCGTTCCGTGGCCGGAGCCCGGAGCCGAGCCCGGAGCTGAGCTGAGCCCGGAGCCCGAAGCTGAGCGCCGGAGCCCAGGGTAGCTGCGCAACCCTGGGTTGTGTTGCACACCCGTTGGGATTGGCGGAAAGGGGCGCGATGGGGACCGCTCTCGCCTTGGGACAGGTGGTGACAAGAGCCGGAGTGTCACCGCTCATGCCGCAACATCCCCTATTTCGTGAAAGACTAGCCCTACTCCTACTGCCGTGTAATTTATGTCGGTAAGGAGACTCTTTATGCAAACTCACTTATGGCAACGCGCGTTGATGGTGGTCTGGATTGTATTGTTAGGGAGCGGCAGCCCTCTGCTCGGACATGCCGCGACGTTACCGGCTGGCTTCGTCGAGACCCCGTTGGGAAGCGGCCAGCTCCCCAGTGCCACGGCGATGGAAATCGCTCCAGACGGAAGAATTTTCGTGTGTCTTCAAGGCGGGACCGTGCGGGTGATCAAAAATGGCACCCTGCTCGCCACACCCTTCGTTTCATTAACGGTGAATGCCAGTGGAGAACGCGGATTGCTCGGTATCGCCTTCGATCCCAATTTCGCGATCAATCAGTTCGTGTATCTGTACTACACTGCCACCACCCCAGCGATTCACAATCGCGTCAGCCGGTTTACCGCGAATGGCGATGTCGCGGTTGTTGGGAGTGAGACGGTCCTCCTCAATCTTGAAAATCTGAGCGCGACCAATCACAACGGCGGCGCGATCCACTTTGGGACTGATGGCAAGCTCTATGTCGCGGTGGGCGACAACGCGGTCTCAGCGAACTCCCAGCTCCTGACCAATCGCCTTGGCAAACTGCTCCGCCTCAATCCCGATGGCACGATCCCGGCGGACAATCCGACCACCTTCACCACGACGAATGGCGTTGGGACAACGGCTGGGGTGAACCGCGCGATCTGGGGTGTTGGGCTGCGCAATCCCTTTACGTTTGCCATACAACCAGGGACGGGGGATCTGTTCATCAATGATGTTGGAGCAGGCACGTGGGAGGAGATTAACGAAGGGATTCCTGGGGCGAATTATGGGTGGCCCGCGAGCGAAGGCCCAACGACAGATGTACGGTTCACCACTCCCCTCTTCGCTTACACCCAAGGGGCGGAATGTGCCATCACCGGAGGCGCATTTTACAATCCACGGACAATGCAATTTCCCCTAAATTTTGTTGGACGATACCTCTTTGCTGACCTCTGTGGCGGCTGGATTCGGGTCTACGATCCGATCGCCGATACGGTCAGCGATTTCGCGACCGGAATATCTTCTCCGGTCGATCTCAAAGTTGGAGCCGATGGCAGTGTGTATTATCTCGCGCGTGGCAGCAGCTCGGTGTTCCAGGTCCGCTATCAGCGTCCAGTGGTGACCGCGCCCCCAGCAAATCGAACGGTTCCTATTGGTGGGTCCGCACGCTTCAGCGTGGCGGCGGTCGGGGTTGCCACGCTCACCTATCAATGGCAACGCAACGGCGGGAACATCGCGGGGGCGACGGCCGCGAGTTATACGACGCCGTCAGCACTCCTCACCGATAGTGGGGCAACATTCCGCTGCATCGTCTCGAACAGTTTCGGGTCAGCGACGAGTGCAACCGCCACGTTGACTGTGACACCAACCGTCAAAGGCGACTATAACAACGATGGCAGGGGAGACCTGCTTTTTCGTGATACCGCTGGCGCGCTCACGGCCTGGTACCTCAACGGCACGGGCGCCCCGCAATCCGTCTCGTTCGGTACGCTCCCCGCGGGATGGACGATTGTCGGCACGAGTGATTTCAATGGGGATCATCGCACGGACCTGTTGATCCGACATCCGGGCGGAACGCTGAGCGCACGCCTCACCACTGGCACGGCCACCCCACAACACGTCACGCTTGCCGGAGTTGACCCGGCCTGGGTGGTCGTAGGAACAGGCGACTTTAACAGCGATGGGAAAAGCGACATTCTTTTTCACCACACCTCGGGAGTGGTGGTCGTGTGGCTAATGAATGGCTTGACTTGGCTCCAATACGGAACATTGGGGACGGTTTCGACTCTGTGGCGTGTGGTAGGAACGAATGATGTCGATGGGGATGGACAAAGCGATATCGTCCTGCGGCACTCGGTCACAGGAACGGTTGTTGTCTGGCTTATCAACGGGACGGTACGATCGCGCGCCGTTACGATTGGCACCGCAAGCACGACCGTACAAGTCGTGGGGATGGGGCGGTTTAATGCCGACGGTCGCGGAGACCTGGTGTTTCATGCGCCTTCATCAGGGGCACTTGCGACGTGGTTGTTAAACGGCATATCGCCACCACTGAGTGTGCCGCTGCAAAGTACCACCGCGACCTGGACGGTCGCCGGAGTTGGCGACTTCAACGGAGACAAAAGCGCGGACTTGGTCTTTCGCCAACCGACCAATCAGATTACCGTGCGGTTGATGAATGGCACCGCCTCTGGGGCGTCGGCCAACACTGGGACGGCCAATGCGGCGTGGACGGTTGTGCCGATCCGATAACGCGCCCGTGACTTGTGCGTCGGCAACTTCTCCAAGCCGCTAATACTGCGGCGGAGCCCAGGGTAGCTACGCAACCCTGGGTTGCGTTACGCAATCCCGTTGGGATTGGAAGTCGTTACCAGGCGATTTTCTGCGGATCGCCTTTATACAGACTGCGAATAAAGGCGATCATTTTCCAGGCTTGATCGTCGTTCACCATCGTTTTGTAGGGAGGCATTTGTCCCTTGCCGTTGAGGATTTGGTCGAGCAAATTGGCATCGGTCCCGGTGCCGGTTTTCCACGTCGCATCGATCAAGCTCGGGCCCATGCCTCCCCCGCCCTGCATCCCATGACAGCCGTAGCAGTTCATTTTTTTGTACAACTCTTTGCCTTCCGCGATAGCGGCGGCCTGAGCAGTGTACGGGTTCTTCTGAGGCGCGCTGCCGTTTTGTTGCGCGAACACGGATGGTGCCAAAGCGCTCAGCAAGAGACAGAAAACGAACGTGAGAGCCAAAACACGGTGCTGGGTGCTGGGGGTTAGGTGCTGGGAACTGACAACTGACAACTGATAACTGATAACTGTTTTTGCCTCCGGTCCCCGGTCCCCGGTCCCCCGTCTCCTGCCTTTTGACTTTTGACTTTTGCCCTTTGACTTTTGACTTTTGACTTCTGTTTTCATGCCTTATTCCTGAATGGTAGGTATTCCATAGTCCGCCAATATCCGCGCGATCTCCGGTGCTTTGCGTTGAAGAAGTTCGGTAAGTTGCATCTTGAGCGCCTCATCCCCCCGCCGCACTCCCACCACGATATTGTAAGAGAACGGAAGCGAAGATGTGGACGCCTCTGACGGAACGGGAGTCACGCTTAGCGGTTCTGTCTGCTGCTTCGCAAAGTACCCGGCAATCGGTCCCCAGACAATCGCCACGTCGATTTCACGACTCGCTACCGCCGCGATAATCTTCCCTGGTGGGCTATCCTCGGCGTAATCCCCGTAGATGCTGTAGCCGACGACGTTCGCCACGATCCCTTTGCTACTCAGCAGATGCGCGGGTGGACTGTTGGCGTAGTCGTCACCGATCAAGTGCACGCCAATCTTGAGGGTACGGAGGAGCGGATCATCAAAAGAGGAGATCGGCGGAGCGGCGCTCTTGCGAGACACAAAGACATACATCGAGCGATAATACGGCGGTGTGGTCAGCACGGGCTCGTAGCCAGCCGGCACCCCCATCACCACGTCACACACGCCCGCCTGCAAGGTACTTCGCAGGAACCCGCGCCGTTGCGGCCACCAAGTATACACCACCTGTTGTCCGCGTTCCCGCGCGAGCAGCTCGGCGATCTTGTTCTCGAAGCCTTGTTGGATGTGATTGGAGAACGGCAGGTTGTTGGGGTCCGCGCAGACGCGGAGAGGCTCCTTGCTGCTCGGTGGTTCGTCGCTCCAGGCGGGTGAGACGTGAGACTGAAGCATCAAGAGGAGGGCAATGTGGCGACAGACGCGGAACATGTCGTGATAAATGGGGAATTGCTCACGCGGAGACGCAGAGACGCCGAGATGAGGAGATGAGGAGATGAGGAGATGAGGAGATGAGGAGATACGCTTCTCACCCCCGCGTTACGGCGTCATCGCTATTTATTTCTGGGCTCCCTGACTCGCCGCGCCATCAAGCGCGAACACGTAGAGCATGCCACCCTTGGTGGTATCTTTGCCCAGGTCACCAAACGCGCCGATCGCGCCGAGGGCCGCCGTTGGGTCTTCCGTGGACAGATCGCCCGCGACCACGAGGCCGGACCAGCCTCCGATCCCGGAAAGAATCGCCACGTATTGTTTGCCATCGGGGCCACGATACGTCATCGGTGAACCGATGATTCCCGATCCCACCTTGAATTTCCACAGTTCCTTGCCACTCCGCGCGTCAACGGCCTTGAACCAGCCATCCATCGTCCCATAAAAAACCACATCACCCGCCGTGGACAGGGCACCACCCCATGCGGACCACTTCTCCTTGATGCCCCACTTCTTCGTGCCCGTCGCCGGGTCCCACGCCATGAACTCACCGCGCGTTCCGCCTGGCCCAGGATATTGCTTCACCACCGCGCCGACGTATGGCACGCCCGCCATGTAATTCACTTCGGTCCCTTCATACTCCATGCACAAGTTGTTGGTTGGTACGTAAAAGAGTTTCGTGCGCGGCGAATACGAGGCGGGTTGCTGGTCTTTGCCCCCCATCGCGGCTGGGCAAATATCCTTGACGTTGGTGCCCTGTTTCGTGCGTTTGTCCGCCTTCTCGATCGGCACCCCGGTTTCCAGATTGATGTCTTCCGCCCAGTTTACATGCGTGAACGGTTTGGCGAGCAGAACCTTGCCGTTGGTGCGATCCACCGCGTAGGCGAAGCCGTTGCGGTCGAAGTGGACCAGCGCTTTATGCGTTGTGCCGCCGATCGTGAGGTCCACCAGCACGCTTTCGTTGATGCCATCGTAATCCCACGCATCGTGCGGCGTCATTTGATACGCCCACTTGGCCTCGCCCGTGTCGGGATTGCGGGCGAAGAGGCTCATGGACCATTTGTTGTCGCCTGGCCGCTGATCCGCGTTCCACGCCCCCGGGTTGCCCGTGCCATAGTAGAAAAGGTTCAGCTCAGGATCGTAGCTGTACCACCCCCACGTCGTCCCGCCGCCTCTCTTCCATTCCTCACCCTTCCAGGTGGAGACGCCGAGGTCCTTGCCCTGATGCGACGTGTATGGCGAGGTGAAATCCTTGCCGATCAACACCTCGGAGTCCGGGCCAGTGCTGTAGGCGCGCCAGATTTGCTTGCCGGTGTTGACGTCATTGGCGGTGACAAAACCGCGTACGCCGAACTCTCCACCACTAATGCCGGTGATGACTTTATCCTTAATCACCATTGGTGCTGACGTGACGGTTTGGCCTTGCTTGAAATCGCCTTGTTGCACCTTCCACAGTTCCTTGCCAGTCTTGGCATCCAGCGCGACGGTGTGCGTATCGAGCTGACTGAAGAAAATCTTGCCATTGCTATACGCGGCGCCGCGATTCACCACGTCGCAGCAGGCGATGGGAATGACCCCTTCATCCTGCTTAGGTTGATATGTCCATTTGACCGGAGCGCCCGGCAGGGTGAGGTCGAGCGCATAAACGATATTGGGGAAGGGCGTCACGATGTACATCGTGTTACCCACCACCAGCGGCGTGCCCTCATGCCCACGGAGCACGCCGGTGGAAAACGTCCAGGCGACTTTGAGGTCCTTGATAGTGGCGGCGGTGATTTGATCCAGCTCGCTGTAGCGATGGGCCGCGTAGTTTTGTCCGGGATGCACCCATTGATCGTGGTCCTTTTGCAGGGCGATCAAATCATCGGAGGCGAATCCCGCAGGAGCAAAGGAGAAAAATCCGGCGACAACTCCCGCACAGATCGTTGCCACCATTGAGCGTTTCCATCGTCGCGTGTCCATAACACCCTCCCGTGAGATAACATTGACCAGCACAGTCCCCATTGCCTATCGGCACGGGACACTACTCTGGATGGCTGTTGGTTGTCAATCGGAAAGCGGTGGGGTCGCCGATCAAAAAGAGGGGCGCAGCCGACTGAGGTTTTCCATCCAATGGTCCACCAGGTCTTGATCTTTATAGGGAACGATCCCGCGTATCCCTTCCGGAGAATAGTTGGGATTGATCGCCCGACAGGCCGCGAGTTCCGCGCGCGCCGCTTGCTCTTGTCCGGCGTCGGCATAAACCATCGCCAACAAGAAATGGCCGCGCACATAATCGGGATTGCGGGTCAATAACCGCCCATGGTGCTCATGCGTCTCTCACTTGCGAGGCTGCCCGGCTTGGCGCGTTTCGTCTCCACATCCGTTCTGAGCGTAGGCATCCCCCCCGGTCTTGGCAATGGGTCAGGAGCCCCCACGCGCAGCCCGCTTTTTCAGGGCCGCCGCGAACTCGCCGGCTTGAGAATACGGATTCCATGTTGACACAAAGAACGGCTTCTCGCCTAGACAGAGTCAGGGATGCGGCGCAAAATCCACTCATAACAAAAGGCGGCATGAATCAATAGACAAAGAGAGCGGTCCTACGCCCGCGCTCTTTCCCTCCAGCGAGGGCAGCCAGGACGCGCGCGGTCTGAACTCCACTCTGCTCGTCGAAGCAAAAGGAGGAGTCCTCATGATGGTTATTCTCTTCTTATCCCTCTTCTGTTTCCCTGTTCCTTCCGCGGCACAGATCAATCCTGAGCCTCCACCTCTCGTCCGCTTCACTGGCAGTTTGCTTCCCCTCGCCCATGAAAAACCTCCGGGGCTCTCCACACTCACGGTTTCCATCAAGGAAAAGAAATGGCGCTTGCACCTCACCAAGGTCGAAAAATTAAGCGGCCGAGATCATAGCGGCACCCGCCTCTTACAAAGTATCTTTCCTCCGCATCTCCGTCTCACTGGACCAGCGCATCTCCTCAGCATGTTGCAAAACCCGCAGGCTGAAGGGAAACCCCTGACGATTGAGGGCCACCTGTATGTCGGCGATCGTCTGTTCTTTGTGACGATCATCAATATACCGCCCCAAGAGTAGTGTTGCGGTCTTCTCGTTTCCACACGGACTCCACCACAAGAGCGCTTCCCCAGAGGCACGGCGCGGAAAATTCCTCTTGACAATGGTATCGGACTTATGAGAAAGAGACTCTACAACTGACTTATTTCTCGGACGTTCTAGTGTTGTAGCAAGGAGGGGTACCTTTATGCGATGGAACATTCTTCCGGAAGACCAGGCTGAGCATTCAGTGGCAAGGCCAGACAAAAAGCGTCCGCGCTCGTTCTCATGCGAGCGATGACGAGACCGAACTCCGAGCACACAGCGGGATGTCTCGCGAGTATCCTAAGGGACCTCTGTATTAATTCAGTCTAGAACTATCAGGCAAAGGAGGGACAACAATGCTGAAGGGGAAGAGGTGGTCAACGTTGTGTGGGGCGGTGATATTTCTCACTGCGAGTTTTTCGGACGTGCGACCGGCAAACGCTATTTTCTTAGACGAAGCAGGGCAGATCCAGCTCTCCGGCGTGTTCTACAACCAAGTGCGCTTTCGCACGGAAAACTCGCGCCGCTTCAACACTAAGGTCTCTGACTGGAACATGCTCCAGCATCGCTATTTTGTCGATCCGCAATTGCTGGTGCAGGTACAGCCGTGGTTGCGCCGTCTGCCGCTTGGTGAGGAGATTGTTGACTCCCTGCAGGTAGAGGATGCGCGCTTCTTCTTTAACCCACGTTTTGAATACGATGGCATCTACGATTACGGGCCGGATGTGTTCCGTGATGGCATTGCGCCGCGCTTGCAAAAAGGCTCTCGCCTGCAGTTGTTTGAAGTGTACGGCGACTTCCGGCTATTCAAAACCGTCAATATCCGCGTCGGGAGGCAGAATCTCTCGTGGGGAGAAACCGATATTTTTCGCTTGCTGGATCGAATCAACCCCCTTGATAACGGCTTCGGTGGTTTTCTCACTGGTCTTGACGAACGCCGGCGGCCATTGACGATGTTCCGCGCCTCAATTGGTTTCGGCGACCTCCCGCAGTGGGAGGTCTACAACACCGCGCTGGAAGTGTTTATTGCCCCCGACAAGCGTTTGCCTGCTGGTGCCCCTGGGCCTACACCATGGGGAGTTATTGGTGCACCGTCTCCGGCTGGGTTTCCCCCGACCTTGGTCGCTAATCTCGCCGAACTAGCCCCACGGAGGCGACAAGGGAACCAGCTCGACCGTCCCGATATTTCCCTGAAAGATAGCCGCATGGGAGCACGGTTGTTATGGACATGGCAGGATGTTTCGATGTCGCTGGCCTACCTCTCGATTTACCCCGACGCAGGTACCCTAGCTCTCCGCTTAAACCGCAACGGAGATCCTCTCATTAAGGTGCTATATCCCAACATGCAGGTCTTAGGTTTTTCGGCGACCAGCCCGCTAAGCATGATGGGCCTAAATTACACGGTCTTCCGTGCCGAGGTGGCTGGCTTTTTTGGCGAGCCCTTTTTTATCGAGAAACAGAATTTTGAACTTGGCGTCCCCGTTCCCAAGCGGAACGTGATTCGTGCGGCGCTTGGCTTTGATCACAACCAGTGGCTCACCAGCTTGAATCCCACCAACACTTTCTTCTTCACCACCCAGCTCTTCTACACGGATATTCAGGGTAGCACCAGCGGTATTAAGACCCCCCTGCAACGCAAACCAGGGAAGTATATGGATGTTGACAGCAACAGCTTTGTGCAAACCCTCATTGCCAGTACAACCTACTCAGCCGCGTATTTCTTTAACCTTGCGCAAATCCAGCCGAACCTCACCTATCTGTATGACTGGGAAGGTGCATGGCTCCTTCAGCCCTCTATCACCTTTGTTCGCAACCAATGGAAATTCCGTGTTGAGTACAATAATCTTACAGGCCGCTTTTACGCGGGGCCTGGGGGCGGAATCGGCACGCTCAAAGATAAAGACAACCTGACGTTCCGTATTGATTACTTGCTCTAGGATACAAAGGAGGACCTTATGACCACACCACGTTTTTTCGTAGGAGTTGCCGCGGTCGCCGTGCTACTCGGATGGGCAAGTGCCTATGCGGCGGATACGCCGCCGTTAACAACCGAATTAACCGAAAAGTACGGTTTGAAACCCGGCATGAAAATCACTAAAGAGAACGCTGACCTGATCAAGGATCTCGTCCCAGAAGCGGTGTACAATCGCACGAAAAAAGGCGATTACAGTTTTACCATTGGCAAGTTCCCTGAGCCCGATACCCTTGCCCCTGCGAAACTATGGGACAAAGATTATCTCGCGTCGGTCGAGAACAACCGAGGAAAGTACGACACCGATGAGGATGGCGGTATCATCGACAAGGCGACGAAGGAGCGTCCCTGGCCTATGCCCCTGGGTCTTCCATATCCAGACCTGGATCTCAACGAGACCCCTGCCAAGGTCGGGGTGAAGATTGCATGGAACCTCGTCTCCTTAGCCGGCGCATGCGGCGAACAAGATCACGAGGGCGCCCGTATCGTTTCCGCTGCACGGGATGGCGGGTACGATCGGTACGTTGGCATCAAAGCGCTCCGTCAGTACATTGATTTTCGTCGCAACCTGACCACCTTAGTCCGGCCAGTGATCTTCCAAGAAATCTTCTTCTTTAATGAACCTTCCGACGCGTTTGGCACCTCGAACCTGACTTGGCGCTGGGCAGATCCCAAGAAGTGGGACAGCGTGTGGAGCTACTCGCCTGCAACGCGGCGAGTGAAGCGGTCAACGGCGGCGAATCGTTCAGATGCGACGCTGGGGACCGAGTTCACTCAGGACGACGGCACGCCGATGTACAACGGTAAAGTGGAAATGATGAGCTGGAAATACGTGGGGAAGGGCGTCCATCTCATGCCTGTTTCACGTGGAGCGAAACAGGCAGACGATGACTTCACGGCCCACATCACCTACGACACTATCCACTCAAACAGCCCAAGCTACTCGAGCGCTCCCACCGCCTATGAGCAACGCTATAAGAATGTCACTTTTGGTTATCAAGAGAATCCCCAGCAACATGCCTCTTGGTGGACTCCCAACATGCTGTGGGTACCGGTGCCGGTGTACTTTGTCGAAGCTGAACCGAAGGATCCCTATTATAATTACGGGCGACAGATTTTCTCGATCGAACAGAATTCCTTCGCGCCGGTCTTCAAACAGATCTACAACCGCAGTGGGGAATACTGGCGTACCGGAACCTTATGGGCCGAGTTTCCTCGATTCAAGCACGACGGGAAAGAGTACGTGTGTTTCGATGGAGTCGGGACCGTTATTGGTGACGAGAAACTCAACCGTGGAACTGCCGGGTTAGACAATGGCAATATGCCACTCGGGAAAACAGGTGGGCCGACAGTTCATTACAACACTGGTCGGAGTGGCGATATTTTCCAACTCGAACAGTTTTTACAATACGGCAAGTAAGTCGGAATAGGGATGGGGAGGGACCTCATCCCTATTTTCTTGTCTGCGCTTTCCTTAAGAGATCCAGCGCAAAAGATTCCAGCCAAGGAGAAGAATAATCGTGTCGTTGTCTCGCATGGTGCTCGTACCCCCGTGGATATCCTTGATCTTACTCGCTGTATTATGCAGCTCGCCTCACCTCTCTCACGCCCAGCAAAAAAGTATTACACGCCCAGCGGTTAATCTGCACGGCACCTTTTTCCTGACTCAGGAAGAGGGATGGGCGGTCGGGCAATTAGGCAAAATTTTTTACACCACCGATGGCGGCAAGAGTTGGCAGGAGCAAATCAGCAAGACGAATCTCCTCCTCACCGCAGTCGACTTCATTGGCCAGAACCATGGTTGGATAGTAGGCGAGCGCGGCAGCATTCTTCACACTGAGGATGGCGGCAAGACCTGGAAAGCCCAACAGAGTGGTGTGGCGTATCCACTCTTCGATGTCGATTTCATCGATCAACAAAACGGTTGGGCGGTCGGCAACTGGGGCACCATCCTCTCGACCTCAGATGGTGGTGAACACTGGCAGGAACAACCATTGTTGACCATTTTACAAGACCGTGGCCAAATCGAACCTGCAGTCTTCCAGGACATTATTCACCCGACTACTCGTGAAGTGATTGCGAAAAAGGGGCAGCTTCTTTCGCGGGATCAAGTCTCGCAGATCCTTGATCTGGGAATCACCGACGCTCGCATTCGTGAAGACGTCGTTCTCAATGCCATTACCTTTTTTGATGCAACCCACGGCTGGATTGCTGGCGAACAAGGACGTGTACTGCGTACAGAAGATGGGGGACAAACCTGGGAAAGCTTCCACGTTCCACGTCCACCAAAACAGCAAGGCGCCAAAAGGGATGAAGAACTCATGAGTGATGAGGAACTGGAAGCCTTTGGCGTATTGGCTCCCCTTCCCAGCCTCTATGGCATCTATTTTATTTCTCCGCGGCAAGGGTGGGCAGTAGGACAAGAAGGGGCGATTGTTCGGACGTTGGATGGAGGACGACAGTGGGAGTTTCAAACCAGTGGTGTACAAGAGGCACTGTACGACATTGGCGTAAGCGGAGAAACCGGTTGGATTGTTGGGGATAGAGGTGTGGTCTTAGTCTCAACCAACGCCGGAACGCAATGGAGCAAGCAGGAATTAGGGTTACAGTATCAACTATCGTGGCTCAGACGGCTGTCGATAACTTCTGGCGACCATTCGTTCTTTGTCGGAGCTGATGGCCTAGTGCTTGCCAGCGGAAAGTCCGCTGAACAAAGCGTGTGGGTGCAACCGCCGAATACCCGTCCTTAGGGATTCAAGACTGTGATTTCGACAGACAGAAATTGAATTGCTTCGTCGCGCAGCCTGTTCCGAGCGGAGTTGAGAGGCTCTTGGCAATGGGACAGAACAACGCCATCGCGAGCGGAGCGAGACACTCTCCTTGAGTCAGCCGCCCTCCCCTGGGCAATGCGGAATTCAGAATCATCATTAGGAAGAACGAACTATGGCAGCGAACTTTTGGGCCAAATTTGATCGACGCCACCTGACCCAACAATATCTCTATTTCTTACTCCGTCACCGTCTCGGAGTGTGTATTTTCATCACGCTCGGCACCTTGTTCCTGGGCTACCAAGCGCTGCAGTTGCGGGTACATACCGATTTCTTTAATCTCTACCCTCCTGGCCATCCGTACATCCAACTCTATCAGCAATATCGCCAGATGTTCGGTACCGCTAACGTTCTGCAGATTGTCCTGGAAGTAAAAGATGGCGATATCTACACGATCGACTCCCTCAAGAAAATTGATGGACTGACCCGCGCGTTAATCGAAACCAAAGGTGTCAATCCTTTTCAGGTCACCTCGCTCACCCATCCCAGCGCGAGAAACATCGCCATCTCCACGGCGGGCATCTCGGCCTTGCCAATCGTCAGGAAGGTGCCGGGGACCCAAGAGGAAATCGACGTTATTCGTGGACTCGTCTATACCGCACCGGGTGTGCGCGGCGTCCACGTGTCACTGGATGGGAAAGCCGCACTCCTCACTGCTGGATTATGGGAGGAAGGAACTGATTTCCAATACCTGTGGGATCGCATTGCCCAGTTACGGCAGACGTATGAAGACGCCAACACACAGCTCTACGTCAGCGGTTATCCGATGCTCTATGCCTGGGTCGAGTATTACTCTCCAGCGATTCTGCGTGTCATCTTCCTCACCGGCGTAGTAATCTGTGTGTTGCTATGGTTCTACTTTCGCACCATCATCGGCGTCTTGGTCCCACTGTTTTCCGGATTGCTGAGTGCCTTGTGGGCAATCGGATTCGCCGCGTTGTTTGGTTTTAACATCGACCCTCTGGTGTTAGTCGTGTTCGTGCTCATCACCGCACGCGCGCTCTCACATTCAGTGCAGTCGATGGAGCGGTACCATGAGGAGTACTTCCGTCTCGGCAACCGCCAAGAAGCGATTCTCTCTTCCTACTTAAGCCTATTTGATCCGGCTTTTGTTTCGATCGCAGCGGATGCATTGGCCCTCCTCACGCTCGCCGTCGCTCGTATTCCCGTCATTCAAAGCCTCGCTTATGTGTCATGCTTTTGGATTCTTACTATCACGATTAGTGTTATCACCCTCCATCCGGTGTTGCTCTCTTTTATTCCCCCACCACAACATGATCCCAAAGCTGGCACCCGTCTCTCCGATCGTTTCTATGAAGGAATGTCCCGCCTCCTCGTGTGGCTGAGCCAGGGTAATCGCCGCTACTTCAGTGTTGTTGCCCTGGTACTCTCTTTTACTCTGGGCATCTATCTCTCTCATCAATTACGGGTAGGGACGGTGTCGATCGGTGAATCTATTATGTATCCGGATCACGCCTATAATGTAGCTTCGCGTAAAGTCAGTGAACAATTCTTAGGTGCCAGTCAAATGGTCGTGGTCGTCGAAGGCAAGGAAAACAATGCCATTAGGAATGAGGATGTCCTCCGTAGCATGGAAGAGTTCCAATACTTCATGCAACAACACGGCGGTGCAGCAGGCTCGATTAGCGCGATCTCTATCCTGAAGCGAGTGTTTCGCATGTTCCATGAGGGGGATCCCAACTGGGAGATCATTCCTTCTCGTCAAGCGGATATTGGCAACGTCTTTTTTACTGCCAGTGACCAAGCTGGCGGCAAAGACGCAGGTCGTTTGTTTAGCGATGACTATCGCAATGCTACCGTCACCCTTTTCTATCGTGACTACTCTAATCTGGCCGCGAAAAATGCCTTGGAAGCTGCAAAGACATTTATTGAGGCCAATCCGCAAGAGCATGTCACGTTCCGGCTGGCTGGTGGCCTGATCGGTCTCCTAGCCGCAGTCAACGAAGAAATCGAAAATTCATATCGTTTGAATCTCTATCTTGTCCTCGGTACCGTTTTCGTCTTGAGTTATCTCACCTACTGGTCGCTGATGGGAGCACTGATTGTGATGCTGCCCTCACTGATTGCGCAACCGCTCACCGAAGCGGTCATGTACTTGTGGGGAATCGATATGAACATCAATTCCTTGCCAGTCGCGGCAGTAGGGATCGGTATTGGCATTGATTACGGCTACTATGTCCTCAGTCGCATCGTCGAGGAATATGCGGAAAGCCAAGACTTTGATCTGGCCAATGAACGGGCGTTGATGACCACTGGGCGAGCCATTTTCTTCACTGGCACGACACTGGTCGCTAGTGTCGCCCTGTGGATTTTCTTCCCCATGCGGTTTCAGGCCGAAATGGCGTTGTTGTTGAGTCTGATTCTCATCTTTCACGTGGTGGGTGCGTTGATTTTCATTCCCGCGGCGGTTTCCCTGCTCAAACCGCGCTTTGGTGTACTGCGGAGTGAACGGATCGCCCAAGAAACCCTCGCCCGCGGAGCAGCAGTGCAGGCAGAGGCTTAGCTGATCATCCCCGTACCGTACTCTCAACATGCTCGGCAACACGGTACGGGGATTGGACCGACGTCTTCTGACCCAACGCTACCTGCACTTCTTGCTCCGCCACCGTTTTGGCGTGTGCCTCTGTATCCTGCTCGGCACGCTGCTGTTCGGTTACAGTGCTTCTCGTCTCCGTATCCATACGGACTTCTTCGACCTCTATCCTCCAGCCCATCCCTACATCAAACTCTATAACGAGTACCGTCATCTCATGGGCACGGCCAATGTCCTGCAGGTCGTTCTTGAAGTCGAACACGGCACGATCTACACCAAGGAAACACTGAAAAAACTTGATGCGCTCACCCGTGCGTTGATGGATAGTCGCGGCGTGAATCCGTTTCAGGTTGTCTCCCTCACTCACCCGAGCGTACGGGATGTCACAATTTCCGCTTCCGGGATCTCCGCCTTGCCCATCGTCCGCAAAGTCCCGGAGTCGGAGTCTGAACTGCAAACGATCCGTGCGAAGGTCTACGCCAACGTTGGGGTGCAGGGGATTCACGTTTCGCTTGATGAGAAGGCCGCGTTGATCACCGCTGGTTTATGGGAAGAGGGCACTGATTTCGCTTATCTGTGGCAGCGGGTGCAACAGTTGCAGGACACCTACCAAGATGACAACACCCGGCTCTATGTGACGGGCTATCCGATGCTCTATGCCTGGGTGCAGCATTATTCCCCCATGGTACTGCTCGTGATCGCTCTGACGGTGGCCATCATCGCCCTCTTGCTCGGGTTTTATTTTCGCACCGTCATTGGCGTCCTGGTCCCGCTCTTCTCCGGATTCCTCAGCGCACTCTGGGCGCTGGGATTCGCCGGGCTGTGTGGGTTTCATCTTGATCCACTCGTCCTCGTGGTGTTCGTCCTCATCACCGCTCGCGCGCTCTCACACTCGGTGCAGTCGATGGAACGATTCCATGAGGAGTACCATCGCCTGGGAGACAAACACGCCGCCATTGTCTCCTCCTATCTGAGCTTGTTCGATCCCGCTTTTGTGTCTATCGCCGCGGATGCGTTAGCGCTTCTCACTCTCGCGGTCGCCCGCATCCCAGTGATTCAGAACCTGGCGTTCGTCGCCAGTTTTTGGATTCTCACGATCGCGGTCAGTGTCATCACCTTGCATCCGGTGTTGCTCTCTTTTCTGCCACCTCCACCTCGTGATCCCAGAGCCGGGACGCGGCTGTCCGATCGCTTTTATGCCCGCATGTGTCAGATGCTGGTTTGGGTCAGCCAAGGGCATCGTCGCTACGTCAGTGTCGCGGTGCTCATACTCTCCTTGACACTTGGCCTGTCGCTCTCTCATCACCTCCAGGTCGGAACCGTGTCTATTGGGGAAGCGTTGATGTATCCCCAGCACCCATACTCCATCGCGGCACGCAAAGTGACGGAGAAGTTTATCGGGACAAGCCAGATGATTGTCATCGCGGAAGGACAAGTGGAAAACGCCCTCAAAACAGAAGCGGTCCTCACCGCGATCGAAGCCTTCCAATGGCACATGAAGCAGCACGGCGCCGCCGGGTCGGTCAGTGCGACTTCGACGATCAAGCGGGTCTTTCGGTTGCTCCACGAAGGCGATCCGAATTGGGAAATTCTTCCGACCCGCCAACACGATATCGACACCAGCTTTTTTCTCATGAGCGGCAGTCCGGAATTAGTCCGCCTGATGGTTGATCGCTACCGCAACACGCCAATCACCTTGTATTATCAGAACGCCTCGAACGCCACCGCCAAGCAGGCGCTCGCCACGGCGAAGGACTTCCTCGCCGCGCATCCACAAGAGGGAGTCACCTTTCGGTTGGCTGGCGGCCTCGTGGGGATCCTCGCCGCCGTGCAGGAAGAAGTGGAACGCTCCTATCGCTACAATCTCGTGTTGGTCTTGCTGGCGGTCTTTGTCTTCAGCTACCTCACTTATCGCTCGGTGATCGGGGCACTCATCGTGATGCTGCCGTCGATCATCGCCCAACCCCTCACCGAAGCCTTCATGTACATCAATGGGATCGATATGAATATCAGCTCATTGCCGGTGGCGGCAGTCGGGATCGGGATCGGGATCGACTATGGGTATTACGTCCTCAGTCGGATTATCGAGGAGTATGCCGTGTGCCGAGACTTTGACGAGGCCAACCGACGGACACTCCTCACCACAGGGAAGGCGGTCTTCTTTACTGGAACGACATTAGTAGCCAGTGTGATTCTGTGGGTATTTTTCCCCATGAAATTTCAGGCGGAGATGGCCGTATTGTTGGGGTTGATTCTCTTGCTTCATGTGGTCGGCGCCCTGGTGTTTATTCCGGCGGCCGTCTCACTGCTCAAGCCCCATTTTGCCATCACACTCGGGCAGCGCATTGCCGGAAGCGCGAGGCATTCTGATTCATAACCGTCCACGGGGATCAAGGTTATGAAAAAAGAGGAGCGCGCGCGACCCGAATCCTCTTGCCTCAGCGACTGCTCTCGGTCTCTTCAAACACCAACCGTCCGGCGGCTTCTTGGGCGCGGATGCGCGCTTCAAGCTGAGAGGCTGTGAAAAAATCGGCTACTTGGCTTCTCTGGAAACTTCGTGAGGCGCGCAGGGTTCTCGGTTCTTCGTCACAACTGAGCAGGCCGTAGCCTCTTTTCGGGCCTTCGGGAGAGCCGCAGCGCGTGGTTTTCGCCTCG
>CAMBFS010000061.1 GCA_945865755.1 Klebsiella pneumoniae
CATTGCGAGGAGTCGGACGACGAAGCAATCTCCAACAAAACAAAGATTGCTTCGCTGCTCGCAATGACACGGTTGCTTAACTTAATGCCATTGCCCGGATGGGAGAGGGGTAGGGAGAGAGGGACCCGACGATAAGCTCTTCTCACTCGTATAAAAACCGCTGTAAGAGTTACGAGTTAGTGTGAAGAGTGAATAACGAGGAGCTGAAGAAGGCGAATATGGAAAAATCAATTCGCTTTTATAGTGACACCGTGCCGATGGCGGGGGTGCTGTTTTTGCCAGACAACCTCCCTGCTGGTGAGAAACGACCCGGCATTGTCATGTGCCACGGATTTACGGCGGTCAAAGAGGTGCTTCTGCCCGAAGTCGCGCGACGGTTGGCGACGTTGGGGTATGTGGTCTTAACCTTCGACTATCGGTTCCTGGGCGAAAGCGGCGGTGAACCACGGCGACAAATCATCCCCATGCGACAGATTGAGGATATTCGTAACGCCGTCACCTTCTTGCAACATCAACCCGAAGTGATCGCTGACCGTATTGGGTTGTTTGGCGTGAGTCTGGGTGGAGCGAATGTCAGCTATGCGGCGGGAGTTGAGGATCGCGTGAAAGCGACCGTGAGTGTTTGTGGCATTGGCGACTGTGGGCGCTGGATTCGTGATGCTTGTCATTTTTGGGAATGGAAAGCATTACTGCAACGTTTGGCTGAAGATCGACGCGAGCGAGTGTTGAGTGGGCAGTTGCAATATGTGCAGGCCAAGGACATCGTGCCGGAGCCGGAGAGTACCACCAAACTCTTCGCGCAAATTCTCCATCAGTATCCGCAATGGAGTCGAGAAATCACCTTAGCGTCAGGCGAGGCGCTGATTGCGTATCGACCAGAGTCCGTCGTGGCGCAAATCGCACCCCGGGCGATACTGTGGCTTCATGGCGATGCCGATGACCGGGTATCAATGGAGGAGTCCATGTCCATGTACAACAAAGCAAGCGAACCGAAGAAACTGGTGATTTTGCCTGGACTTGGTCATAGTGACATCATCGTTGGTCCAGGATTGGAACAGAGCATGCCACATATCAAGGAATGGTTCGCGACGTATCTGTAGGAAGTAGTCAGTAGCCAGCATTCAGTAGCCAGGAGAAAGTCGTCAGTATCTTCCGCAATCCGAAATCCATAATCGCAAATAGAAAAAGGAGGAAACATGGCGGAGTTTCGCGAAGAAGTTGTTGAAATCAGCGGTGCCAAAGTACACATGATTCGGGGAGGGAAGGGGAAACCTCTCCTTTTATTACATGGCGCTGGTGGGAATCCTGGATGGTTGCATTTCCATGACCTGCTCGCCCAGCACTACGAAGTCTATTTCCCCACGCATCCAGGATTTGGTCGCTCGACCCGACCGGCGTGGCTCGATTCCATGACCGACATGGTGGACTTCTACATGGATTTTCTCGACCACTTTCAGATGCAACGAGTGCCAGTCGTGGGGTTCTCGATGGGCGGGTGGATCGCCGCGGAACTGGCCGCCACGTGCCCCGAGCGCGTCGAGAAGCTCACCCTCGTCAATGCCGTCGGGTTACGAGTGGAAGGCGCGGAGATCGCCGATATTTTCTTGCTCTCGCCTCAAGAGTTAGCGCCGATGGTGTTTTTCGATGTCGCCCAAGTCGCCGAGCGCGACAAACTCTTTCCTCTTAAACCAACGCCTGAAGAAGTGGAGCTGCGCGAGAACAGTCAGATCATGGCGCAACTATTGGGGTGGAAACCTTACATGTACAACCCAAAGCTCATCCATCGCTTGCGACGGGTGAAGTCGCCGACGCTGGTGGTGTGGGGCAAACAAGACCGGCTGGTGCCACTGGCGCACGGGGAAACGTATCACAAGGCGATTCGCGGATCGGAACTCAAAGTGATTGATCGCTGTGGACATTCGCCGCAGTTGGAACGTCCCGCTGAGTTTGTCGCGCTGGTTGAGGAATTCTTGGAACGAAAATAAGAGCGAGCAAAAATGCTCTCTCCCGGCTAGGAGAGAGCTAGGGTGAGGGGGATCGGGGAAAGAGCCCTGACATCCAGAAAAAGGGGAGAAGCCATGATCGACTATTACTATTTCAGTGAGATGCCATATCCAGAGACACCAGAACTCGACCAGTATCCGTCCATTCGGCTCACCTATCCGAACAAATACTTTAATCCAGAGAAAGGTGCGCAGCTTTATAAACGGTATTTTGATGAATATGTGTATGCGGAGACGGTTGGTTTCGATGGACTGATGGTCAATGAGCATCACAATACGCCAACGTGTCTCCATTTGTCAGCCAACATCAGCGCGGCGGCTCTGGTGGCCCGCACCAAAACCAGCAAAATTCTCTTGCTCGGCAACGTGATCGCCCTGTGGGAGAATCCGGTGCGTCTCGCTGAAGAAGTAGCGATGCTGGACCTGATGTCGGAGGGGCGCATCATTTCGGGGTTCGTGCGCGGCATTGGCATTGAGCAGTTCTCCATGAATATCGATCCGGGGCTGAACCGCGAACGGTATCAAGAATCTCATGATCTGATTATCAAGACCTGGACGGAGCCTGGTCCGTTTCGTTGGGAGGGGAAGCACTTTCAGTTTCGCTACGTCAATCCGTGGGCATTCCCGTTGCAGAAGCCACATCCGCCAATCTGGATTCCAGGGATCGGCAGCGCGGAATCCATCAGATGGGCCGCGCGGCATCGCTATCCGTATGTGTCGTTTCTGGCACCGATGGACATGGCGGAACAGTGGTTCGACATCTACCGTGAGACCGCGCAAGAGACCGGGTACACGGCGACCCCTGAGAATTTAGGGTACATGACCGGACTGTTCGTGGCGGATACGGAAGCCGACGCGCGCAAATCGTTCGAGCATTATCTGTGGCGAACGCAAACATCCTTAAAGGGACCGATTCATTATTATATGCCGGTGGGGATGACAACGCGCGGCACCGTTTCGATTCTCTCGGAAGGATCGGGTCCGAAAAAACATAAACCTGTCTTTCAGATGTCGATTGACGATCTGCAAGAAGCTGGCGGTTTTGTAGTGGGGACACCGAAACAGGTGACGCAACGCATCAAGGAAATCATTAAACGCCTCGGCATCGGTCACATGATTTTCGAGGCGCAGTACGGTGGCTTGCCGCACGACCTCACCATGCGGAGCATTGAGCTGATGGGGAAAGAAGTGTTGCCGGTGTTGCGGAGAGAGTTGGCGTAAAGAAACCACCAAGAGCCGCCGATGTGAACGATAAGAAAGGCAGGCGAGTGGAGGAATGACTCGCCTGAATACACATTCATGAGATACCTGAACTTGTTCTTGATCTTTCTGGTCGCGGTGCTTCATAGCGGCGGAATGGCATACGGAGAAATGTATAAATGGGTTGATCAGAATGGGGTCATGCATTTTGGCGATGCGCCACCGCACAATGCCGGAAGAACCAACAAGGTTGAGGCGATGCCCACAACCCCGCGCGGAACTTTCGGCTCGCAAGTGGACCCGGACAAGGAGCTGAAGTCCCACACGGCGAATCGACCCGTCAAGAAAGCTCCTCCTCTTGCTGAAGCCCCGGCGCCAGTGGTGGCGGATGCGAACGTTGAAATGTTCATGACAAGCTGGTGTGGATACTGTAAGAAGACGCGCGAGTATTTTCAGGCCCGGGGAATCGCGATCACCGAATACGATGTCGAAGCCGATCCCGTGGCCGCGCAACGCAAGCAAGAAATCCTCCCCAGTCCAGGTGTCCCACTGGTGGTGATCAACGGGACGCCGATTCAGGGATACTCCCCGCACGCCTTCGAGCAGGCGTTGCAGGGGCGGTGAGAACTAACCCGTAAAAGGAGACAGCATGGATTTTGCCCTCACATCAGAACAAGAAGCATTTCGGACTGAGATTCGCCAGTTTCTCGCGACGGAAGTGCCCGAAGATAAACGCACCGAGGATGGGTGGATCGTCGGCTTTTCACGTGAATTCTCACGCAAGCTCGGCGCGCGTGGTTTGATCGGTGTGACTTGGCCAAAGAAGTATGGCGGTCAGGAACGCTCCTATTTGGACCGCGTGATTCTCACCGAAGAGCTACTCCGCGCTGGTGCTCCCGTGGCGGCGCATTGGTTGGGTGATCGTCAAGTTGGCCCAGCCTTACTTGCTTATGGCAGTGAAGAACAGAAAGCCGAGATTCTGCCGCGCGTGACCAGCGGTGAAATCGTTTTCTGTCTGGGCATGAGTGAACCGGGAGCCGGGTCCGACCTCGCGTCGCTCCGCACCAAAGCCGAGGAAGACGGCGACGATTTTCTCCTCACCGGCCAAAAAATCTGGACCAGTTTCGCCCATGTCGCGGACTACGCCTATCTCGTGGCGCGGACGGACGCGAACGCGCCAAAGCATAAAGGGATTAGTGAGTTTTTGGTCGATATGAAAACTCCAGGGATTACGGTGCGTCCCTTGATCGATATTACGGGAGAACATCACTTCAATGAGGTCTTCTTTGACGGCGCGCGCATCGGCAAGAAATGGTTGGTCGGCGAGAAAAATCGCGGCTGGTATCAGATCGCCTCGCAACTCGACTATGAACGTAGCGGCATCGAACGATTGTTGAGCAACTACCCACTGTTCCGCGACACCGTGAAATACGCCGAGGAACAGGGGCTCACGAAGGACCCCATCATCCGTAATCAACTGGCGCAAATGCGGATTGAACTCGATATTGGGCGGTCGCTGGTCTACAAAGTCGCGTGGTCATTGACCAAAGGGTTCGTGCCGAATTACGAAGCCGCGATGGCCAAGTGCTTTTGCACCGAAGTCGAGCAACGGATCGCGCAAACCGTCTCCAGTATCCTGGGGGACTACGCGGTGTTGATGCCAGGGTCACCCGCCGCGCGGTTAGCCGGTCGTGCCGCCCACGAATATCTGTACGCCCCGGCTTATACGATCCAAGGCGGGACAAGTAATGTATTACGTAACATCATGGCGATTCGTGGGTTGGGCTTGCAGGCGGGGTAAATGGCCTAAAGCTAATAGCTTTTGGCTTTCAGCTTTTAGCCAGACTACAGCTGTAAGGAAGGGATTATATGCTTTTGGCAGGTAAGGTCGCATTGATTACCGGAGCCGCGCGCGGAACCGGTGCCGGGATCGCACGGGCGTTCGCGCGTGAAGGCGCGTGCGTGGTCATCAATCAAGTGAAGGATGAAGGCAATCCGCAACGAGTGCTTGAAGAAATTCAAGCGGCTGGGGGGAGGGCACTTGTAGTGAAGGCGGACATCACTAATGAGACGCAAGTGCGCGACATGGTGAAGAAAGCCGAGGATACCTTTGGGCAGGTCGATATTCTCGTGAGTAACTACGCAGCGGCGATTCCGAGAAAAAGCTTTCAAGATACGACCTGGGCGCAATGGCAGGAGCAGATCGATACCACCGTGAAAGCGGCGTTTCTCTGTTCACAAGCAGTGCTGCCAGACATGAAGGCGCGACGGTGGGGGAGGGTGATCAGCATCAATACGATTGGGATTCACCAGCCGTCGCCGTATTATCACGGTTACACGGCGGCGAAGACCGCCATGCTCGGCTTCACTCGTAATCTGGCGGTTGAAGTTGGGCAGTTTAACATCACGGTCAACATTGTGTCTCCGGGCTTAACCTTAACGGAAGAGGTGAAGGCCATGCTGACTCCTGAATCTCAAGAAAAACATGAAAAACAAGTGCCGTTACGACGGTCAGGCACAGTGGAGGACACCGCCAACGCGGTGTTGTTCTTCGCGTCCGAGCTGGGCAGTTTTATCACTGGTCATTATTTGCCAGTGTGTGGCGGGCAGGTCATCCTGTAAAACCACGCGGAGCGAGAACGTTTTGCGTATATTATGTCTGATAATTTTTCTTTTGTAGTTATGAAATTCTCCCTTCATAACTCTCAGAGGGGGGGAGAATTTTTTTTCGTGGACTCATCGGAAGATTCAGTTTAGGGTCAGCGGTGGCTCATCCAAAAGGACTTCCATGAGCGCAAAGTTAGGAAAGGAGTTTCCCATGGCCGGTTCCATCCTCGATATGTTGAGTCAACAACTTGGTGGTGATGTCGTGAAGCAACTGAGCGCGCAACTCGGTGCCGATGAAGGGTCAGTGAATACCGCCATTACCGCCGCGCTGCCGATGTTGCTTGGCGGATTGGCGAAAAACTCCGCGACCCCACAAGGGGCGGAGGCGCTCTCGTCGGCCTTGGCGCGTGACCATGACGGAGGGATTCTCGACAATCTGGCGGGCTTCCTCGGAAACGGCAATGCTGGAGTAGGGCCAAATATCCTCGGACATGTCTTTGGTGGCAAGACGGACGCCGTGGCGTCGGCGCTAGGACAGGCATCTGGACTCAATGCCGGGTCGGCTGGCAGTTTGCTTACGATGCTAGCTCCAGTAGTGATGGGAGCCTTGGGGCGCACTCAACAACAAAGTGGATTGGATTCTGGTGGGCTGGCGAACATGCTGGGGAATGAACGGGCGCAACTTGAACAATCGTCGTCTGGATTAGGCGGACTCATGCGGATGCTTGATTTTGATGGAGATGGCCAGGTGATGGACAACATTGGGGAAATCGCTGGGGCGTTGGGGAGTTTGTTTCGGAAGTAAAGAGATGCGTCGGGATCAAGAGCCGGGGGGATAGGAGGCAATCCCAACCGAGTGGCCGACGCGAATGACAGTCGCAGCAGGCGGCATTTAGCACTTGCCTGCGCGCATCATACGTAAACCGCTCGTTGTTTCTCAGCGGAGCGGTCTTGGTAACGAATCGTATGCCCTAGCGGATCAATGATCGTAGTGATCCGTCCATCTGGGTCGCGGGCGAAGGTGACACTCTTGCCTGCCGAGTGAATGATTCCATTTGGCCCAAACGTGATGGTGTTACCGTTGAGGTCGGTGATGGTCTCCATGCCCGTCCGCTGATTGACGACATAGACCGCGCCGTCTTTGTCGGTCAGTTTGTAGCGGGTGGGGTCGTACTCGGTGAAGTCCGCGCTCAATAATTGCACGGGACCCGTCGTGGGTGGGTAGACAATGAGGTTGTTGCCGTCCAGCGACACTAACGAGGAGAGGGTTCCCGGCGTGGGGGTGAAGAACGCCGCTGGGAAGTCGATCGGGATCAGGGTTTGCGGGTTGGGAATAAGTCAAGATGCGGGCCTGACCCTATTTCTGAAAACTGAATTACGATGCCATGTCTCCTATTCCGCAGCACTTCGCAACTCGTTGCGCACGAGCATGAGTAAGTGCCCGAGCCGGTTCCGCCCCTGACCGTTGGCCCCGCACCCCCAATACGCATTGGTAACATCATCCTCAATCAGTTCCTCCTCGCCAGTTGCCAACAATTGCTTCTGCAGCTCTTTGTGCATGGCGAACTTGCGGCGGAGTACGGTGAGCATGATCGCTTCTTTGATTTCTTCCCAATCCGCGCGGAGAGCGGACTGGGCACTCCGCCCCACTCGGTATGCCTCTTTCGGAGTGGCGGCGGTACGGATTTGTTCCGCCACCGGAGTCCCCGCATATTTCTGCGCCTGGTAGTAATGCTCCGCCGTGGGAAACCACTGCCCCGCAAACTCGACTCCGTACGGGGCGAAGTTGGAGAGGAAGCCGTATTTGCCTCGGGCGGTATGGAAATAAATTGGCATGGCGAAGTTTCTTCTACGCGCGTTCTCCCTGTGGCTCAAGAAGTTCAGGACGGAAGTTCGTCACAAGCTCCGCGCGATTTGAGTATCGCCACTACTTCGGCACGTTCCCATTCCTCGGCCCAGTGCAATGCTGTCCACCCGTCACGATCTCGGCTGTTCACCTCGGCTCCGTGCGCAAGTAACCGGCGAACGATCTCAACGTGTCCTTCGCACGCGGCCATCATCAAGGCGGTCCGCCCACCGTGGTTCTGCGTCGTCACGTCTGCTCCCGCGGTAAGCAATGCTTCAACTATCCCCGTCGCTCCTTGGTGAGCGGCCCACATGAGGGCGGTCCACCCTCTATGATCCTGCGTATTCGCGGTTGCCTTGTGGCCAATGAGGGCTTTCACGGCATCGGTATTCCCCCATCTCGCTGCCGTCATAAGTGCGGTACCCCCATAGCCATCCGGGGTATCCACGTCCGCCCCGGCAGCCAAGAGTTTCCGCATTTTCTTGTGGTTTCTTCGCGCTATTGCCATACGAAGCTGCGTGGCTGATGAGTTCCACTGTCGCTGGCTGGGCATCTGCGGGGATTGGTGGGCAAAATCGCTGGCTCGCGGTGGCAGCGCATAATTGAAATACGTCTCATACAGAATATGTCCGCAGCGTTTACAGCGAGGCGACGCGGCGAGAGAGAACTGTCCCCCGCAGCGACAGGGGGCCGGATTTGCTTGCGTATCGTATCGCTTCGCCAACGTCTGCATTGTGACCGTTATTGCTGGGGTTTGTCCTTCCAAGAGAAATTGTTGCCGGAAGTGTTCTATGCGGGAGGCCACATCCTCGTCGGTCGCCTCCCGCATGACAGGGGAGACCGCCTGCCCTAAGCGGTAACAATGGCTGCAGTGCGTTTGCCAACTCCCTGCCCCCATCCCAATTGATTTTGGCCAGAGCCAGTGCCGAAGATGACATTCGCTACAGAGTACCTCCGCTCCTGCCGACATCAAAAATCGGTACCGTTGATACACCGGATTTTCGAGTTCTTGTGCGCGACGCCAAGCACGCATACTCTCAGTGTTCAAACAATGCTGGTGAACGAAGATCTGGGGATATACGGGGCTTTCCGGGCGCAAATCATCAGACTCAATCCCGCCACATGCCAGGCATACTGGCGGGAAATGCTTTGTTGAATTCTTATCTTCTCGTGCCATCGGATCGCCTCTTCTGCTCACGGGCAAGCATTTTTCTTATGGGAGCATGAGGTTAGCTCCAAATATGGGAGCCTTCACTGAAACAAAAGGGCGCGGGTCTGGAGGGACTAGGAGCTCAGAAGGAGGCCCATCCTTGTACCATTGACGTGGTGTCCAAGGTTGTGGAGGTGGTGGTTGTAATGGCTGAAAACCGTCGAAACAAACGGCAAGAAACCAATTAACCTCGTGGCCACCGGTTTCCGAGCCAAAAAACGCGCTTCGAAGATCTCGCTGCGTCATGTCTTCCCATGGTGCGATGTCCGACACAAAAGCACCAGGTGGAAAAATATACCCTGTTGTGGGCTCCGGCCACTCATTAGAACGCCGAATTCCTTGAAAAGCATGAGCTTCCTTGACCTTATCTTCGGTGTGATAATAAAAACTTGGATAAGGTATTTTGCACTCCCTTCTGACTCTTCTCTTCACGAGAAATTGAAGATTGGTACGTGCTTCTTTTAATCTTGCTTTTGTTCGCGGATCATTCAGCACGACAGGCGTCAGGTTGACATGCAATGGGGTGACGGCAAGCACGCCGGCGAGAAGGAGTGTTAACGCGATCCGAGGAAATGTGACTCTCGCATGATTGATCCCCACCGTCTTTGATAAGTCGCCATGCATTTTTGTCGTGGTTGCGGATTCGCCGATAGAAAATCTCCCCGAGGGATCGACATTGTTAACCGGGTCCCCATTCGCATACCCGTATTTGTGGATCGTCCGGGGATCAAGTTGCAGCCCCGCAAACGTATCCGCCGACAGGAATCGTCCGGTCCGCGGGCTGTAGTAGCGCGCGCGGAGGTAATAGAGATCAGTTGAGGCATCAAGCTGCTCGCCCGCAAACCGAAACGGATTGACCGTACTCCCGGTTCGTCCCGCCAGCGTACCAAAGGCGTTGTAGGTATAGGTATCGGTGATCTCTCCCGTTGCGTTTGTGAGCGCCCGCGTACTGCCGAGCCCATCCTGGTGGTAGTACGCCAGAGTTGCCCCCCGCTTCTGGCTGAGGCGCTGATGCCCGTAGACATAACTCGCCGTGACCGCCCCCGACGGGGTCTGCTCTTCCAGCACCTGCGAGAAAGCCTGATTCGTATCGACGAGATAGTTCGTGACGACCCTGCCCGCCGTTGTAGAGGCGCAGCACATAGGGCAGGCCGGGATTCGTGACCGTGAAGGTACGGGTTTCTTGCACCGGGGCCCCGGTGCTCCGCACAAAGTCTTCCGGGCCGAAGGCGGTAAAGGAACTCGCGCGACTCGTGGGCAGCGGCACATCCAACAGCACGAGCATCACGATCAGCAGCCACGTCAGGCTGCGTTTCCAGGGCGAACGGTATACGGAACAGTGTGGCATGAGGGCTCCTCTTTGTTCACCGGATCCATGCGGGTAGCTCCCGCTGAAGGAAGTTATCGGACGATCGGGGAGAAACTTTAGGCAGGAGACGGGAGGCAAGCGGCAAAAAGCAAAAGTCAAAAAGCGAAAGTCAAAAGGCAAAAGGCAAAAGTGAAAAAATAAAAGACAAACAAGGAGAAGCACGGTCATTAGCTCGCGCTTGTATGACGGTGAGAAAGATCGTGTCAAGAGGAAAGATGGACTGACTAGGTGGCAAAAGGACCGAGTTCAGAACCCGAAACCCGAAACCTGGAACCCGAAAGAAGAACTCTAGTGAACCTTAAGGAAATATGCTGTAAAGGGCGCGCCTTACCCTTATTTATGAAGGAGAGAGATATGCAACGTCGAGCAATCGCACTCTTTACGCCTACCATTAAAGATATGGTTGAAGTGGCCCGCTTAGCCGATGACGCGGGCTTTGATTCGGTGTGGAACGGCGAGTTCTTCAACCGCAACGGTCTGGTGACATTGGCGGCGGTGGCGCAGGCCACCAAGCGCACAAAAATCGCCACTGGCATCGCCTATGCCTATATGCGTAACCCCGTGCTCAATGCGACTGGCGCGATGGATTTGGATGAGATGTCCGGTGGCCGCATGATTCTCGGACTCGGTAGTGGCACCAAGTCCATGAACGAAGGCTGGTATGGGCAGCCGTTCGAGCCGCGCTCCGCCGCGAAAATGAAGGAATGCGTGGCGCTGATTCGCAAAATCTGGGCTTCGCACAAAGGTATGGGTGTCAAGTTCGAGGGGCAATTTTATCGCCTGAACATTCCCGCCTTCTCTCGTCCGTATGCGGTACGCGACCGTATTCCTCTTTATTTGGCGGCGGTACAGAAAGGCATGCTGCGCACAACCGGTGAAGTGGCCGATGGGCTAGTGGGACATCCTTTATACAGCCGCAAGTTCATTGCCGAGTATATTAAACCAAACCTTGAGATTGGCGCGAAACGGGCAGGGCGGACGGTGCAGGACATCGACGTGACCTCCCTACTCATCACCTCTATTAGCCATAACCGGGAGCAGGCGCTACGGGACGCGAAGAATCAGATCGCGTTCTACGCATCAGTGAAGTCCTACGAAGAGATTCTCAATCTGCACGGCTGGGAAAAGCAGAAGTTGGCGATATGGGAACATTTCCGTACGTTCAACCTGCCCAAGATGGCTGAGGCGGTCACCGACGATATGGTCGAGCAGATCGCGGTCGCGGGAACGCCCGATGAATGTCGCGAGCAACTCAAGAAATGGGATGGCTTGATCAACCTCCCGATTCTCTACACGCCGACGGCGGGCGTTCGTGCTGAGCGAGTGATGGAGAATCATCGACTGATTGTTGAGACCTTCGCGCAGTGATCTTTTTGTAGAGACGCGCCAGCTGGGCGTCTCTACTTCGCGAGGAGCCGTTCCCGTTCGAGATCAAGTTCGCTTTTAATCCCTAACCGATGAGTGATTCGAGAGAAACTCGCTGTGAGTGCATCATGATATACGGAATGTTTCACGCGAAACAGTTGGAAGTATCGGATGAAGAATGGCAAGGTGAAGCGATACTTTGATAGGAATGAAAATCTTGAGTGGTTCTGGTGCTATTGTCGTGGATTGTCAAGTGAGTGTTTGCTTAGTCGTGGATGTAAACGGGGGTGCCAACCGTGACGAGCGTATATAATTCTTTAATGTCTTTTGAGAGCATCGACACGCATCCCAGCGTCCAATCAATGCCAGCGCGATTGAAGGATTCACGGTCACTGCCATGAATGCCGATGGCACCCCCCGGACCTGGGTTGCCGACTCTTTTCGGAATTTTGCCGGTTTCGAGAGATTCTCGATAGCGGCGGCGATCTTCTTCATTGGGATAATCAAGGAGCATGAAGCGCGACCAGCGAGGGTGGGGGTCTTTATCAATGATGGTGTAAAGGCCGAGCGGAGTGCGACGGTCTCCTTGGTGGAGTTTTCTTCCCGGCTTTCGCCCAAAAACAGCGGGGTAGGTATGGGTCAAACGTCCATATTGATAGACGTTGAGGGTCTTGCACGCCTTGTTGACGACGACGGCTGCGGGTTCTTCGCTCGCCCAGGGTAAGACGGACTCGGCGTCGACTCTTTGCGGTGGCGTGGTGACCGGCGTACTCTCAAGTGGACGGGGCGGAGGTTGAGAAGCGCAACTCGTGAGCAATAAAAAAAGAACGATAACGAGAGAAAATAACTTCATAAAAGCACCTCCACCTAACAGTCCCACCTCACAAAGTGCCTCATTATGAAAAAAAAAGATGCACTCCGCAACCGCGCTCGTGTGTGCGGCCTTGCCCCGTTGTGACGAAGGGGATTAAGATACCGAGAATTTCGCGGGGGACCAGGGGTGGGAAAAGACGCGGCCATTGGCATTTTCGATTCGGGAATTGGTGGGTTGACCGTCCTGCAACAGGTGGCGCGGTTGTTGCCGCATGAACGCCTTGTTTATCTGGGCGATACGGCCCGGACTCCGTACGGGACCAAGTCGCCTGATGTGGTTCGCCAATATGCTTGTGAAAATGCCGACTTTCTGATGAATCGTGACCTCAAGATGTTGGTGGTCGCATGCAATACCGTGTCGGCGGTCGCCCTGGAGATGTTACGCGAGCGTTATGCGATCCCCGTGGTGGGCGTGATCGAACCAGGAGTGCAAGCGGCCTTGAAACAGAGTAAGAAGCGGCGGATTGGCGTGATTGGGACCGAGGCGACCATTGCGAGTCGCGCCTATCCCCACGCGCTCCATGCGCGGGACGCAGGCGTTGAAGTCCTGACCCGCGCCTGTCCGTTATTCGTGCCGTTGGTGGAAGAGGGGTGGATCGAGAACAACGTGGCCCGAGAAGCGGCGCTCGTGTATTTGAGCAGTCTGAAGCACAGCGGGATTGATACCTTGATCCTTGGTTGCACCCACTACCCACTCCTCAAGCAGTGTCTCGCGGACATCCTGGGTCCAACCGTGTGCTTGATTGATTCCGCCGAGGAAACCGCGAAGGTGGTGCGCGCGACGTTGACGGAGGCGAAACTGTTGCGACGCAAAGGAGACGGCGGCGCGAGCTTTTTTGTGACCGACATTCCCGATCGCTTCATCAAGGTTGGCGCCCGTTTTTTGGGTGAGCAGATTGAGTCGGCCGTGCGCATTGAGTTGTCCCCCGCGCCAACCGGGAATGGCAAACACGGGCCGCACTGACCGGGGAGCGGTTAAACTCTTCCGGGTTTTTCCGATATACAGATAGAACTCCAATTTTAGACGACAATTCGTGACGATTGTCAGAACTAGGTGAATGACGATGTTAACTACGTGGCTGCGGAAACTCATTGGCAGCAAAAATGACCGGGAGCTGAAAAAGGTCCGTCCGATCATTGACGAGATCAATGGCTTGGAGCCGCAATTTACGGCATTACGCCTGGAAGAACTCCAGGAAAAAACCGAGGAGTTCAAAAGTCGCTTGCGTACGGCCACGCAGGCGACGCGCGCGCAACTTGATGACACGCTCGCGCGCATGACTCGCAGTGAAGAGGATGACGACCGGCGGGTGCTGAAAGAAGAGAGCGAGAAGCTCGAGAAAGAGTTGCGCGCAACGGAGGAGGATGTTCTCAACGAGATCTTACCTCACGCGTTCGCCGCGGTGCGAGAGGCGTCGCGGCGGGTGACCGGCATGCGTCATTTCGATGTGCAGCTCTTGGGCGGCCTTGTTCTGCATCAGGGCAAAATAGCGGAAATGAAAACTGGTGAGGGAAAAACCCTGGTGGCGACGTTGCCGTTATATCTGAATGCCTTGCTCGGGCGTGGGGCGCATCTGGTGACGGTCAACGACTACCTCGCCCGGCGCGACGTCCAATGGATGGGGCCCATTTATCACACCCTTGGATTGTCCGTCTCTTCGATCGTGCATGACACCAGTTTTCTGTTTGATCCCACCTATCTGGTCAAGGATTACCGGTATCTCAATCTCCGCCCGATTGAACGCCGCGACGCCTACCGCGCCGATATCACGTATGGCACGAACAATGAATTTGGCTTCGATTACTTGCGCGACAACATGAAGTTCAGTCTGGACGACTATGCCCAGCGCGAACTGCAATTCGCCATTGTTGATGAAGTTGACAATATCCTCGTTGATGAGGCGCGCACGCCGCTGATTATTTCCGGGCCAGCGGAGGAGTCCACCGAGAAGTATTACACCATTAACCGAGTTATCCCACGGTTACAAAAAGACGCGGACTTCGCGATTGATGAGAAACTCCGGTCCGCGACGCTCACCGAACAAGGGATCGCGAAAATCGAACGGATGCTCAACATCCGCAACCTGTATGATCCAGCGGAAATCGGGACGCTGCATCATGTCACGCAGGCGCTCCGGGCGTATGCCTTGTATCGACGCGATGTCGATTATGTCGTCAAGGAGGGGGAAGTCCTCATCGTGGACGAGTTCACAGGCCGGCTGATGCCTGGGCGGCGCTGGTCGGATGGGTTGCATCAAGCCGTCGAAGCGAAAGAAAACGTGCGGATTCGCGAGGAGAATCAGACCCTCGCGACGATTACGATTCAGAACTATTTCCGCATGTATAAGAAGCTTGGGGGCATGACGGGCACCGCCGATACGGAATCGGTGGAGTTCAAGAAAATCTACAGCCTCGACGTGATGGTGATTCCCCCCAATCGTAACATGGCTCGCGTCGATCATGCCGATGTGGTCTATAAAACGGAACGCGAAAAATTTGATGCGGTCATCAGCGACATCACCGAGTGTCATGGTCGTGGCCAACCCGTGCTAGTGGGGACCGTCTCGGTGGAAAAATCCGAACATCTTGGCAAGCTCCTGAAAAAGAAAGGGATTAAGCACAGCGTCCTCAATGCCGTGAACCATGAAGCCGAAGCCAATATCATCGCCCAAGCTGGACGGTTTGAGGCGGTGACGATCGCGACCAACATGGCGGGGCGCGGAACCGATATTCTGTTGGGCGGCAACCCTGACTTTTTGGCGCGTGCGGAAATCGAAAAGCACTGGCTTGGGAACAAAGGGGGGCGCCCAGCCACGGCGACGCAAGGCGCGAAAAGTTACGAAGAGAGTTTGGACGACTTCCGGGTTGAATACAATGAAACCGTGGCGCATGCGCGGCAAACTCATCAGAAGCAATGGGAGCCTTTCGAAGAGGCGCGCAATGCCGCGCTGAAGCGTATGACGGAAACGTATCGGCCACTGCTCCATGCCACGTGGCAACATACCCGGGTTCAGTATGAGGAGTCGAGCACGCGCCTCCAACAGGGGAATGGCGGTGCTGGTGTCGATCCTCAACTCTTTCAACAGTATTGTGAGGCCAAGGCCGCCTACGAACATGCCCTCAATGAATATGACAAAGTGATCGGACCGGCGCTTGGTGAAGAGCAGCAGCATGAATACGAGGTCATGCGTGACGAATATAGCGGGTTATTAACTGACGTGAGTACGGTGTCCACGGCACAAGTCGCTACGAGCCGTGAACGGTATGAGCGGATGGTTGAGGAATATAGTCGTGCCATTGTCCGGTTCGTTGGGACTGAGGGGAGTGCCAATGGTGACGCCTCGTTTCGGTATGAAGATGCGCAACGCGCTTATGCCGACGCGCAACAGGACTATGAAGAAGCCGAACGACGCTATGAGGAACACTATCAGCCCTACTCGGAGGCGGTCGCCGCGGCTGAACGTGCGTATGAAGAACAACGTCGCGTCCACGTCCAAGCCGTTGAGGATGTGCGGGAGCAGTTCGAGAAGGCTCCAGACCTGTATCAACACCAATATGGCGAGGTGCTGGAGAAATACCAACGGATATGCGCGGAAGAACGGGAAAAGGTTGTCGCTGCTGGCGGGCTCCACATCATTGGCACCGAACGGCATGAAGCCCGCCGCATTGATAATCAGTTGCGCGGACGGGCAGGACGACAAGGAGATCCGGGAAGTTCGCGTTTCTATCTTTCCCTGGAGGACGATTTGCTGCGCATCTTCGGCGCGGAGCGCATCCAAAAAGTGATGGATCGCCTGGGCATGGAAGAGGGGGAACCGATTGAGCATGGCCTGGTCACGCGCGCGATAGAAAATGCGCAGAAACGGGTGGAAGCCCATAACTTTGATATTCGCAAACATCTGTTGGAATACGACGATGTGATGAATAAGCAACGCGAAATCATCTATCAGCAACGGCGGGGATTCCTGGCCGCGGAAACCCTCAAACCAGAAGTCCTCAACATGGTCGAAGACATTGCCGAACAAACGGCGTCCAACTATGCCAATGCGGAGATTTCGTCGGACGAGTGGGATTGGAAAGGCTTTGAAGATACGCTCTTTCGACACTTCAACGCGCGTCTCCATATCGCTGAGGAGGAGAAAGGGAACTTTTCCCAAGAGTCGCTGGCTGACTTCGTACGCGAGCGCGCCCTGCGCACCTACGAGGAACGAGAGCAGACGTTTACCCCGCCGGTGATGCGCTATTTGGAGAAAATGATTCTCCTCCAGTCCATGGATAACCTCTGGAAGGACCACCTGCTGTCGATGGATCACCTCAAGGAGGGGATTGGGCTGCGCGGCTACGGGCAGAAGAATCCGCTGCAAGAATATCAAAAAGAAGCGTTCACGATGTTTGAAGAGCTTTCAGACCGTATGCAAGAGGATGTGGTCGAAAAGTTATTTACCGTCCAGGTCGCGCGCCAAGAAGATGCACAGCGTATTGCCCCTCGCCCGTTACCGCTTCAGCGGCAAGTGATGAGCCACGGCGGCGTGGCGGTACAAGCCGCCCAACCCGTGCAAATCAAACATGAGGCGCCCAAAGTGGGGCGCAACGATCCCTGTCCGTGCGGGAGTGGGAAAAAGTTCAAACGGTGTCATGGCGCGTAACCCGGAAGTGCAATGGCATTAAGTTAAGCAACCCTGTCATTGCGAGCAGCGAAGCAATCTTTGTTTTGTTGGAGATTGCTTCGTCGTTCGACTCCTCGCAATGACAGGTACCCCCTTAACTTGATGCCATTGCCCGGAAGTGGGGTGGAGTAATGAAAGTCACGGTGGAGAAACAGTCGATTATCGTTCCAGGATTTCGCTTTGCTGGCGTCGCGTGTGGGATTAAGGCGAGCGGAAAAAAGGATGTGGCGCTGATTGTGTCCGATATGCCCGCGACGGCGGTCGCGGCATTCACGACGAACCAAGTGAAAGCTGCGCCTGTCCTGATCGGACAGCAAAAAATGAAATCCGGTCGCCTCCAAGCCATCGTAGTGAATAGCGGGAATGCCAACGCCTCGACGGCACAACCGGGACTGCGGTTAGCACGTGATACCTGTGCCCTGGTTGGCGACACGCTAAGCATGCCGGAATCCTTGGTCTTCCCTTCCTCGACTGGAAAAATTGGCGTGCTCCCGCCGTGGGAGAAGATGAGTGGTGGGATCCGAGCTGCCTGTGAAACGCTTTCGCCGAGGGGGTTTTGGCGGGCGCTCGCCGGCATTATGACGACGGATGCTTTTCCGAAAGCCGCGGTTCGACAGGTGGTGCTTGGCGGGCGCGCGGTGACAGTGGCGGGGATGGCAAAAGGGGCGGGGATGATTAACCCCAATATGGCGACGATGCTCTGTTACGTGATGACCGATGCGAGCGTTGAACGGTCGGTGCTGCAACGAATTCTCGACGACTGTTTGCCCGACACCTTTAACGCGATTTCTGTCGATGGCGATACTAGTACCAATGACACGTTATTGATCTTGGCTAATGGAATCGCGGGCAACCGGACAATTCAGAGCGCCGCGGGCAAGGACTTCGCCACGCTCAAGACGGCCATTGGGGAGATTCTGCGGGACTTGGCGCGGTTAGTGGTGAAAGATGGGGAAGGGGCGACGCGGGTCGTCGATATTATTGTGCGGGGAGCAAAAACGCCGGCTGATGCGCAAAAAGTTGCTCGGACAGTCGCCTATTCACCGCTGGTGAAGACGGCTTTTTACGGCGGCGATCCAAACTGGGGTCGCATTGCTTGCGCGGTCGGTTATGCTGGCGCAGTGGTGAATCAAGACAAGTTGGATATTGCAGTCGGAGAAGTTTCCATTGGTAAGAATGGCATGAGCACTGGGGTGGAGAACGAGCGAAAAGCCGCTGTAGTGATGCGCCAGTCAGAGTTCTCGATTACGGTTGATCTTCATCTTGGTCGGGCTGAAGCTCATGTCGTCACTTCAGATCTGTCTGTCGGATATGTGCGATTTAATTCCGCGTACTCAACCTAAAAAATATCTAACGAAGTGTGACAATTATGTGGTACGTCTAATGCCTATCCTGTAGATGCAGTGACGAAATAAAAAATAGATAAAACGAATTGTATCTCTATCCACTGGTAAGCGAAGGCGATTGCGTGAATAGATTATGAGAGAGTGCCATTATTTGACAACAATCAGTGACAGCTAGAAAAGGATTGTAAAGAAAATCTCTTGGCAGCCGATGAGGTTAAAGGAGGCACAAGACGACAGCCTCACCTTTACGTTGACCACACATTTTTAAGGTGCTTCATCCCGGAGCGGCCACGTGAGTATCGAAAAATACAGTTGGAGATTAGTTCATGGCTCTCAAGAGCTGAACTAAAGGGGGCGGAGCCCATCTTATGCTTACCAATACCGCAATTGATTACACAGTTTCTCCAGCCGATCCAGTATCCGAAGTTGGCAATTCGTTCCCGCGATGGCACGTCCTCAATACCCGCAGCAATTGTGAACAACTTGTCCACGATCAACTGGCTGCCAAGGGATTCCGCTTGTTCCTGCCAAAGGTGGAAATGTGGTCGAGGCGAGCAGGGATCAAGCGGATTGCCCGCACCCCCTTATTCCCTGGATACCTTTTCCTGCACCATACGATGGGGAAGTGCAGCTACATTGAGGTGCGCAAGGCAAGGGGACTCGTCAACATTGTGAGGGAAGGCTGGGACAAGCTCGCCGTAGTTCCTGATCCTGAAATTGATGCGATTCAGTCTGTCGTCCAGAGCCAAGTGCCAGTGCTTCCGCACCCCTACCTGCGCGAAGGGCAAAAGGTGCGGATTATTCATGGGCCGCTAACGGGGACGGAAGGAATTTTACTGCAAACGAACACGGAGAAAGGCCTGCTCATTCTTTCCGTGAATCTCCTCCAGCGTAGTATCGCTGTGAAGGTTGATTGCACGGCGGTTGAAGCTGCGTGATAAAGTAGAAAATCATCGCCCAGTGGAATGATGCCGCATGTATAATGAGTTTTTTGGCTTTCGCGAGAAGCCATTTAATATCACGCCCGATCCGCGATTCTGTTATGCCAATTCGGCGTACGAGGAAGCGTATGCGAGCCTCCTGTATGGGATTCAGGAACGAAAGGGATTCATTGCGCTGACTGGTGAAGTGGGAACGGGAAAGACCACATTACTGCGACGACTCATCTCCAGTTTGGCACCTCCCAATGAGTTTGTGTATCTCTGCTATTCGACACCCTCGTTTGAGGAGTTTTTGACGTTCATCTGCGTAGACTTAGGTCTGGAGGCTGAAGTCAGGACACATTTGCTAAACTGGCCTCCAAATCAAGGGAAATCGCTGGCGAGAGATGAGCAAACAAGCTTTTATCGATGCGCAGCAAGGCGACGATCGCGCTGACCACACTCAAATCCCAGCCGCCACGGCGGCGCGAGG
>CAMBFS010000062.1 GCA_945865755.1 Klebsiella pneumoniae
AAACGCGCCTCCGGGCGCTCAAACCCCGCACGCCCGACGACTTACTGCAAGCGTTGGTGGATGCCTTTGCCACAGTCACTGTGAGCGACATTCGCGGCTGGTTCGCGCACTGCGGATATGAGGTCGTGGACACTTGAAAATTGCTATATAGCGCCCCTTATCAACCGCCTCCTCGCTGGCCCCATCCGGCGCGCGGAACACGCCCAACTTGGCGAACATGTTGCCGCCGATATTCATCCCTTGATGACAGGCGACGCAGCCGTAGGACTTAAAGAGGCCATAGCCGTGTTGTTCATCCTCCGTCAGCGCCTGCCGATCTCCGGAGAGATAGGCATCGAAACGGGAGTGCGGCGTCGTGAGGGATCGCTCGAAGCTCACGAGGGCGGCGATGACGTTGCGCCACGTCAGGCCATCGCGATAGGCCGCGCGAAAGGCTGCGACGTAGGTGCCCTCGCGTGTCAGCTTTTCTTGCAGTTCTGGCCAAGTGGTGTTCATCACCGCGGGGTTACGCAACAGTTTGTCCGCATGGGCCGCGAGGGTATGGGTCGCTCCGTCCCAGTTGAACCAAAAGTTCAGCCCGACGTTGAAAATCGTCGGCGTATTCCGCAGCCGTGCCTGACCGTACAGGTCCACGGCGCGCGGCCGGCCGTCCATGCCGCCACGGTCGAGGGGATGGCAAGTCGCGCACGACTGCCGGTTGTCCTGCGAGAGGCGCGGGTCATAAAACAGCCGCTCTCCTAACTGCACGTGCCGCGAATCCTCCGTGACCACAGCGGGAATCGGCGTCAGCGGCTCTTGGGTCCTTCTTTCCGACGGAGCTATCTTCGTGGGAGATGGCAGTTCTCCATACCCGGTGCCGCTGAGCACCACGACAAACGTGAAACTGCATAACAGCCAGCAACCCCACGTCCACCGCGGTCGTTGTGTGCAACAAGTTCCCAACGGGGAAGACCTCTCCCTCTCCAGTGCTGCCGTCACGTCACGTTCCTTCCTTGGTTGCGAAATGGACACGACTCTGGACTTTACTCCACAACCGGTCCGTATCCTCTCATGGAAACTTTGCGCATTCGACGTTTTGCAGAGTAGCTACTATCCACGAGAAAGATTTGGTCGTCTTCCACCTTCCTCCACCCACGCACTCGTTACCATTGACAATTGACAACGATGCATGGATAGCATCGTGTGTTACTACCTCGCCCAGCGGTCAGGCCGTCCAGTCAAGATGGTGATGAGTTACACCGAAGGCCAAGGCGCTGGAGTTACGCGCGGTGATGAGCCTCGTGCGGCTACGGCAGCACCAAGCGGCGCTCGCGCCACCGGACAGGCACGCCATCTCTCGTACTCGACTCGGAGAAGCACACCACATGTTATCCGACGTCTACCATTGGTTTACCGAAGGCTTTGACACCCGAGATGTACAGGACGCGAAGGCGTTGCTTGTCACACCTTGACTCGTCACACCTTGACTCGTTCTCTTCCTATTGCTACCGTCCGTCCCCATCTTACACGGGTGGTCCTCACGGACCGCGACAGGAGACATATTATGTTTATTCGATGGCCCAAACTCGCCGTATGGAGCCAGATCGCCGCCCTGATGACCCTGCTGCTCACCGCGATTCCGGTTGTCGCGGGAAGTAGCGTGGAGTATGGGCCGCCAACTGCTCTGGGCAACGGCTCCCTGCGGTCGTTTGTGAAACTCAAAGGCAACGGCAGGCCTAAGACAATTGGCGTTGAGTTTGGTGGGGCGGCTCTCACTGGGCTACCCAGCGGCGAGCCCAGCGATGGGACCTGGGATATTCCCAATCCCGATGGGACGATCGCCTGGCATTGCTGTGGATACGAACACCTCGTGACGCTTCCGCCATCGACCGCGGCGACACCATTCGACCATATCGTGGTCAACTGGAACAACGAAGGTCACCCGCCTCCCGGCGTCTACAACCCCCCGCACTTTGATTTTCATTTCTACATCATCAGTAACGCGGAACGTCAGACCATCGCCGCACCCGCGACGGCATCGGAGATGTGCGTCCCCACCCCCGGAGTCCCTCCAGTGCCGCTCACGTGCGACATTTTGGCTCGGGCGCTGACACCACTCCCCGCGGCTCAGATGCCACCGAACTTTTTCTCGCCCGGCGCCGTGGAGCCAGGGATGGGCAACCATCTGCTTGATAGATCCACCGCTGAGCTGAACGGCGGCACCTTCACGCAAACCTGGATTTATGGCACGTGGGACGGCGCGATATCGTTCTTCGAACCGATGATCACGTTGGCGTACCTCCAAGGTCTCCAGGGCAAGATCTGCTACGACCTGAAGATGCCGCTCGTCTTTGCTGAAGCGGGAGATTATCCGACACGCTACTGCACGGCGTACAACAAGAACCGCGACACGTACCGCATCACGCTCGAGAAATTTGAACGGTTCGCGGGCGAATAGGCATTCCCAGTCTGGGAGAGACGCCCTGTCCGGCCGCACCAAGTCCGCCGGCACAGGACGCAGGCAGCACAAAGCGCATTGAGAAACCCGGACTCTCACTCCTTTTAGGGGTGGGTTTTTCTCGTTGCCCGCAATGAGCGCGGCTTTTTCGCACGTTTGGTGCCTAGTCCGTCTTGCCCGCGCAGGCGGGCATCCAGGCGGCTTCACCACCGGCTTCTGCTTGAAGTGCCTGATAGGGGTCGGGAACGGCTTTCGCCGTCCCCGCCCTCCGAACCGTGCGTGCGGTTCTCCCGCACACGGCTCTCCAGTCGGTGGTTTCCTCATCGGGATTGGCGTGCCAAAGCATGGGCTTCGCTCATCGTGAAAAGTCCCATGTCCGCAAAGAAGGTTTTAGGCCACCTGAGATGATCGGCCAGTGACCGCCCCCGACCCGGACGTTTCTCCTGCTTGCGCAGGAGCGCCCGCAACCGGCGGCGCAGAAAGCCGTCCATGCCACTAAAGGTCCACGGATGCGCATGCTGGAAGTACGCAAACCACCCTCTCAGCAGCGGGTTGAGGTCCGCAATAATACGGCTCAGACTCTCTCCCCGCGTGCGTCGCGTTTTGGCGCGTATACGATCCCGCAGGGCTTTCACACTCTTGCCCCGCACCCACCGCCGCCCCGCCTCGAACCGATACCCCAGGAACTCAAAGCCCTGGCCTGGCTCGCGACAGTCCCCGACGTGGGTCTTGTCAGGATGCAGGCTGAGGCCGTTCGCTGCTACCCAGGCATGGACCTCAGCCAGGGCCGCTTGTGCGTGTGCGGCGCTGCGGCAGAGCACCACGAAGTCATCGGCATAGCGGACCATCTGATACCCGCGCTCCCGCATCTGACCGTCCAAGGGGTGCAGATAGATGTTGGCCAACAAGGGACTGATCACGGCGCCTTGCGGCGTCCCCCCTACCGGCGTCCACCGCTCCAGTCCCTGGACAATGTCCTGCGCCAGAAACGCCTCGATCAGCTCCAGCACCCGCCCATCGCTGACGCGCTCCCCCACCCGCGCCAGTAATGGCTCGTGGGGAATCGTGTCAAAGTAGCTCCTCAAGTCGGCATCCACCACGTGGGTGTAGCCTGCTTTGAGCCACCCATCCACGGCGCGCAGCGCGTCCTTGCAGCCTCGCCCCGGACGAAACCCGTAACTCAGGTCCTCGAATTCCCACTCAAAGATCGGCTCGATCACCAGCTTGAGCGCCGTTTGGACAATGCGGTCTTTGACCGCTGGAATCCCCAAAGGCCGCAGCTTGCCTGCCCCCTTCGGAATCTCCACTCGCCGCACGGCCTGGGGCTGATACCGGCCCGCCTTCAATGCGTCTTCGAGTTCCTGCAGATCGCGGGGCGCCTGGGCCGCGAACTGCGCGACGCTCTGGCCGTCCACTCCGGCTGCTCCCGCGTTGGCGGCCACCTTTTGCCAGGCCGCCTCCAGCGTCTCTTTCCGATACACCTTGTCAATCAGGCTATACCATTTGCCTCCTGTGACGCCGTTCACCAGCGCCGCCAACATGCGCTCGTTCCACACCGAAGCTGCGACCCACGCCCAGTCCTGGCCGTCAGTCGCTGCGCCTTGTTTAGCCCTTGCGGGCACTGCCGACGCTTGGCTTTGTGCTCTGCTTCTCTGTGTCACTTCCGCACCCACCTTCCTGTCTCCCTTCCCTGGGAGCGGGTTTGCTCTCCGCTCCTCCCGCGGGACCCCCCGCTGCGGTACTATGGAGACTCTGACTCCTGCGCGGCTCACGCCCCGCGCAGGTCTCCCCGTTTCTCTCGCCCTACCTTCCCGTCGTTCCGTCTCCACCCACGCTGTGCGCTCCGCGATCGCTTTCTCCGCCACGCCAGCGTCTCGGACTCCTTCCGGGCTTCGCCTTGGAATCGCAGGCTCGCCGCCGCACTACGCCGAATCGAGTTCGTTATCCTACGGACCGACCGTTCGCCTCCGGTTGCTCTCCACCCCGCCTCACGACGACGCAGTTACCTTCGGCTACGGAGCTGTGGCCTCCTCCGACAGGGACTTTCACCCTGCTGATATGGCGCCTTCACGGGCGCACGATTCCCGCCTACGCGGGAATGACGACCCGGCTTTGCTTTCGGTAAAAACCTACCCCTGAAAGAGGGGCTAGTGGGGGTAGCCGGTGGTGCAACTACCGGTCCTCTGTTCACCGGCCAGTTCGTGCCGAATGCTCCATGCCCCAGACGTGGATCGTCGTGCCCCGCACCGCCTCCGTCCGGTGCCAGAGTTTCTCGTCCCAGGACTTGTCCACTGTCCGATCGAAAATAACCAGATGTCCTTCCTGCGCCCCACAGTGATGTGGTCCGATTGCGCTGCCCACCGGCGCGGGCATGACGGACCGGAGCAGTCGAGCATGCGGACAATCCAAGAACATTGCCAAGAACGAGAAAAATCTCCCCCCACACACTCTTTCCCATTGACAACGACGCGCGGTTGTCGGTAGAGTCGGTTCGCTTGAATGCTCCACGGCAAGCGGCGGGACTCGCTCCTCTTCCTCTCCCCCATTGAGAATCACAGGTCCTCAGCATGAGTATGACGAATCTCACTAAAATCGGTCAGCCGATAGGACATGTGGAAGGACCGGCGAAAGTCACGGGCCAGGCCCAATACGCCGCGGATGTATCACTCCCCAGAATGCTCTGGGGGAAATGTCTGCGGAGCCCATTCCCGCATGCTCGCATTCTCTCGATTGATGTGACGCAGGCCCGCCAATTGCCAGGGGTACACGCCATCCTCACTGGTGCTGATCTTCCCGATACGCGCCTTGGTCGCTTCTTGCTCGACATGCCCATCCTGGCGCGTGACCAAGTCCGGTTCGTTGGCGAGAAGGTTGTCGCTGTCGCCGCGGAGTCCCCGGACATCGCCGAGGAAGCACTCGCGCGTATTGATGTACAGTACGAGGAATTGCCAGCGGTGTTTGACCCGGTGGAGGCCATGCGCCCCAACGCGCCACGAGTCCATGCGCGACCGGAGTCCTATCACCACCCTGCGATTCCAGAGGCGTTCCTGCACGGTGGCATCGCCGAGTTTTTTCCGCCCATTCCCAATGTGGTCTCACAAGTTGTCTATCAGCATGGTGATCTCAATGCGGGTTTCGCTCAGGCGGATCGAGTGTTCGAGCACACCTTCATCGTGCCCGCGGTCCATCAGGGCTATATCGAACCGCATGCGTGTCTGGTCGCCATTGAACCCGGTGGCAAGGTCAACGTCTGGCTTTCCAACAAGATGCCGTTCCTGGCGCGCAGTCAGTTCGCGGCGGCGCTCGGTGTGCCCGAAGGGCGCGTGCGCGTGAATCCCGTGTCCATTGGTGGCGACTTCGGCGGCAAGGGTTCGCTGATGGATAGCATTGTGTGTTACCACCTGGCCCAGCAGTCAGGCCGTCCGGTCAAGATGGTGATGAGTTACACCGAGGAGCTGATGGCCGGCAATCCACGACATGCGGCGGTCATCACCATGCGCAGTGGGGTCACGCGGGACGGCCAGTTGACCGCGCGTCAGGCGCGACTTGTGTTCAACTGTGGCGGGTATGGCGCGTTTATTCCGTTGCATACCGTCCACGGGGGGGTGCACGCCGGTGGCCCCTATCGGATTCCGCATATCGAGATCACCTGCTTGCGGGTGTATACCAACACGGTCCCGGCGGGCCACATGCGGGCCCCCGGCGCCCCGCAGACGGTGTTCGCGGTCGAAAGCCATATCGACATGATCGCGCACGAGCTAGGGCTCGACCCGCTGGAGTTGCGCTTGCGCAATGTCCTTACTGAAGGTGATGCCGCCCCGCTGGGTGAGCATTGGCAACATGTGCGCTGCAAAGAGACACTAGAGGCGGCGGCGCGGGCTGCTGGGTGGGGTACCGCGAAGCCCGCGTATGTTGGCCGTGGCATTGGTCTGTATGATCGCGAGCCGGGTGCATTTGGCCCCTCGAACGCGACACTCACCATTGATGCCAATGCCACCGTGACACTCCTCACCGGCGCGGCGGACACCGGCACTGGGTCCTACACGGTGTTGCAACAAATCGTCGCCGAGGAATTGCACGTGCCACTGACAGCGGTGACCGTGGTCCAGGGGGATACCGACACCGCCGCTTTTGAGATTGGCCCCGGTGGCAGCCGGTTCACCCACACGGCGGGTCTGGCCACGCAGGCCGCCGCGCGTGCACTCAAGGAGGCGCTTGTCACGCTTGCCGCGCAACAGCTCGGCTGTGCACCAGAGGACATCCAAGCGCAAGCTAATCATTTCGTGACTGCGGATGGGAGAAGCCTCGCGTTGACGGCGCTCACCAGTTGGGCCGCCGCTCAGGGCACGGTTCCATTGACGCGCACCGGCGGTTACGCGCCAGGCAAGCCAGTGGAGGTAACGTCCTTCTGCGCGCAGGTAGCCGAGGTGGAGGTCGATCCAGAGACGGGACAGGTGCGGCTACGAAAGTTCGTCACCGCGCTTGATGTCGGCACGGTCATCAACCCGCTCACGCATCAGGGGCAGATTGAAGGTGGGGTCATGCAAGGGATTGGTCAAGCGCTCACCGAGCATTTGCTGGTGCGGGACGGCGCGGTCACCACGCTGCACTTGGGGGATTACAAACTCCCCACCGCGATGGACATCCCGGAGCTCATCACCGTGTTGGTCGAGACGCCGGGGGGTCCGGCCCCGTATGCGGGCAAGGCGGTCGGTGAACTCAGCAACGTGGCCGTTCCCGCCGCTATCGCCAACGCGGTCTTTGATGCCGTGGGGGTGCGACTGACGGAGTTGCCGGTGACGGCGGAAAAGGTCCACGCCGGACTATGGACAAAGGAGCGCGCGCGATGAAAACGATCCGAGTGCATGTCAACGAGAAGCCTGTGCACCGCACGATTCCCGACAACCGGCTGCTCATTGATTTCTTACGGGAGGATTTGCGCCTGACGGGCACGAAGGAAGGGTGCGGGGTCGGTGTGTGTGGCGCGTGTACCGTGTTGGTCGGTGGGCTGCCCGTGAGTTCGTGCCTCATGTTCGCGGTGATGACGGATGGGACGAGTGTGGTCACCATCGAAGGGTTGGCGGAGGGGGACCGTCTCCATCCCCTGCAACGTGCCTTTATCGAGTCCGGCGGCTTTCAGTGCGGGATTTGCACCCCCGGCCAGATCATGGCAGCCAAAGCGCTGCTCGAGGCCACCCCCCTTCCGTCAAAGGAAGAGATTCAGCACTGGATGATGGGCAACCTGTGCCGCTGCACCGGCTACTACAAGATCATTGAAGCGATTCAAGCGGCCGCCACGACGATGGCGAAGGACGCAGCATGATCTCGTTTACCTATCTTGAACCACGAAACATTGATGAGGCCCTTGATCTGCTCGCCCGGCATGGGGAGGAGGCGAAACTCATTGCCGGTGGCACGGGCTTGGTCAATCTGATGAAACAGCGACTCGTGCACCCCCCGTATCTGATCGGGCTACGGCAAATTTCTCGGCGTTGCGGGGTGCACTACAGTAGTGGCGTCCTGCGGATTGACGCCTTCTGCACGCATCGCGACATGGAAACCTTCAGCCTCGTGCGCGAGAAAGTCCCCATTCTCGCGGACACCTTCCGGCAGGTCGCCAACATCCGCATTCGTTGCGTGGCGACGGTAGGCGGGGCCATTGCCCATGCGGATCCGAATCAAGATCCACTGCCGACCCTGCTGGCGCTGGACGCACGGGTCTGCCTCCGCTCTCAGAGGGGGGACCGCGAGGTCGCCGTCAGTGATTTTTTCACGGGATACTACGAGACGGTCATGGAGCCAGACGAACTCCTCACCGCCGTCATCATTCCGCCGCAACCAGAAGGTAGTGGCGCGGCGTTTCTGAAATTTCTGCCACAGACCCACGATGACTATGCCACGGTCGCGGTGGCGGCGCGGGTGACGTTGGATGGTGGCCGTATCACGGATGCGCGAGTTGCTTTGGGTGCCGTAGCGGCGACACCCATACATGCGACGGCGGTGGAAAATGCCCTGCGTGGCGAGCTGCCGACCGCGACCGTGGTGCGTGACGCCGCGGCGTTGGTGACTGACGCCGTGGACCCGACCGCGGATTTTCGCGGGTCCGTTGCGTATAAACGAGCGATGGCCGCGGTCTTTGTCCAGCGCGCGGTGGCGCAAGCGGCGGCGCGGGCACGGTGGTAATAATCCTCATCATGGAATTCGAGCATCGTTGTACGATCCCCGTTCCGCGCGTCAGGCTATGGAACTTTCTCTTGGATGTCCCCCGGATGGCCACCTGCGTGCCTGGGGTGGAGAGTATCACCCATAGTGGTGACGATACCTACGAGGGACTGATGCGTGTCAAATTTGGCCCCATTCGGATGACGCTCCAAGGCACGATGACCATTGAGACCCGCGATCAAGAGCAGTGGCTGGTCGTCGCGCGTAGTGAAGCCAATGACCGGCGCGTGGGTGGTGGTGTCCATATCAACACCCGGCTGCTTCTGCTGGAGAGTGAGCCGGAGGTGACCGAGCTAGTCGTGCAGACCCAGGCCCGGCTGTTCGGCAAACTGGGCGAGTTCGGCCAGCCGGTGATTCGTAAACAGGCGGATACGATCCTCGCGGGGTTCGCGCGCAATTTGGTGGAGCGTGTTCCCAGAACGTGAGGGTCCCAGCAAGCGAGAGATTGAAAAACGATTGTCCTCGGCCCCCGCGGGGTATGCAGGGTGGAGAGAGATACAATGCGATCTCAGAGGGAGAGTACAGATGTTGGCTAAAGTGCGGAAATGGGGCAACAGCCAGGGCCTTCGGTTTCCAAAGGCCATTCTGGAAGAAGCTCGCGTCAGTGTCGGGGATGAGGTGCGTGTTTCCGTTCGAGGCCGGAAAATCATTTTGGTGTCAAGAATGCCCAAGCACTATCGTGTCGAGGAAGTCGAGTGGGGCTCTCCCGTCGGGAAAGAAGAATGGTAGATGCCACCCCTCATTACCAGCCTACATCCGAGCGGCGAGCAGGGGGGGCGAAAGAAAAATTCAGGTTATCGGACTTGAAGGGGGATACGACTCGGCGAACTTACTGATAGGAAGAGGTCCGCAGTCACTCCAAAGCGTTCCGCCAGCTTTTTTGCCTGGGCCTTGCTAATAGCGCGTTTGCCATTGAGCACCTCGGACGCAATGCCTTTCGAGTTCAACAACGCGCACATGTCTTTGTGCTGCAGTCCATGCTCCTCCATCAGGAATTTCAGGGTTTCAAGCGGGGCCCCCTCGTCAATTGAGTCGTGTTCGCTCTCATACTGTTCGACCAGCATTCCCAGCAAATCAAGCAAGCGGACCTCTTCCAGGGAAAGGGAGTCCTCGTCTCTCTCCATCAGGAGGCGCACTTGTTCTACAAGCCGCTCATATTCCTGTTCAGTCTGAATCTTCACGGGAACTGCCTTTTTCAGTCAGGGTGCTTGGCGGCGAACGTGTGAATAGCGCGACGACTGATGACTCGCATGAAGTGTAAGTTCTCGTAAAGAGAACTTATTGTCAAGGAAGAAAGCGGAGGTATACACATAGCGCAGGTTTGCGATCAATAAGTCGCGAATAAAAAGCTTTCTTTGTTGACAAGCTGCATTCCTTCCGATCGTCTTCGCTGATGTGGTCGACCCCATAGGGCTGGGCCTGATCCAGAGCTTCGCCCGGCCCGGTGGCAACATCACGGGGGTGGCCGATCTGCACCTCGAACTGGGTCCAAAACGTCTGGAAGTCTTCCGCGAGATCGTCCCGGGCCTGAAGCGGGTTTTGTCCCTCTACGATGCGGCCGATGCTGACGCCGTGGCGGGGGCGAAATTGTACCGCGACGCCGCGCACGGCCTTGGCATTGTGCTGGTAGAACAGGCCGTGCGGACTGCGGCGGAAGCACAGGCAACCCTCACCCGGATTTCGAAGGGCGAGGTGGATGGCATCCTGGCGCCGCGCCAGGGCTCTTCGAACATTCCCGGCTTTGTCCTGGAGGCTGCCTCCCAACAGGCGATCCCGACAATGGTCGATGCATCATTCTGGGTGGAGCGCGGCGCACTCGCTAGCTATGGTGCGGACATGCATGAAACCGGCCGGCAGGCGGCACGCTTGGTAGATAAAATCCTCAAAGGGGCGAAGCCGGCGGAGATTCCGGTGGAGGTGAACCCGAAGGTCGAGTTCGTCATCAATCTGAAAGTCGCGAAAGCTCTGGGGCTCACGATTGCGCCGGAGGTGTTGTATTGAGCTGATCGGATCGTTCGCTGAATCCATTAGGCGTGAGCCAAGAAATCAGGAGTTGTAGCCAGAGTCTCATCTCTGGCTGTTCCTCCGTATCTCTGCTATCCCAAGCACGGTGATAGGGAAGCGAGTTTGTTCAGAAGATTCAGCGCTTGGGGCGAGAACGAGAGATTTCTGTCCGGCTCGTTACAGAGCGCGGGAAAAGTTCTCACGCCACTTTGTATTTTGGCATGCACTTTACTATTGTGAAGGATCGCAAGAAGGAAATCGGCCCAGGCTTGCTTCAGAAGATGTTATCAGACCTCGGGTTAGACAAAGCCGATATCAGGTAAGTGAGGTATCTTGTGTTGCGACAGTTCATCTATCCGGCAGATGTGGAGCGTGATGAGGCCGGCTATTTTCTGGTCACTTTCCCAGATTTCCCAGAGGCCGGGACAGACGGTGAGACCTTAGAAGAGGCGTTGGCCGAGGCAGCAGACTGTCTGGCAGAAGCCGTGGCTGGTCGCATCGCACGCACTGAGAATATCCCCAAGGCCGCGCGTAAACAGAAAGGCCAGTATGCTGTCGCACTTCCCGCCCAGATAGCAGCCAAGGCAGCTCTCTACCTAGCGATGAAAGAGACTGGGGTCGACAAATCTAACTTGGCCCGTCGCCTTGGCTGTGACGTAAAGGGGGTACGGCACTTACTTGATCCGAAACAGCCTTCTGAGATACAGCGCATCGAAGAAGCCTTAGCGGCAATCGGGCAAGAGCTGGTCATTGGTGTGCAAGCGAGTGCGGCGGTATAAGTGGTCCAGCCTTCGGTCTACGAATTCAACAAGCTGCTTCCTGCTCGCAGTTCGGCTCGTAATTGCACCCGCCGTGTCGCGTTCATTTTCAAGAGTTGAACAGTCACCCGACCTTTCGGCGTGAGGCCGAAGATGCGCGGGCCTTGAGAATTCCCATCAGATCAATGCCTTCGACGAATTCTTCGTACTCCTGTCGCTCGTCGTCGGAGAGCTGCCCTGCGTTGGCTTTCGCCGCGAGTTCATCAAGGCGCGTTTGTGACTGGGCATCAAGTTGGAGGTTCGCGATGCGGTGTGCGACCTCCGGCGTGAGACAAGCCGCGAGCGGCTGTAAAAAACGATCAAGCACGGTGGCGTTCATAAAGTTTTTGTACCACGGGTTTTGCCAGGAAAGTAGAGCGGATTGGGTTCAATCCTCCGGGCGCAACAAGTCGCCCCAGTTCGTCCGTTCTCGCATCCGCGTTTTGGTCGCGTCGGAGATGAAATCATTCCCTTCACGTAACTCCCAGCCTCCGCCCAGCGCGCGGTACAGCGCCACCAAATTGAGCGCGACCGCGCCTCTGGTCGCGACTAAACGATCTTGCGCATTTACGAGAAACTGCTGGGTCGTCAGGACCCGGGTGTAGTCGGTCGCGCCTTCGCGGTACTGGAAGTCCGCGAGTTCCACCGCGCGGGCGGCGGAGGCGACACTGTTGGTGAGTAGCGTCACTTGTCGCTGGGTCCCCAGGTACCCGGCAATGGCATCCTCGACTTCTCGCTGGGCGCGTAACACGGTCGTCTCATACTCCCCGACCAGCGCTTGGAACCGTGCGTCCTGCACGCGGACATTGTTCTGAATGCGCCCGTAATTCAGAATCGCCCAGCGGAAACCGGGGCCAATAAAATGATCGAGCCCGGCGCTGGTGAACATATCCGTAAACTCTTCGGCGGTGACACTCAGCGTCCCGGACAAGGTAAACTGCGGGAACAAGTCGGCTTGCGCGATGCCGATTTCCGCGCTCTGCGCCGCGAGTAGTCGTTCAGCGCGTCGCAAGTCGGGTCGCCGCCGCAACAGATCCGCCGGAATCCCCACGGCAATCGTTATTGGCGGAGCCGGAATTTTTTTCGCGCCACTCAGCAGCCCCTGAAGATTTTGCGGTGGCAGGCCGAGGAGAATGCTCAACGTGTGTCGCGTCTGTTGCATGGTGGTTTCGAGCGCGGCGACCTGGGCCTGCGTATCGCGCAGGAGCGCGGCGGCTTGCGCGGCGTCCAGTTCGGTGACCGCGCCACCTTGAAATTTCGCGTCAGCGATCGCGAAGCTCTGCTGCTGGACGCCGACATTCGCTTGCGCGACTTCGAGCCGTTCTTCAAGAATGCGCAGGGCGAGATAGTTCGTCGCCACCTCGGCGACCAAACTGACAAGCACATCATCATACGAGGCCACCGAGGCGAGGAGCGCGGCGTCCGCGCCTTCGATACCGCGGCGAAACTTCCCCCAAATATCCAGTTCCCAGACCGCGTCGAGCCCAAGCCGCCAATTGTCAAAACTCGGAGTGAAGCCAGGAAACCCACCCTGGTTCGCGGTCGCGGTGCTGACGTCGGTCCGGGTATAGCTCCCGAAGGCGTCTTGCTGTTGGGGAAACAATTGGCCAATGGCGATCCCGCGTCGCGCCCGTGCTTCTAGCACCCGCGCCCCCGCCGCTTGGAGCGAGGGGTTCTGTCGATAGGCGGTTTCAATCAGTGTGGTGAGGGTGGGATCGTTGAAGGTGGTCCACCACGCCTTGCTTTCCACCGGTGCCGGTTGCACCTCCGTGCTGGTGGTCGTGGTGTGCCACTGTTCCGCCACCGGCGCGGACGGCGGGTGGTAGTCCGGCCCAATCGGAGTGCAGGCGGAGAGGGACAGGAGACTGACACTCAGGAGGAAATATACGGCAGTTGTGTACATGGATGTTTACGGGTCCAAGGTCCAAAGTCTAAGGTCCAAAGTCCAAGGTCTAAGGCGATTTCCGGAAAAGACTATCCCATGTAGCCCGGATGGAGCGGAGCGGAATCCGGGGTGTCCCGCGCGGAACCTGGATTCCGCTCCGCTTCATCCAGGCTACCCAGAAACGGGATATTCATTTCGAGAAATCACCTAATGTCCAAAGTTTCGAGTTTCGGGTTCCAAATTACGGATTACGAATTACGGATTACGAATTCCGACTCCCCAGTCTCAAGTCTTATTAGTGAGCCGCCGAATCACCCAGTAAAAGACCGGCGTGAAGAAAATGCCGAACAATGTCACCCCCAGCATGCCGCTAAAAACCGTGATGCCCAGGGCGAACCGCATTTCCGCGCCCGCTCCTTCCGAGATCAGCAGTGGTAGCACACCGAAGATAAACGCGAACGAGGTCATCAGAATCGGCCGCAATCGCAGACGACACGCCTCGATAATCGCCGCGCGTCGCTCTTGCCCTTCCTCTTCGCGTTGCTTGGCGAACTCCACGATGAGAATGGCGTTCTTGGCCGCGAGACCAATCAACACGACCAACCCGATCTGGGTGAAGATGTTGTTATCCGAACCGACGATCCACACGCCCGTTATCGCCGCGAACAGACACATTGGCACGATCAGGATGATGGCGAGCGGCAACGACCAGCTCTCGTACAACGCCGCCAAGACGAGAAAGACAAACAGTGTGCCCAGGGCGAACACGAACACCGCGGTGTTGCCCGCCGTGATTTCCTCCAAGGTCAGCTCGGTCCACTCAAATCCCATTGACGAGGGCAGCTCTCGCCACGCCACGTGCTCCATCATGGTGATCGCTTGCCCGGAACTGGTGCCTGGCAGCAGACTGCCGTTGATCGCCGCCGAGGGAAACATGTTGTAGTGGCTGACCACCGACGGCCCACCCATCGACTCGATGTGCGTGAGCGTGCCGAGCGGCACCATCTGTCCGGCGGCATTGCGCACCTTGAGCTGGCCAATGTCCTCGGTTCGCATGCGGAACGGGGCATCCGCTTGCGCGTAGACCTGCCAGTTGCGGCCAAAGCGCGTGAAGTCGTTGATATACGCCGACCCTAAGTAGACTTGCAGGGTATCGAACAGGTCGCTGAGCGCGATCCCTTGCGCTTTGGCCTTGGCGCGATCCACATCCACATAGAGCTGCGGCTCGCTGGCGCGATAGGTACTAAACAGGCCGACGAGACCGGGTTGCGCGTTGCCCGTCTGGAGCACGCTATCGACCACGGCTTGCAGTGCCGCCGGTGTCGAGCTGCCGCGATCTTGAATCTGCATCTTGAACCCACCGGTGTTGCCGATGCCTTCCACTGGGGGCGCGCCAAACGCCAGCACGAACGCGTCTTGGATGTCCCAGAATCCGGCCCGCATCTGGTTCAGGATGTCACTGACGTGTAAGCCCGGTCGTCCCGCCCGGTCCTCGGACGGATCGAGAATCACGAACATGGTGCCAGCGTTCGAGAGATTCGTTCCCGTCAATAACGAAAACCCCGGAATAGAGACCGCATGATTGACCCCAGGAATAGCGCGCGCGATCTCCGAGGCCCGTTTCATCACCGCATCGCTCCGTTCAAGGTTCGCGCCATCCGGCAACTGCGCGGCCACGACGATGTAGCCTTTATCTTGTTCGGGAATGAACCCGGTCGCAATGCGCGTGAACCCCAGATAGGTCAAGCCGATAAGCCCTCCATAGAGAAGCAGGACGATCACACTGAGACGTAGAAACAGCGCGACGCCGTACCCATACCCGATGGTCAGCTTCTCAAAAGTCCAGTCGAATCCCGCGAACACCTTCCGCAACACCCAGTTCACGCCAGGGCCGAGCAGCCACCCGACGACCCCTCCGACCACGAAGACGAGACCAGGCACCAGCCACGCCGCGAGAAACCCTTCACTTGGTATGAGAAAGGCGGAACCGGTGGCCGCGGCAACATGGGCGGTGAGCCACACGTAAGCGAGTGCGCCAAAAAGCAGCGCGATACCAAATCGCGGCAGCGGTTCGCGGTCGTCGTGGGTCGCGTCGTGAGCGCGGATGAATTGCACCGCTCGCGCGGGTGTCATCGTCAAGGCATTGATCGCTGAAATCAATGTGGAAGCGGCGATGGTCAGCGCGAACTGTCGATAGAACTGCCCGCTAATGCCCGCCACGAAGGCGGTCGGAATAAACACGGCGCTGAGCACAAGCGTGATGGCGATCACTGGGCCGGTGATTTCTTCCATCGCCTTGAGCGTGGCCTCCCGTGGCGCGAACCCTTTCGCCATCCAGCGTTCGATATTTTCGACGACGACGATGGAATCATCAACGACAATGCCAATCGCGAGCACCAGGCCGAACAGCGACAAGTTGTTCAGCGAAAACCCCAAGGCCGCCATCACGGCGAATGTCCCAATCAACGAGACTGGCACGTCGATCATCGGCAGCAGCGTAATCCGCCAGTCCTGCAAGAAGAGCAGTACAACAAGAAACACTAAGATGACGGCCTCGAACAGGGTGCGGTAGACGCTGTTGATCGAGTCCTCAATGTACTGGGTGGTGTCGTAGACAATGCGGTAGTCAACGCCATCGGGAAAGCGTTGTTTGAGTCGTTCCATCTCCGCCTTGATGCCGTAGGCGGTCTCCAAGGCGTTGGAGCCGGGCAGCTCGAAAATCCCGATGGAGACAATGGGTTGGTCATTCAAGTAGCTACGGACCGCATAACTGCGGGCACCGAGTTCGACGCGACTGACATCTCGCAGTCGCGTCATCTGTCCACCCGCGCCGGTCTTGATGATGATGTCGGCGAACTGGTCTTCCTCGATCAACCGGCCAAGGGTGTTGATGGTGTATTGAAAATCTTGGCCGGTGGGCACCGGTTGTTGGCCGAGTCCGCCAGCGGCGACTTGGATGTTTTGCTCACGAAGGGCCCGGGTCACATCACTCGCGGTCATATCACGCGACGCCAATTTTTCCGGGTCGAGCCATATCCGCATGCTGTACTCGTGCGAATCAAAAAGGAACGCATCACCAACCCCAGGCACACGGGCCAGCGCATCCTTCACTTGCAAGATGGCATAGTTGCCCAGGTATAGGGTGTCATAGCGATTATTGGGCGAGATCAAGCTGACGACCATGAGGAGGCTCGGCGAGGTTTTCTTGGTGATCACGCCCTGACGACGCGCTTCTTCCGGCAATTTGGGCTCAGCAATGGAGACGCGGTTCTGGACCAACACCTGGGCGGTATCCAAGTTCGTCCCGAGCTCGAAGGTGACAGTCAGGACCATCCGCCCATCATTGGTACTGCGAGACTCCATGTACCGCATGCGCTCGACGCCGTTCACCTCTTGTTCGATGGGAGTAGCGACGGTTTCCGCGACGACTTTGGCATTGGCGCCGGGATAGAAGGCGGTCACTTCGACCGTTGGTGGGGCGACTTCAGGGTATTGCGACACCGGGAGTCTGAATAAGGAGACCCCGCCAACAATGATGATGACGAGGGACAAGACGGTAGCGAAGATAGGACGATCAACGAAAAAGCGCGCGAGCATCAAAAAACCTTTACTGGCTAGTGGCGATCTGCGTTGGCATGTCCGCCCGCTGCGGTTCCACCGTCACACCGGGTCGCGCCCGTTGCAGTCCATTGACGATGACCCATTCGCCGGGCTTGAGTCCCGCCTGGATGACCCGCAACCCGTCGCTTTGCAAGGGGCCCGGAGTGATGACGCGATATTCTACTACCTTCTGGTCATTGACAACCCAGACATACTTTTGCCCTTGATCCGTTCCCAACGCGCGATCAGTAACGAGCAGCGCCTTGTAGGCATCGCCGCCGGGAATACGAACGCGGACAAACAAACCCGGAGTGAGTATCCGATCGGCGTTGGGAAAAACGCCGCGCGTGCGAATGGTGCCGGTGGTGGGATCGACTCGGTTATCGATAAAGTCGATCTCCCCCGCATGCGGAAAGCCGTCTTCATTGGCGAGTTGTAGCAGGACCGGGACGCGAGGGACGCGGGCGTTTTGTTGCTTCCGCGCACGCGTCAGTTGTTGGTAGCGCAGCATCGACCGTTCATCGACATCGAAATAGGCGTACATCGGGTGCATGGAGACAATGGTAGTGAGCAAGGTGGTGTCCGCCGTCACCAGGTTCCCCTCGGTGATGGCGGTGCGGCTAATGCGGCCACTGATGGGAGCGGTGACACGCGTGAACTCTAGGCTCAAGGTGGCTTGTTCGATCACGGCCTGGGCGGACTGAATCGCGGCGCGAGCTTCACCGAAGTCGGCGGTGGCGTTGTCGAGGTCTTTTTGACTCGCGGCCCCCTTGGGGAGCAGTCGTTGATTGCGCGCGACATCGGCTTCCGCGCGTGCCCGTTTGGCTTCCCACTGGGCCACCTGACCTTTGGTGGCGTCCAGGGTCGCCTGAAACGGACGGGGATCGATCTGATACAGCAGGTCGCCCTTTCTGACTTCCGCGCCTTCGGTGAAATTGACCTTGATGAGGTAGCCACTGACACGGGCACGCACTTCCACCTCTTCCACGGCGGCGGCGCGCCCAGTGTACTCGTCGTGATCAATCACTTCTCGTTCCACTGGCTGACTCACGGTCACGACCAAAGGAGGGAAAGCAGAAGGAGCTGGAGGTGCCTGCGCGCATCCCGCGATGACACCGATGAGGCTCAGCAACACGAATGTGAGAATACCACCCTGAAGACTCATGGGGGCATGGAGTATCGTGGATAGCATGCGGAGTGAAGTGGGGGGATGAAGAATGAAGAATGAAAAATGAAAAATGGGACCTCACTAGGATTGCACCCAGGCTAGGAGTTCGGCTAGGGTTTTTGCGTCATCGGAGGTGACTATGTCCCATACACCCGCATTGCCTGAGCAGCCCACCGTGCAAGACTCGCATGTCTGGGTCCAACACGTTCCTGGCGTCTTGTGCGTGAGCGAGCGCAACTGCGTTGCGAATACTGCCGCGCTGACGAACGCTGGCAATTTATCCGCTTCACAATTGACCATGTGCTTCCCCAATCCGCTGGTGGTTCGGATGACCCGAACAACTTCGTGAAGTGAGTTACGCGGCCTTTGGGGCCGTGCGTTTGGTGCCCCGCTTGCGCGTGCTGGGTTGAATGAGCGATTCCGCCGGAATCCCCCACACCGCGTGAAGCCGGCGGATCATGTCGAGCGTGAGCGAACGCTGCCCATTCAAAATTTCCGAGACGCGGCTTTTACTGCCGAGGATTTTTCCCATGGCGATGTTCGGACCTTTGTACGCGTTATCTCCGTAGCAGCTTAAGGCGAGATTCTCTTCAGTCGTCGGCCCGTGGTGTTTCTCGGCGATGATGTGATCGACCTGAAACGGGAGGGCATCAAACTGTTGTGGCACGCGGCAGTATTCGTAGGTATTTTCCGCCCTCCGCCAGACGAACTGTCGCAGAGATTGATCCATGCCCTACATCATTCAGTGGATGACCTGCCGCGGAGCGACACTCTGGCTTTGGCTTGCAGCAAATTCAGAAACTGACCGACGTGCAAGTATTTCTCCAGCTCAATGCGCTCGGTATCACTCAAGGTGCCGACGCGGTTTCGCTCCGCGAGGTCATTCATGCGCTCGCGCGCGATCTGGTCGAATTGCAACGCGAGGATCGCGCGTGCGGACTCGGGTGATAACCCTGGCTGATCGGGAGCAATAACGTGCGCCAGAATATCGGCTTCTGTGAGAGGGGGTGAAATCATTTCGGTCATGGCGCTCCTTGTACCACAGGTCGGTCGCTGGCATCCAGGGACAATAAGAAATCGCACCGGAGCCTGGGATGACCAGCAGAAATCCCCACGCCGCAAAAGGCAAAAGGCAAAAGGCAAAAGGCAAAAGGCAAAAGGCAAAAGGCAAAAGGCAAAAGAAGATAGGGGCGAATAATCATTCGCCCCTACCACGCGCCACTCGTTCGGCCCTATGCTTTCCCCGCCATCCCTTCCAGCAACACCTTGGCCTCTTGCAGGTCCGGCGTATCGAACCCTTCGGTAAACCAATCGTAGACCGCTGTGAGCCGCCGCCGCGCGTCGCGCGGTTTGCCCTGCTTCCGCCACAGCCGCGCCAAACTCATCGTCGCCCGCAGCTCCCACGACTTCGCCTGCTGCGTCTGGGCTACCTCAATAGCCTTGAGAAAGCACGCCTCCGCCTCGCCTTGAGCGTCGAGGTCCAAAAGGGGAGCATTCGGGTATTCTTACGTTGAGCGGAGCCGCTGGAGATGACGGGCAAAGACCTGCGTGAAGGTGCCGTTATACTTGGCACAGCGGAGCGCCAACATCTGGTTGCTGCTGAGCTCATACCACCAGGCCCCCGAGCGCTTGA
>CAMBFS010000063.1 GCA_945865755.1 Klebsiella pneumoniae
CAATAAGCCCGTGCTGGAAGTTGGCTGTTATCGTACGAACCTTTGATTATTCTGCTGAGAAAACTGCTTGTTGCTTTCTGGGTGTGGCAAAATAATTTTCGTGCTGGGCGAAATCGGCGAAGAAGCCTAATAAATTCAGTAACTTGAAATAAGTGTCCTGACATCAGTCATTCATGACGCCTCCGCACTCTGCACGTCCGCACCGATCATGATCTTACCGTAGATAAAACTGACGAGCAGGGACAGGAGGCCAAAGGCAAAGACAATCGTGATTGCTGGGCTGCCTGGAAAGTTGGTCCCGACGATGAGTAAAGCCAGCGCCACATTCCGAATCGCCGTGGAGATGGCCAGCGACCGGCGTATTGCCGCCGCTTCGCCTCTCATCATCACATCTCCGATAAGGACACAAACGATAACGAAGAAAAGAGATGCCAGATGAGGCAGGATACCAAGGTCAACAATTTGTCGGGCTTGAGCGACAGTGATTAAGGTTAGAGTCAGGACGACGCCGATGCGACCGAGCTTGGGCACGAACTGGAGCAGCTTCTCTGCCCACATCGGCCTGACATGCCGGATGGTCATGCCGACACCGAGCGGGATCACCTGGGCGGTTAAGAGAGTTTGCAGGATTTTCAGAGTGTCGATGTGTAAGCCTGCTTCGCTTGGGGGCAAGCTCAGCGCAAGAATAAGCGGTGTGAGGAGTAGACCGAGAAAGGAGACAATGAGCATGAGTCCCACCGCATACGCGACATCTCCTCGCCCCAACCCCACAAAAGGAGGGGCCAGAGGTGCGATCGGGACGGCGGCCAGCACGAGCAGGCCGATGACGACGTCGGGGCTAAAGGACATTGCTCGCAGCGCAAGCGTGAACACGCACGGGACGATCACAAAATTCGCCACCAGGCCGCGCAGCACCAGTTGATACTGGGTGGCGACAGCGAGCAATTTGCCAAAGGGGACGCTCAAGCCAACCCCCAACACCAGACACATGACCGAGATCAAGAGTAGAAAATTGATAATACTAGCCATTGCTGAACCATCCTCCTCTCCCTAGAGCCGCAGAAAGTTGACTTCTTGGTACAGCGCCCTCAACAACCGCTACTTGCCCCGTCGCAATAATTCCATCAGCTCATAGCGGCGTGGTGAGTCGTCGTCCTTGAACGTGGGGCGCGTGGCAATGAATTGCGAGGCCTGCGCACGCGCGGGATTGATCCACGCGGCTCCCATCGGCACTGGGAGCTGTTTACCGCGTGCGCCCGGGACAAAATCCGGATGCCCATGAATGATCAACCCCAAGCGGACAAACTCCCCTTGGGCGTTGTAACTGAGGCTACACACCGGCGCGTAGGTCTGCGCGTCGAGATAGAAGACTCGCTTCGCGTAGGGATGCGAGCCTTTCGGCAGTGCTTCCACCACCACCACCCGGCGCAGTTCCCACGGCACATTGGGGTACCAATTGCCTTTGCCCCCAAACGTGAGGTGTTCGGCACGCAAAAAACCTGGAACCAGCCGTGTTGCTTCCCCCTTGTAGGTCCAGTGATACGGATGGATGTAACCAGAGAAGAAGAAGGGAGGCTGTTCTTCACTGAGCACCTCATACCGCCCACCTCCCATGAGTGCCAGCACGTTCGCATAGCTTTTGCGAATACGGCGGTTCTGGGGATTGTACACCATCTCTTCGTTGGTTGACGCCATATCGTCGAACTGCGTCACGATCCGCATCTGTCCTTCCTGATCGGCTGGAGCCAGTAACTGGAACGCCGATTTCATGTAGATGCCACGGTCCTGCCACTCGGGGTCGTTCTGCTCTTCACCCACGCGGTGGAGGCCGTAGCGCCCCTGCATCCTGCCGAGGTTCTGCATGGTGACGGTGCCGTTCTCATTGACGCTTTGCATGGTCACGCGCATCTCGAGCGCTTGGGGCATATCACGATAGCGCCAGTTCCACGCGGCTTTCTCACCGGCACGAGGGTCAGCGCTATCGATCACCGGAAAGGGCCGTCCACCGGTATAGCCCGTGATGCGCATACCGCCATCAAGCGCCACCTGCGACGTGTTCGCTTCGGTAGCGGCAAGGTATGACTGGCGTATGGGGAAGTCAGTAGTCTCCTGCACGGTAATCACAAATTCTCCCGCCTGCAGGGGCCGGAGAATCTCTGGCGGTAACACCTGCTCCGCCACCTGCCAGTTGTGTTGATCGATCGTGGTGCCCGGGGTGACCGTGTCGGCATAAGAACGTGAAACCAGCAAGAGAAAACTGGCTGTGCACATCATGAGGGTACGACTGCGTCTCGTCATTATGGGCTCCTTCTGTGAGTTTTTTGGTTTTGTCGCGGTGAGAACTTTTCTTTGAATGGTCGCACCTCGAGTGCCGTCGTCCAGGCGCTAGATTCACAGAACTTCATACACTCTATGACCCTACCGCCAATGCGGCGGGTAGGTTCGCTCGTACCCAGGGATCGCCTCGATACGCTGCACCCAAGCCGCAAGGTGCGGGTAGCGCGTAGCAAGTGGCAAGAACCCCAGGTGCAGCGGTTTTGCCGCCTCCTTCCCTGCCGCACGCAGGAGCAATTGAATCCACGGGAACACGACGATGTCAGCCGCTGAGATGGCTGCGCCTGCCAGCCAGGGCGACTTCGCGACAGCCCCTTTCAGATGCGCCAGTTCGTTGGCGACGGTTGTTGCTGCCGCCCGTATTTCGGACTCCTTTTCTGCAGCACCTCCGAACAACAATGGTCCAGTCACCCTGCTGATCGGCTCGCAGACATAAGAGATACCTTCAGAGACCTTCTGCCAGATGGTCCCCGTCTCTTGCGGTGTTCTGCCGAAGATTGGTCGCTCGGGGTATGCGCGGTCGAGGTATGCCATGATCGCGAGCGACTCGTAGAGGGCGAAGTCACCGTCCTTCAGCGTGGGCACCTTCCCACGCGGATTCAACGCCAGGTATTCAGGTGACTTGTTCTCCCGCTTCGAGAACTCTAAGAGCTTCGATTGATACGGCAGCTGCTTCACTTCCAGTGTTAAGAGCACCCGCCACGCAAACGGACTGCCACTTCCCCAATAGACTTCGAGCGCCATGGTTCTTCCTCCTCTTTCAGTGTGCAGGGTTGCTACGAGTGTAAGATCTCGCGCGGGCCCGTCCCGGTCTAAGCCACCCTGTCGAGCCACCCTTCATTCGCGAACTGGATTGCAATCGTATTAGAGATGCTCTTCTTCCACGCTGTTGCTGTTCCTCTTTTCCTTGACGTCGAATAGCATTGCCTGTGCCTCCCGTGCAGTTTCCGGAGATATGAAAACCAACCAGTTGGTACGATAGTAAAGGAAAAAATTTTCGCGCGCGTGAAGATTACTTTTTGAACAGACTTTTTATATACCGCTTAAAATGCTGCAGGTTCTGTTCGATCACTTTCGCGTCCTGCTTTGCTGTGGCTAAGATCCGGGAGCCCTGCAGCACGGCGAGGAAGTACTCGGCCACACTTTGGGTGTCAAAAGGCGCCTTGGGAGCATACTGCGCCTTCGCTTCATCCAGGTCTTGCTTGAGAGTTGCCGCCCACTCGGCAAAGCGCTGCGCGCACAACAAGCGGATCTCTGGGTGGGTGTCCGAAAGCTCCTGGGTAAAGTGTCCGAGCAAACAGGGGCGTGGCAGCTCTGGATTTTTGCTCATCTCGATAACACGGTCTACGTAACCGTAGACGCGCTGCAGGGGATCGCTCTTCTTGCGAAACGATCCCTGTTCGATCGTCTGTTGCCGAGAGAAATAGAAACGGTCCAGGACTTCTTTGCCCAATTGCTCCTTACTGGCAAAATAATGGAAGAAGCTGCCTTTCGTGAGGCCGGCGGTCTCGCAGATCTCATCGACCGTGGTTGCAGGAAAACCCTTGGCCAGCATGAGCTGTTGGGCTGCATCAAGAAGCTTCTCTTTCGTCGGGGAGTGAGTTTGAGCCGTTCTCATTACCATACCTACCAGTTGGTATGCTCATACAATTCCGACACCGTTGTGTCAAGCTTATATGAGCGGTGTTGTCATTACTGGTGATCTGGGTCTCACCCGCGTTCCTGCAACTGTCCCAGCACGACATTATACGGACGTTCCGCTTTACAAGACTCAGCAGCCACACGGCACGATCCTCGACGAACTGGCCTCGCGGTATACGACCTACTGGGCAGCAAAGGACTGGCTCGACCAGCTTGGCCCCGATCCGCGGCGCAACACCTATCCCGAAGGGTGGTACAAGCTAATCCCGTCGCACCTGCGTGGTGAGTACGATGTACCCGGCTGGACGGCCAATGGCGTGGAGCCCTGGGGCGTGCAGATGGACCCTGTGGGCGCCGAGGGCAACCTGTTCTTCAAAGGATGGTTCCTCGTCATCCTGGGCCTGTATCGCTACGTCTCCGGCGATGACAAATGGAACCAGCCCTTCGCCATGATCCATGATGGTAAAAATACCTTCACCTGGTCTCACTCAGAGATAGCTCGGCACCTCACTACACAATGGGCGCGGCGGCCTGAGGGCTGTCATTGAGAGAATACGAAAGTCTGGCCCACGTGACTGGGCGCAGCCGGCCTCGGTCTGAGGCTTCACGATATGCTCTACGGCAGTGACATGCATCGCGTCTTCCATTCCTGGTGGACAAACGCCGGAGCGGGCTATGTGCCGTTCCATGATGGTCGCCCCAATGACATCTTGACCCTCTATTATGATCCGCTCATCAACTACCACCATCGAGTCGGTCTGGGCGGTGGACTCAGTCTCGCGTTCCAACTGGCGCCACAGGCACGCAACGAAGCGCACGGGCTATTTGAGGCGGCCGCGGAAAAGATGGGCTGGACAGGATCAGGCCCCGTCCGGGAGGTCACCAGAGATTTTACCAGCCAGGTCCCTACGCCGCAGGGAACACTCCTGGGCCTCGCGCTGGCGTGGGAATTTGGCAACGCTGCCGTGTACACGAAACTCAAGGAGTATGCCGAGGTGCACTACGAGCCCACGTGGCATGCTGATACTGGTGAGTTCACCTGGGGCTTTGGACTCAATGAGCTGCATCCCCGTGGACAATTCAACGCGGCGATGATGACCGCTGAGGCCGAGAGTGAAGGGGCGTGGTGGCGTGTATTCAACCAGCCCAACCTTACTGAACAGAAGGCTGCTCACTGGCCGCCCTCTGAGATACAATGCGTAGCAGAAGCCTGAGCCGCAATCGGGCAGGCGTTAGTCGTTGGCGTGCAAGCAAGTGCGACTATATGAAACGGAGATCCAAAGAAGGAGCGTGCGACACCTCGACCGACCCTACATGCGGTAGTATATCACGAAGAAAAGTGTGGACCTGCGATTGTTATATAAACAAATAGTGACGCGTTGCTCAAGTAAAGACTTGACCCTAATTCCCTTTGCTATAGGCGGGCATGACGAATCCCTATCTTTCAGAATTAAATGGGCTGACTCCTAGCACCTCCATGATCTGATCAACGCAGGCCTCGGCTGTCAGATTTACGGTCTGGAGGTGAATTTCAGGTGCCTCTGGCGGCTCGTACTTGCTGTCGATCCCGGTAAAGTTTTTGATCTCGCCGCGCCGGGCTTTGGCATAGAGCCCTTTCTCATCACGGCGTTCGCACTCTTCGAGGGGCGTGTCGACGAAGACTTCGATGAACTCGCCGGCATCGAACAGACTGCGGGCCAGTTGACGCTCTGGGCGGAATGGGGAGATGAAAGAGACGAGCACCAGCAAACCGGCATCGACAAAGAGTTTCGCCACCTCGGCGACGCGGCGAATATTCTCCACGCGATCAGCTTCGGTGAAACCCAAGTCGCGGTTGAGTCCGTGGCGAACATTATCGCCATCAAGAATGTAGGTGTGTTTCCCCTCGGCATGTAACCGTTTCTCGAGCAGATTCGCGATCGTCGATTTCCCTGAACCCGAGAGGCCGGTGAACCACAGACAACGCGCGTGCTGATGCTTGATCTCCGATCGGGCGGACTTTGTGACTTGGATGGCCTGCCAATGGACGTTGACCGCACGACGCAAAGCGAAATGGAGAACACCGGCGCCGACGGTCTCGTTGGTCAGTTTGTCGATGATAATAAATGCACCTAAGCGCTTGTTGTGAGGGTAAGGCGCAAACGGCACGAGGCGGTCGAAACTGATGGTGACTGTCGCAATTTCGTTGAGGTTTAACGTCTTCGCGGCAAGATGGGCACCCGTGTTGATGTCAAGACGATGCTTGATGTGCGTGATCGTCACGCTCGCGGCCTTGGTATGAATCAGGGCGGCGTAGGAGCGGCCAGGGAGTAGGGCCTGTTCACTCATCCAAAAAAGATCTGCTTCGAACTGATCAGCGGCTTCAACTGGGTGGGAAGCTGCGGTAATGACATCGCCTCGGCTAATATCGACTTCATCTTCAAGGACGAGCGTGACAGACTCCCCAGCCTGCGCTTCGCTTTGCGAGCCGCCCCACACAGGAATGTCCTTCACTCGGCTCGTGACACCAGAGGGACACACACGGACGAGATCGCCGGGCTTGACCGTGCCGCTCGCGATGCGGCCAGAAAACCCGCGGAAATCGAGGTTCGGTCGGTTGACCAGTTGCACTGGCATGGAAAACGGTCGAGTCGTTTCTCGCTCACCAGTCGGGACGGTCTCAAGCCACTGCAAAAGACTCGACCCTTGGTACCAGGCGATCTCGGCACAACCAGTTTGGAGGATGTTGTAGCCTTCAAGTGCCGACATCGGAATTGCCGTGATCGTCTCAAAGTGGAGGTCTTCGGCGAAACGACGGTAGGCCAGATTGATCTCGTCAAAAACCAGTTGTGAGCCACCGACCAGATCCATCTTGTTGACGGCCAGTGCCACATGACGGATGCCGAGCATCGAGACAATGCGACTGTGGCGCTTGGTCTGCACGAGGATCCCTTTACGGGCATCGATTAGGAGCACCGCCGCCTGCGCCGTCGATGCCCCGGTCGCCATATTCCGGGTATACTGCTCATGACCTGGGGTGTCGGCGACGATGAAGCGACGCTTGGGCGTGGAGAAAAAACGGTAGGCGACATCAATGGTGATGCCCTGTTCGCGCTCGGCCTGCAGCCCGTCAACGAGCAGCGCGAAATCCAGGCGTTCCCCTTGGGTGCCGAATTTTTTCGAATCCAATTTCAGCGCTTCTAATTGATCCTCAAAGATCAATTTGGTCTCATACAGTAAGCGGCCAATCAGCGTCGATTTTCCGTCATCGACGCTGCCGCAGGTAATAAAGCGCAGCGTATCCATTAAAAATACCCTTCCTGTTTTTTGCGCTCCATGGACCCCGCGCCGTCGTGATCGATCACGCGTCCCTGGCGTTCAGACGTTGTCGCGCCGAGAGTCTCCGCGACAATTTCCTCAAGCGTCTCGGCATTACTCTCAACTGCCGCGGTCAGGGGATAGCAACCGAGCGTGCGAAAGCGCACCTTCAACATTTGCGGCGTCTCGCCCGGTTCGAGGGGAAGGCGGTGATCATCGACCATGATCCATTGGCCATCGCGTTTGACCACCGGGCGCACGGCGGCAAAGTACAACGGGACAATGGGAATATGCTCTTGACGGATATACCCCCAAATGTCGGCTTCGGTCCAATTGGACAACGGAAACACCCGGATCGTTTCGCCGGTATTGATACGTGCGTTATAGAGACTCCACAGCTCTGGGCGTTGCGCTTTGGGGTCCCAACGATGACCCGGTGCGCGGAATGAAAAGATCCGTTCTTTGGCGCGCGACTTTTCCTCATCGCGCCTGGCGCCACCGAACGCCACATCGAAGCCGTGCAAATCGAGCACTTGCTTCAGGGCTTCAGTTTTCATGACATCCGTGTGATACGCTGATCCATGAGTGACCGGACCGATGCCTTCGGCAGGGCCACGTGGATTGGTATACGCGATCAGCTTGAACCCCGCTTCTTTCGCCATCCGCCCACGAAATGCAATCATCTCGCGGAACTTCCAGCCGGTATCAATGTGTAACAGTGGAAACGGAATTGGTCCGGGATAAAATGCTTTCTGGGCCAAGCGCAACATGACGGAGGAATCTTTGCCGATCGAATATAACATCACGGGTTTTGTTGCTGTTGCCGCAACCTCGCGGATGATTTCGATCGCTTCTGACTCAAGCTCTGCAAAAAACGTATCGCTCATTGTGTGACTCTCACCCTTCTGTTCTCCTTCGTGGATCGTCAGGCGGCCTCCTGACATCATGCCATTTCGGGAGGAGCGTTTTTGAGAATCGCGGCCACGACCTGGCGGTGTACTTTCCCGTTTGTGACGACCATGCCTTTACTTCTGGCCATCGTTGAACCGAGTGTCAATAGCAGTGAGTCTGTGTCCCTTAAGGGTTCTGTCGCAAAGCTACTTTCTGGGGTGGGTGGGGGATTGCGAGATAGTTCCATTTGGGAAGTTGGGCGTCGAACACGATGGGCAGGGAGGCGTTGAAGGCGGCGGCGACTTGGCGCCCGGTTTGGTGGACCCGACGGAGGACGTTGACGGTGGTTGTGAGGCCGGTCAAGGAAAAATCACTTGCTCCCCCTCACCCTAGCCCTCTTCCAGCCGGGCACTGGCATGAAGTGAAGCCGCGTGTCATTGATTGCCGCAAATCAGAGGAGGCAACTCCCTGCGAGCGGTGGTGCTCATGTAGGGGCGAAAAATCTTTCGCCCCTACTCCCGGCAGCACCTACCTCAACTTAATGCCATTGCCCAGCCGGGAGAGGGAACTCGGAACCCAAAACTCGCTAAGGACTCACGAGGAGATAACTGACCGCGCATAGAACACTGCTGGACAAGCCAGCAGTGGCACCCACTCGCCAAATCGGTCAGTTATTTCTTGACGAGTCCTAACTTAATGCCATTGTCCCTACTCCCTTGGTCGGTTGGCGATCAACCGAGCCTGGCGCTCAAATCGCCTGACTTCCATGTTCACCCGTGCGAATGCGGACCACATCATCCACCGGCAGGATGAAAATCTTGCCGTCCCCAATCCGGCCCGTGCGCGCCGTCGCAATGATCGCCTCGGCGACTTCGTCCGCTTGGCTGTCGTCCAGCAGCAGTTCGATTTTGACCTTGGGAAGGAAATCGACGACATACTCCGCCCCGCGATAGAGTTCGGTGTGCCCCTTCTGCCGCCCGAATCCCTTGACCTCCGAGATGGTCATCCCGTGGATACCCAACTTAGAGAGCGCTTCTTTCACGTCATCAAGTTTGAATGGTTTGATAATGGCTTCGATCTTTTTCATAACGACCTCCATCCTGTTAAAAGGCGTAGATCAGTTCCGTGGCGAATACATCCTGGCCGGAGAGGGGATCCCCGCGATGGTTCTCGAAGAATCTCTTGTTGGACTCGTCGTGGCGATACTCAAAGCGAGCAAAGAGACCTTCGGCGATGCTGTAGGTCAGCGTGGGAGTGATCTCCCAGAGGTCCTGTTTGAGCCCAGTGCGGGTGGCGTCCATGTCGCTGAACCATTCCGCGCGCAGGCTGGCGGTCAGTTTGTCGGTGAGACTGTAAATGGCATAGCCAGCGACCCCGTGCCAATCCGCGCTCTTGGTAAGATTCCCCTTGGAGTTTTCGACCAACTCACTCTCGTTGCCCCAATTGTGGTCAAGGATGAAGGTCAATCGGTCGGTGGGCTTGTAGGTGACGAGGGTCGTGAGCATGGCACGTTTGGAGTCGCCGCGATCATTCTGTTCGGGACCGTAACTCCCTGAGATATAGAACGACAACTGCGGATGGGGCTTGAGGGTGAGTCCGGCATGCACGGTCTTCCCGTCATTGTTATCCGCGACATTGTCCCAACCATTCACGAGACCGAGGTCCATACCGACGTAATCATTAAAGGAATAGCTGGCCATCAGACCCGTATGTGTAAACGGAATGGCCCAACCGAAGAGAATGGAATTCGAGATGTTGTAGTTGAAACTGTTCCAGCTTTTGATGACTTCCGCGCCATGCAGGGTGACGAATTTCCCAGCTTTCAGGGTCAGCCCGTTGCCGATACCGAATTTGTAGGTCAGGTAGGCTTGGCGTAGCTCAATGGAGTTGCGGCTTTCGCTATTGGTCGCACTGTTACTCCAGCGTGTGACACCACCAACAATCTCCGCCGTATCACCAAAATCGATATCCGCGAGAAACCCAAGGCCGTTGTCCGCGGTCTTCGAGATTTGGATATTGGCCTGATTGAGCGAGAACGTGTTGTCATCCTCATTGAAGAGCAACAGTCCATTCTTGCGGGACTTGGGGCGGTTGAGGTTGTACGTGTAATTGCCCGCGAGGAAGCCGTGAATCTCAATGCCTTTGAGGATGGAGAGCCCTTCGAGTTTCTCGACCCGCGTTTCGAGCCCCTCGGCGGGGGCCGCGCCCTCCGCTGTCGTCGCTGGTGGCGCGGCTTTCAGTTTAGAAACTTCATTCTCCAATTCGTTGATCCGTTGCTGCATGGCGCGGAGCGTCTCCTTGACACTTTCCGCTCCTCTTTCCCCTTCAGCCCACACGGGTTGCCCTGACACGAGTAGCAGCCCGATACTTAACATGCCGACGAGATGCTTCATCTTAAACCTCCTTCCAAGAAACGATTGGCGGCGCTCCTCGTTTCTTGGAGCGCGGCATTGTGGGGCTTGTGCAAGGGGTGTACCAAGAGGAAATCCTGGAAAAAGCGTGACAATGCCCCATCTGCCCGTGTAGGGCGACAGCGAGTTGCTCAAAAGAACAGCAGTGGCGACGTGACGTGCCCAAATGATGAACAGTCTCCGTTGACAGTCGGCACCCGATTTCGTAGTGTCTGCCATCGTCCTCAACACTATCGATTCGTGAAAGGAGATTTCTATGGCAACTGCGGATTTCGAAGCACGGCAGCTCTTGAAAGCATATCGCAAAGGGCTGATTTCCGACGCGCTGTTCGAGGAACAAATGCGCGAACTCAGCACCGCCGGCAATGGCGGAGGGTATTGTTACAACGGCAAAATGCACGCCACCGAACGTGAGATGATCATGCACGTGTTGGATGAATTGCGGTGCGCCGAGAGCTTCGCCGCTGAATACCTCAATTGCTGGGTGCAGGTCAGCGACCAGGAATGCGTGAAAGGTGGGCTGCGCATGGTGCAACAGCGTGAAGCGTTTCATGGGCAAGTCCTGGAAGCGCGCCTGCGCGAACTCGGTGGCGTTCCGCAATGCACAGTGCCAGCCGAACGGCGGGACAAAGAGGTCCCCTTCTACGCCTCAACCGAGAAGAAGGATCTGGACAAGCTGCAATCTATCGCTAGCCGGATCAACAAAGAGCCCGCGGTTCTTTTCAAACCGATCAATGACGTGATCGCGCAAATCAAGGACGATCAACACAGCAAGGAGCTGTTACGGTCCTTTGTTGACGATGAAATCTCAAGCACCAAATGGCTGCTGGGAGCGTGTGAAACGCTGAGCGCCGCTCGTCCCGCGTAGCCGCTCCGTCCTGTTGTTGGTGTCTTAGGCACCGTCAGGAAATAACTTACCGAGCATAGAACACTGCTGGACAAGCCAGCAGTGGCACCCACTAGCCAAATCGGCAAGTTATTTCTTGACAAGTCCTTACTCACGTAGGGGCACGGCATGCCGTGCCCCTATCAATTTTCACACCGCCAGTGCTCGGAGATTCTCCCACTCCCATGCCGTCCACACACGCTCTCCCCGCTGCTCTCTTGTCGCTGCTTGAGCCATTGCGCGACACCCTCGGAACGTGGTGGGACACCATCCGCATTGGGATTGTGGCGGCGCCGGACCCCACTCTTGCCGCCGCCAATGTGAGCCGGTTGCTCGAACACGGATGCGGCAGTGGCACGGTCTTCGCCTCGCCCGCGCTGTGTCAGGACCTTTTATTTGTCTTGGGTGGTAGCGAGCATTTGACTAACGTCCTCCTCAATCAAGGAGAGGGGTGGGAAGCCGCTTTCCTCGCCGACCGTCAATCGTCCGACAAAACGGTCGATGCCCATCTCGCCGCGTTACGGGCGCAACTTTCCCTTGATCTCCCTGACGACGAGTTCCTCCGGGGCCTGCGACGGTATCGCAATCGTGAATATCTGCGCATTGGCACGCGCGACCTCTTGGCCGTGGCGACCTTGGAGGAAACAGTCCGTGACCTCAGCGCGCTGGCGGAAGCGGCGTTGCAAATCGCCTACGAGTATGTCCGCCGATGTCTACGAACAGAGTATGGCGAAGCGGTGATTGCGGAGTCCGCGGGGCAACGACCGTTGGGGTTTGTGGTCTTTGGGATGGGCAAGTTCGGTGGGGAAGAGCTGAATTTTAGCTCCGACATTGATCTCATTTATTTGTACGAGCGGGATGACGGCTTCACCATCGGTGGGAGCAAGGGCACGACTGAACCGCGTATGTTCTTCACCCAGCTCGCCCAACGGCTGACGCGGACCCTGAGTGACTTGGTCGCGGGTGGGCGTGTGTTCCGGGTTGACCTGCGTCTTCGCCCCGACGGAGTGAATGGCGCGATGGTGAACTCGCTGCCCAACACGTTGCTCTATTATGAGTCGTGGGGACAGACGTGGGAGCGCGTCGCGTTATTGAAGGCCCGGCCAGTGGCTGGAGACAAAGCCCTGGGTGAACAATTTCTCCGTGATGCGTCACCATTTGTGTTTCGTCGCTACTTGGATTTCTCGACCATCGAAGACATCAAAGAGATGAAAACTCGAGTGGAACGGACTCTGCGGAGCGACATACGGGGGGGCTTCAATGTGAAATTAGGGCGTGGTGGCATCCGTGAGGTGGAGTTTGTTGCCCAGGCGTTACAACTGATTCATGCCGGCAAAGACCCGCACGTGCGGACACGCAGTACCCTGCCAGGACTTGATCGCTTAGTCGAAGGACGATACCTGGCGGCGGCTGACCGTGACATCCTCCAGCCGGCGTATCGCTTCTTGCGGCACGTCGAGCATAAGCTGCAGATGGTGCAAGACCGACAGACGCACTCACTGCCAACGGATGACGCCGCGTTGCTGAACCTCGCGCGACGATTGCGGATCAAGAGACGGGAGACCGAAGACGGGAGACCGGGGCCCGCGGTGGTGGAGGACGAACGCTTTTGTGCCCCGTCTCCCGTCTCCCGTCTCCCGTCCCCAACACCATCCAGCGAACTCGCGGTATTCCAAGCTACCCTGCACGCGCACACCGAAGCGGTGCATCAGATTTTTCACTCGTTGTTCCACGGTCCTGAGGAGGAGCCCGCGCGACAGGATGAGGAAGCCAGTCGGCTGCTGGAAGAGTTACACCAAGAGGAACGCACGCTGTGGCGGTTGCAGAAATTGGGGTTCCGTCAGTTGCCCGAAAGTTATGAGAACCTCCGATTGCTGCATGACGGTCCCGCCCATTCTCCGGCCTCGCCAAAACGCCGCAAGTTGCTCTATGCGCTTGCTCCGTTGCTCTTTCATGAAGTGTCACGCGCGCCCGATCCCGACCGGGCGCTGGCCTCGATGGCGACGCTCATCGCCTCCATTGGTGCCCGGTCAAGTTTTCTGGCCCTCTTGCGGGAGAATCCCTCGACCTTGCGGACGTTGATTGGGTTGTTCGGGACGAGTGAATACTTGACGCGAATTTTTCTCCGCCACCCCGAATTACTTGATAATTTGGTGCGCGCCGACCTCGTGCGGGTGGACAAGAATCGCGCGTCCATGCGCGCTGATCTGGAAGCACGACTCGAAGAGGTTGAGGAGTTCGAGGATCAACTCGACATCGTGCGGCGTTATCGCACGGAAGAATTTTTGCGGATTGGCATAAACGATAGTAATGGCCTGCTCGATATCACCGTGGTGAGCACGCAATTGTCGGCGTTGGCGGAAACCTGCCTTGCGAGTGCGTATGATGTCGCCCAGGCCGCGCTGCTGAAGCAACTGGACCTCGCGGCGCTTCCAGGCCGGTTGGTGATTGTCGGCATGGGCAAGCTGGGAGCTGGGGAGCTGAATTACAACTCCGATCTCGATTTGATTTTCCTCTATGAGCCCCAGGAAGACGAGGGCAACGGTCGTCTGAGTGCCCAGGAGTGTTTCACGAAACTCGTGCAACGCCTTATTTCCGTGTTGCAGGTGCAGACACGCGAAGGGTATGTGTACAAGATCGACACGCGGCTGCGCCCCTCCGGGCGGTCGGGATCGCTCGTGTCCTCACTCGCCGCGTTTTCACGCTATCACCAAGAGAGTTCGCAACTCTGGGAGCGGCAAGCGCTGATTAAGGCGCGCGTGGTGGCGGGTGACCTCACGTTGCAATCCCAGGTGGACGAGCTACTGACCCAGGTCGCGTATGGCGCGACCATTGACGAGGCGGGGGTCGCGGAGATTGACCACTTACGTGGACGCATGGAGCAAGAGCTGGCCCACGAGAGCGGCGAGCGGTTTAATATCAAGACGGGACGTGGGGGCATTGTCGATATCGAGTTTCTTGTACAAATGCTGCAACTACGCTACGGTCAGCGGCACTCGACACTCCGCCAACGTGCAACGCTCTCGGCATTAGCGGCACTACAGGAGACCGGGATTCTTGCGGCAGAGGAGTATCAGCTTCTGACTCAAGGGTATCGGTTTCTGCGCACGTTGGAGAACCGGTTGCGGATTGAACGAGATCAGCCGGTGGAGGCGTTGGAAAACAGGAATGAGCAATTATTGTCGGTGGCCCGTCGCTTGGGGTATGACGGCGACGATGCCGCGACGCAATTGCTGGCGGACTACCAGCGCCAACGAGAATTGATTCGCGCGTGTTATGCTCGGTGGTTCGCGCAAGAGAAAGGAATGGACTAGCAGCATGAGTGAAATGCAAACAAATGGTGGACAAGAAACTTTCGCCGATTTATTCGCCCAGCAGCAAACCGGCCCCATGTTGCAAGTCGGCCAGGTCGTGAAAAGTTGGGTCATTCAGATCGGTGCCGACAGTGTGTTTGTCGATGTGCGGGGCAAGGGCGAGGCGATGATCGCACGGGCCGAGCTGGAAGATGAGAGTGGGGTCCTGCAAGTCACCGTTGGCGATGAAGTAGAAGCGACGGTCTTGTCGACTGATGGCGAGGTGCGGCTCTCGCGCAAATTGCTCAAAGGCGCCCAGGCCCGGGAAATGTTCCAAATCTCCGTGGAGAACGGCGTGCCGGTCGAAGGCAAGGTGACGGGCGTGGTCAAAGGTGGCTACGAAGTCATGGTTGCCGGGCTCCGCGCGTTTTGTCCGTTCTCTCAAATTGATGTGCGGCGGGTCGAATCGTCCGATGCCTTTCTGAACCAGGTGCTCGAATTTCGGGTCACGCGATATGATGAGAAAGGACGAAACATCGTCCTGTCACGACGCCAGTTGCTGGAAGCCGCGGCGGCCAAAGCGGCGGAAGAGACGAAAAAGCAGCTCATTCCCGGCGCGGTCCTCCCAGGCACGATTACGTCCATTGCGGAATTTGGCCTGTTTGTTGATCTCGGCGGTATCCAAGGGCTGGTCCCGTTGTCGGAGTTGTCGCATGTCCGTGTCACGAACCTCGCGGAGCGATTCCAAATGGGGCAAGCGGTAACGGTGAAAGTATTAAGAGTGGACCCGCAAAAAGGGAAAGTGACGCTCAGTATGAAGGCGCTGGAAGGGGACCCCTGGCTAACGATCTCCGACCAGTTGCGCGAGCGTCAGATTGTGCAAGGCCGGATTGTGCGGGCGACGGATTTCGGCGTGTTTGTGGAACTCTTACCGGGAGTGGACGGACTGTTGCATCTGAGCGAGATTCCGCGGAATCAACAAGGACAAATCAAGGAAGCCGCGGCGGTTGGCGGAGAACTGGCCGTGATGATTTTAGGACTCGACCTCGACAAGCACCGCATTTCCTTGGCGCTTGCGCCTGAAGGATTAGCGCCCGGTCAGGAAGTGGAAGAATTGCAAGCCGGAGCAGTGAAGACGGGGACGGTGGAACGGGTCGAGCCGTTTGGGCTGTTCGTGCGTCTTGGTCCAGGACAGGTGGGGCTGATTCCTAACGCGGAAATGGGCACCCAACGTGGGACTGACCACCGCAAGGATTTCGCGCCCGGAACGGAAGTGAAAGTGACCGTGCTGGGTATTGAGGAAGGGGGCAAACGCATCCGGTTGTCACGTGCCAAAGCCCAAGCGCAAGAGGAACAGGCCGAAGCGCAGTCCTACCTGCGGGGCTCCCCAAAAGGCGGATTCGGTCTGACACTGGGTGACTTAATCAAGCAAGGGAAGAAGAAGTGAATAGTGGAGAGTGGAGAGTGGAGAGTGAAAATTTTCTTCATTCTCAACTTTCAACGCTCAACTCTCTTAGCCGCCGCACGCCTTCGCCCGCGCCTCCAGGCGCGCGAAATACCGCTGATCCCGCAACGAGCATCGTCGCTCCCGCCGTCACGACACGTGGGGCGGTTGCGGGGTCAATGCCCCCGTCAATTTCGACTTCAGCCTGGGCTCCGCATTCGGTGATCCGTTGACGTAACCGGCGGACTTTTTCCACGCTCGCCTCAATAAAGCGCTGCCCGCCAAATCCTGGGTTCACGCTCATCAGCAGAATGAAATCGACCTCGGTGAGCACCTCTTCAAGCGTGACGAGCGGCGTGCTGGGATTGAGGACGACGCCGGCTTTCTTGCCAAGCTGCTTGATCTGTTCAATCGTCCGATGCAGATGAGGACACGCTTCCTGATGCACGGAGATCATATCCGCCCCGGCGCGCGCGAAGTCGCCGATGTAACGCTCTGGTTCCACAATCATCAAGTGCACATCTAGGGGCAATGTTGTCGCTTGACGCACGGCTTCGACAATGAACGGCCCAATGGTGATGTTGGGGACAAAACGTCCGTCCATCACATCAAGATGCACGCCATCGGCACCGGCGGTTTCAATCTCTTCGATCTGTTGGCCGAGACGGCGAAAGTCCGCGGAAAGAATGGAAGGGAAAATTTTTACGGAAGTCATGCGCGTGTCACTTAAGGGGAGAAACGAAAGCCATCTGTGGCATAATACTATTCAAACAGTAGAATTCGCCCACGCAACCTAGCATACCGAGGTATCCATGACCACCAATTCCGATCTGATCGCGACGTGGACATATCATAATGACACGAAGCACTCGCAGCACAGTATTCGCAGTAGTCGCCACTCTCTCGATTGGGACAATCAACCGCTCGCATTCAAGATATACTCTTCGCTTGACCCGCTCCCGCTTCCCCAGGATTTTTCTCCGGTCTCGTTGTCAGCACTGACAGCCATCGCGGCCACGGGTGAGACGCCGGGGATCGAGAGTCTGCCTACGCTTCCCATGCTCGCGACGTTGCTGTTTCTCTCAGCGGGAATTACCAAGCGGCGCACCTATCCGCGTGGTGAAATCTACTTCCGTGCCGCCGCTTGCACCGGAGCGCTCTACCACATTGACCTGTATTTAGTGTGTGGAGAGCTGCCTGGACTGCCAGCCGGAGTGTACCACTTCGGTCCACATGACTTCTCGCTACGCCGTGTGCGGACGGGGGATTATCGAGGCGTATTGGCCGAAGCGACAGGGAATGAACATGCCGTACTCCATGCGCCATTGAGCATCATGTGCACCAGCACGTATTGGCGGAACGCCTGGAAATATCAAGCGCGAGCTTATCGCCACTGTTTTTGGGATGCGGGGACGTTGATTGCGAATTTTCTCGCGGCGGCGGCGGGGTTGCACCTCCCGACGCAGGTGGTCGGTGGGTTTGTTGATGCCACCGTGAATCAGTTGCTTGACCTCGATACCGACCGCGAGGTGACCTTAGCGGTACTTCCGGTTGGTTGGACGGCGCACCTCGCGCCACCCCCGCCTTCGCCAATCGCACCGCTCGCATTCCCAACGGTGCCGCTCTCCCCGAGTGAAGTTGAGTATCCCGCCATTCGTACGATGCACGCGGCTTCGTCTCTGGCAATGCAAACCGATGTCATAACGTGGAGAGGAGTCCCACCACAAACATCCGAGGTGGCACCGCACGGTCAACTGTTCCCCCTGAGGCCTGACGACTCCGGACTTGCCCCATTGTCACTCGATCACGTGATTCGCCGTCGTGGTTCATCTCGTGCTTTCGCACGTCAGCCAATCACCTTTGCGCAGCTTTCGACTATCGTGCGGTCCGCGACGCGGGGGATCGCCGCCGACTTCTTGCAACCCGTCGGGACGACGCTGACGGATCTCTATCTGATTGTGAATGCGGTCGAGGGAATTCCGGCGGGGACGTATGTGTTCCGTCGGCATCTCAACGCTCTCGAATTGCTCCGCGTAGGAAACTTTCGGCGTGAAGCGGGGGCTCTTGGGCTAGGGCAGGACCTCCCCGCGGATGCGAGTGTCGATATTTTCTGCCTGGCCAATCTGCCCCCAATCCTCGAACGCTTTGGCAATCGTGGGTATCGCGCGGCGCAACTGGAAGCGGCGATTATCGGCGGCAAATGTTATCTCGCGGCGTATGGGCAGCGTCTCGGAGCGAGCGGATTGACGTTTTTTGACGACGAGGTGACCACATTCTTCTCACCATCCGCGACAGGGAAGAGTGTCATGTTTCTGACCGCGATCGGTATTCCCACCAAGCAGCGGATTGAGGGCAGCGCATAAAAAAGGGGCCTGAAGTGCCACTTCAGGCGGAGGACTTTGGTCGCGGTTATCTTATGAGTTTTCAGGCAGGGTGGCGGAGGTCACTTGATCCAAGGGCAGATGTTCCGGTTCGGTGAGCGCACGTCCGCTTTGGTTGATGTGCTCAAAGAGTTCTTGTAGTAACTCATGTCCCGGACGGGGGCTTGGTTCGTCTGGATGGGCTTCAGCCCATTCCGGGGCCACGATGAGCGGCACCCACGGCAACTTTCCTGCCGCGGCGGAACTCGCGTCTAACCGGGCGAGGGCGGTCCAGACTTTGACAGGCATTTTCACGGCGCGGATGGTTTCAGCAGTGGGGCGTGCGCAGTGTTCCACCGCCGAGGTGACGAGATATTCCCGACAAACCAGTGGCCGGTCCGCGTAAATCGAACACGATTCGTCTTCCAGAAAAGGACAGGGAATTCCTTGGAAGAAGTATTGCAAAGCGAACGCCTGTTTCTTGTCGAGCGGGATTTCTTCTGGATGCAGGAGCTGTTCCAATCTCCCGGATTTTTCCAGGCGTTGGCGTGTGTCGGCGAAACGCGCACGTACAGTGGTTCGCCGCGGTTCGGGCAGATGCTCGACCACCGCGTGAATGTGTCGAGCTTCGGTCTCGGTGACAGGGACCAGTTGCCGACAGCAGGCCCCACAACCTTTCGTGCAGGAAATTTTCTGTCCATTCTCTTCATTCGTTTTCACAACCGCATTGACGACCGCGTCGGAGAACGACTGAGCTAATGGCAGTATATCGCGCACGGTGGTTGGTCCTTGGGGCACGGAGACGGTCGTTTGTAGATTCCAATCAGGGCCGGAGATTTTCACGTTGGCGGTGACCGTTTCGGTGGCGGAGTGGTGTCCGTCTTTTTCCATCGTCGTCCCCTTGTTCCCTACGCCACGAACAACGCAAGCTCAGCTAATTCCGCGAGTTTTTGGTCGAGTGCTTCGGCCAGGAGCTGACGGACTTGTTGAGGGTCAGTCCTGATGTCAGGACACTTTTCGTAAATCCAAGAAATCACTTGATTTTAAGGAGTTTTGCTGGGCCTGGTCTACATTCGCCTGCCGACCTTTTACAATAAGCCCGTGCTGGAAGTTGGCTGTTATCGTACGAACCTTTGATTATTCTGC
>CAMBFS010000064.1 GCA_945865755.1 Klebsiella pneumoniae
CACGCAGGATACGGCCGAGTTCGCCGTGGCCGCCATTGAGCAGTGGGGGACCCACCTGGGGGGCCCGCGCTACCCCACCGCGACGCGGGTGCTCCTCACGGCGGACAGGGGGGGAGTAATGGCCATCGCACACGGCTGTGGAAGTTGGCACTGCAGCGGCTCGCCGATACCACCGGCCGGATTATCGAGGTCTGCCATTATCCGCCGGGCACCAGCAAATGGAATAAAATCGCGCATCGCCTGTTCTGCCACATCCCGCGCAACTGGCGGGGCATTCCGCTGACCACCTCTGAGGTGGTGGGCAATCTGGTCAGTGCGACACGAACGAAGGAAGGGCTGGTCGTGCACTGCTGGCTTGATGAGAAAGCCTACCCAAAGGGACGCAAGGTCAGCGCTCAAGAGTATGCCGCCCTGCGCATCCGCCGGAACAAATTTCATGACGACGGGAACTATGCAATCTTGCCTCGTCCTGCCAACCAATTGCGGTAGTTAATTGTTTTATGACTCCTAAGGGCGCATGTGCGATCAAGAAGGCGGGGATCACCTCGAAGATGTGACGGGGCGATCTCGCCATGCCGCGACCGAGTGCGCAACCACCTTCTCGATAACAATTCCCTCACATTCAGCCTTCCTTGGTTGCGACACTCGTCATCGAAAAAGGAGCGCCTCCTCTTTTCAGTTGCGAGTGAAGAGGTTTTCTCCTATGGTTTCCCCTCCAAGAAAGGATGTCACGTATGTACTCGCCTTCTGCCCTTGCCCGCCTGCTTGTCCTTATGGTCGCTACTATTCTCGCGTTGCACTGCCCCGCTCAGGCCACCAGTGTCACCGAAGTGACGTTCCCCGAACTCGTGCATGGCGCGGACGTCATCGCCGTCGGCTCGGTTTCCTCCATCAAGGAGCGGTGGGATGAGGCACGCAAGGCGCCTCTGACCCTTGTCACTTTCTCCAACCACACGGTGCTCAAAGGGAATCCCGGCGTATCCATGACCCTCGAATTCCTCGGTGGTCGCACCCCCCAAGGACTGACGCTCGTGATCCCTGGAGTGCCCCAGTTCAAGGTCGGAGAAAAAACCGTGCTCTTCTGCGCTGGGAACCACCGCGACTTCAGCCCGGTGGTCGGCGTCTGGCAAGGAGTGCTCCGCGTGATGACCGACCCACAACGCGGGGTCGAAACCGTCAGTGACAATTTCCGTATCCCCATCGTCAATATCCACGAGGGCAAGCTGCGGAAACTCTCTCCCATGACGGCGGACCAATCACCACTCACCCTCCCCGCCCTCTTGCAAGCCATTCAACAAGAATTGCCCCATTCATAATCACCAGAAAGTAGACACCACAATATGATCCAGAGCATCGCTGGCCTCTTTATTGTTTTTTTCACCCTCATATCCATCCCAGCCACTGGAGTCGCGTTTGTCCGAGAAACCGCGAACGGTGGAGCCCCAGCATTTTGGCCCGATGCCCAAACACCGCTGAATCTTCAGCTTGGCTGTCCACCCAATAGCCCCTTACCAGTCTGGGGTCCGTGCTGGGATGACGCGGCCAAAGACGCCGCTCTGCGCTGGCAGCCGGCGAGTACCCGGTTTCGGTTCCTCACCCCGCCTCCCACATCGGCCAGTCCGTGCGGCACCGATGGGCGACAAACCCTGGCCTTTCAGCCTACATTCTGTGGGGCCGCCTTTGGTGGCGCGGTCGCGGTGACCGCCTACTATATCAATTCCACCACGGGGGAATTGATCGAAGCCGACACCCTCTTTGATGCCAATCGCTCCTGGACGACCTATCCTGGGCCGGTGCGAACAGACGGGGTCGGCAACGTAATCTATGATTTTCACCGCGTGGCGATTCACGAACTTGGGCATATCGTCGGTCTTGATCACCCGGATGAGGCTGAACAGACCGTGCAGGCGATTATGAATAGCCACGTCAGCGATATCGACACGACCCAGGCGGATGATCTTGCCGGTGTCAGCGCGATTTATCCCGGCGCCAGCACTCCTCCCCTCGGCAACCTCGAAAACCCCAAACCAGGAAGTTTCACCAGCGGCATTGGTACGATCTCCGGATGGGTCTGTTCAGCCACTCGCATTGATCTCCAGGTCGATGGCACCATCATGGTGCAAGCCCCTTATCGCTCCCTGCGCAGCGACACCCAGGGAGTGTGCGGCGACGCCGACAACGGCTTTGGCTATTTGGTGAATTGGAGCAATCTCGGCTCTGGGCAGCATACACTCGTGGCACTCGCCGACGGAGTGGAATTCGGGCGGGCGACCTTTACCGTCTCCACGTTTGCCATCCCGTTTGTGACTGGCGCCAGCGGCACGTATATCGTGCCATTCAATGGCCGCAATGTGACGCTCCAATGGCAAGAGTCACTACAAAACTTTATTATTCGCGGAATTGAATAGGTGGGAACGGAGAGGGCGGGATTTGAACCCGCGGTACGGGGTTAGCCGTACACCCGCTTAGCAGGCGGGCGCCTTCGACCACTCGGCCACCTCTCCGTGTCATTGGTGAAAGTGCGGCGATACTATCGTTTCTCTTTGTGCTGCGCAACAACAGCCTTCCCCAAACCTTCCACCCCCAGCAAATTCCCTTCTCCTTTTCTCAGAATGAACCCATGAGTGGCAATATCCTCTTGACAATTGAAATTGAAAATGATTATCAATCTCAATTAAAAAAACAGGAGGAGGGAACTTCATGTTCAAGCAGGCCGTTATAGGAATTAGCGTGCTCACCATTTTGACAGGAACTGCGACAGCGCAGACCAAAGGCGCTGGGCTAGAAGAAAAAATAGATCGACTCCAGCAACAAATGCTGGAAATGCAAAAAGAGCTGGACACACTCCGAACTGAACAAAAAAAGGCGAAGGAAGCAGCCCAACAGCAACAAGACAGCAGCGCCCAGCAGCTTGAGGCGACCCGCGCGGACATTCTTGAGCAGACCACCAACATCTTGAGTCGGACTCGCATCGGCGGCTATGGCTCCATGCGCTTCGAAGGCAATAGTCTCGACGAACAGGAAAATACCTTCACCTTTCGCCGATTCGTGTTGACCGCCGAGGGGAACATCGCGCCTCGGCTGAGCTATGGATTCGAGCTGGAGTTCGAGCGCTTTCGCAAACTCGAACTGAGCAAGGAGATCGACCCGGATTCCGGCGGGCTCTTCGTCAAGCAAGCCGTCGAGGGCACGAGCGATTCGGAGATCGCGCTCGAACAAGCGTGGCTCCAGTATGACCTCACCGATTGGCTGAGCCTCCGGGGTGGCGCGATGCTGGTTCCCTTGGGACGCTTCAACATTCGCCATGATGACAACCTCTGGAACCTGCCCCGTCGTTCCCTCGTTGATAAAGGCGTGCCCGTGCTACCGGCGGCGGCGGCGTGGGATGAGTTGGGATTCGGCTTCATCGGCAAAACCCCCATCGGCGACCAAGCCTCGCTCGCCTATCAACTCTATGTGATGAACGGGGTCAGTCTCGATTATGAAATGGAAAATATCGTGCACACCCGCACGCCGCGGCGGAGTAAATTAGAAGCTGAAGTTGAAATGAGCCCGTCCACTGGTACCTTTGCCAATGATCCGAAAGAGGCGAAAAGTCTCGCGGGACGCCTCGCCTTCAGCCCGACGCTGGGACACGAGCTGGCCGGCTCATTTTACTGGGGGCGCTACACGCCACAGTTTCTCAAGAAGGCGAATGTGTTCTCGCTGGCCTTTGATGGACTCACCCATGTAGGTCCCATCGAACTGGAAGGGCAGTACGTCTTTTCTCACTTTGAGGATCTGCGCGGTGTCGCCCGCAGCTTCGCCAAGACCGTCCATCACCAAGCGCGTGAAGTGGAGTCCGAATTCAGTCCTGATCTCGAAACCGAAATCGCCTTCGAGCTGGCGAACCTAGCGCAAACCAAGCATGGCTACTGGCTCGAAGCTCGCTATCCCTTCTGGCCTGACTTTCTCAGCCAGACGATTCTGGGCTGGGAACTCACCAATCCGCAACTCGTGCCTGTCCTGCGCTGGGAACAGGTGTGGATGCCCAGTCTGTTGCAAGAGGCCGCCTTCGAGAATGGCGCGCTCACTGAGTTCAAGACCGAGAGTCGCTTCATTAACCGGATCACCGCCGGGCTCTCCTACCGGCCTCATCCGCTGGTAGCGTTCACCTTGGCGTATGAATACACGTGGACCAACCGGAACAAAAGCTTGAGCACCGTCTCGAATTTCCTGCCCGCCCTGGCGCGGGAGAACAAATCCTCGGCTATCTTGGCAGGGATGACATTTGGGTTCTAACCCGTTCGCGGATTCCTCATATTATGAAACGAAACATTCCTCGACATCAGGCCGTGGTCTTCTGGGTTGGCGTAGGGTTGAGCCTTCTTCCCTCGTTGGCGACAGCCAAGGTTTTCCATTCTCGTCAGGAAGCGGTGCAACTCGCCTTTCCCGAAGCCGATCAGATACAAAGCCGCGCCATCGTCCTCACCACGGAACAGCAACAACAGATTGAGCGCCTCGCCACCACGCCCCTTGGCGCGAAAATGGTCACGATCTACACCGCGTCCAAGGGAACAACCATCGTCGGGTATGGATGTATCGAGACGCGGATTGTCCGCACCCTGCCCGGCAGCTTCCTGGTCGCGCTTTCACCGACGGGAGCAGTCAAGACGGTGATGGCCGTCGCTTTTTATGAGCCAGAAGAATATCTTCCACCCGAACGATGGCTCAAACAGTTTGATCAAAAGCCGTTAACTCCAGAACTGCAATTGTACAAGGATATCCAGAACATCGGCGGGGCAACATTGTCGTCTCAATCAGTTACCAATGCCGTGCGGCAGGTCCTCGCGATCTATCAGATCATCCTCAAGGAAACCCCATAACACCATGCGGTTTGTCATTACTGGCGAGTTCTCGCGCAATCGTCTGCTGCAAACGATCATCGTCCTGTTCGTGCTGTACGTGGCCTTGTTGTGGGTGACGAACGCGCTGCTCTATTTCCACAAGATGGACCTGACCTACACCTCCGTGGTCGAGTATTACCTTGGCTCCGAGGAAAAATTCATGCAGCCACGCAGTTATCAAGGGATGCTGGAAATCTCGCATTTCCACTTCTTTGCCATGGGCATGCTGCTCCTCACATTGACGCACTTGATGTTGTTCGTACCGCTGGCGTCCAAGTACAAGCCCGTGCTGATTACCTGGTCCTTCCTGTCGGCGATCTGCGATGAAGGCGCGAATTGGCTGGTACGGTTCGTGCACCCGCTGTTCGCCTATTTCAAGATCGCGAGCTTTCTCTCCTTGGAAATCAGTTTGGCGGTCTTGATGGGACTGAGCCTGTGGTCGGTCTTCAGCGGTTCACAACGCAACTATCGTCCGCAAGGACAAGGCGCCGCGGAAGCGCCAATCGCCACCGATCTGGAATGACGCGCGCGGTCCACATCTCAAGCCGTGCCCGCGGACGACTCGTCTTCACACTGTGGGTCTTCACCTGGGCGCTCCTGCCCGGCACCGCGAACGCGCGCGAGTGCGTCAGCGATGGACGCTACGTCATGGGCACGGTGCTGGAACTCACACTCTGCGCGGATGATCCAGCACCGCTCCGACAACAGTTCGATCCACTGTTCACTACCGCCACGCATTTGGATACGCTTCTCACCACCTACAATCCCACCAGTCCTGTCAGTCGGCTTAACGCCGCCGCGGGGCAAGGGCCGTTTACGGTCCCACCCGAAGTGAGCGATTTACTCACCCGCTCGTTGCACCACACGAAAGTCACGCGGGGCACTTTCGATGTCACTATCGGCCCACTGATGGGGTTATGGAGGGAGGCCGAGCGTCGCCAGACCGTGCCCACTCGGAAGGAACTGCGGAAGGTGCGACGCAGGATCGGGAGCGCGCAAGTCGGCCTTCTGCCGCCACACAGCGTTGTCCTGAAACCGGGAATGGCGCTTGACCTCGGCGGCATCGGCAAGGGGTACGCGCTTGATCAGTTACAGCAGCAACTCACGCGACAGCATATCCAGCACGCCTTGCTCGACTTCGGCCAAAGCAGCCTCTGGGCGCTGGGCGCTCCACCGGATGCGCCGGGGTGGCGGATTCTGCTGCAACATTCCAACGGGACTCACGTGGGTGTCCTGACGTTACGAGATCAAGCGCTATCGATCTCGGCGAGCATGAGCCAAGTGTTCGAGATCAAGAGGCGGCGCTACGGTCACATGATTGACCCCCGGACTGGCCAACCCCTGCGACGAGACCTGCTGGCTTGTGTCATCGCGCCAACCGCGACCCAAGCGGAGGCACTCAGCAAAGCGTTGCTCATCCTCGGCGAGCACGAGGGCATCGCCCTGTTGCGACGGGTTCCAGGGGTGGAGGGGATGTTGAGTGAAACGATGGGCGCCTCCTGGATGACGCCAGGGTGGCGACAGGCGGTGGCGTTTTCCGCGTCACCGACGGCACGATAGCCACAGTTATTCTCGGTTCCGCACTCGCGAGGACATCGGAAAATCCCCGCGAATCAATTCCTGCGGGTCACCTCCCATGGTCCAGGCCCCGCCACCGTCATCCTCTTCAGGTGAGGCTTTGGCGGGTTGTCTTTGGAATGCTTGTCTTGGCGGGGGCGACAAGGGCGGAGCAGGTGGCGCAATCGTAAATTCCAACTCGCGGCTCGTCAGCTCTTCGATAACGTCACTCAATAACGGCTCACGGAGCGGGATGTTACTGACAAGCCACCGCAGATATTCGTCGGGAATGGCGCTGATCTCTTGACCTTTGTATTTGCCAAAGGGCATCGGCATACGTGTCCCCTCCTCTCACAAGAAGTGCACGCATCATAGCGTGGGAAGCACCGTTTTCAATATCCGCTACTTGCGTGAGATCCCGCGCCGCACAATCTCCCGCGCCACCCGTTCCCCGGATTCGCTCGCCCCATTCATAAACCCTTGCGAATCGAAACTCGTGTGTTCACCCGCGAAATGGAGGCCCCCGACCGCTTCCCGCTCGGCCCCAGCGATGGTGGTATATTGCCCCGGCTTGTAACAAGCATAGCTCCCCAGCGCGAGCGGCGAACTCGGCCAGTGGAACCGCGCGGATTGTTTGGTATGCGCCGCCGCGGCTCCGGGAAAGATCGCGTCGAGCGCGGACACCAAGTGCGCGGCACGCTCCTCAGGCGTCCCTTCTCCGAGCGTCAACCCGCGTTTGCCGCCAGTAAAATTGGTCAGGACCCCATGCGTGCCTTGCTGTCCACGACTGGTATCCCAGGACACGTGATACGGCAGGTCGGTCAGCGTACTGCCATTGCCGTTGGTCTCGTGCCACACGCGCCGAGTGAACCCCGTCATCAGCTTGGCGTTGGTGCCGTACCCGATGGTCCGAATGGCGAGCCGCTTGACATCGGGCAACTCGACCCCACTCAGATCGACCTGTCGTAACAACGTGAACGGCAGCGTGATGACGACGGTATCGGCGGCAATGTCCCGCACGGTTCCACGTTGATTCACCGTCAGTGTATAGCCGCCGTTCGCTTGTTGACGAATAGCTTCGAGCCGGGTTTCAAGTTCCACAGGCCGCGCGAGCCGCTCCGCCAGTCTCAGCGGGATGCTGTCATTGCCTTCGGCGATGTGAAATCGTTCATCGCTCTCGCCGAACATCACGAATGATCCAGGCGTCGTTCCGATCATGTGCAACAGATTCAGGGCGCTCTGTTCATCCGTCTCCAGCCCAAACTCACTGCAATAGGCATGCTCCAGGATCGCACGGAGCACGCCCGCCACTTCGCGCTTCTCGCACCACTCGGTAATGCTCATCTGGTCAAGCGCGTGCGCTCGGCGCGTGGACCGATACGTGACCGGCCCCTCCCCTTTGAGTGTCGCGAGGTCCTTGAGGATGCGTTGCGCCACTGGACGAAAGCTGGCCACGATCTCTGACAAGGGGACTTGGCGGTTGTCGAAGTAGAACACTTCATGCAGGTGGTCCGCGCCTTTGCGCAGATCAACTAAGGTGAGCCCCAGTTCTCGCGCGAGGCGACGTATGGAACGATGCCCAGAGTCAATCAGCTCGCCCCCAAGCTCCACGACCTGGTCATCAGGAAACGTATTCCGCAGAGAAAACATACGACCGCCGACGCGCGTCCCGGCTTCCAGGACCTGCGTTGGTACGTGCCGTTGCTGCAAGCGATAGGCACAGGTCAGCCCCGCGCACCCCGCGCCGACAATCACAATACGTGGCGTGGTCGCGCCCCGCGCGAGGCGTGGCAGCAGCAAGGGACTCAGCATCCCACTAACAACCGCGCCCGCCGTCGCCGACAAAAATCGTCGGCGGGTCCATTGCGTTTCGTGCGTTTCGGCGACACGCTCGATCCCTTCCTCGGTCGATATCCCCTTGTTCTCGCACAGCGCGGCCAATCGAGCCGCACGACGCAGCGCGTCAAAGAGAGGTGTTCTTGCCATGTTGACCTCCGTGATTGTCCTCAGTCGTCAGGCGTCGGTCTCCGGTCTTCAGTCAGGCTTCGGTCTCCGGTCCTCGGTCTCCGGTCTTCAGTCGGTCCTCGGTCTTCTCAGTGTTGCACAATGCGTAAGCCAAAGACGTGCATCACCGCCGCCAGAACGAAACTGACCACGATCACATACTCCCCATAGCTTCCCGTCCGGATGACTCCCAAACGAATGCGCCAGTTAGGAAGTATCAGCGGAATGCCGCCGACGGTGAAAAGATCAGCGAAGATATGAGCTAACGCGCCCGCCAGCCACCACGCGAGCAGCGTGCTCAAGAACGAATGTTGTGTCCATAAGGCCCAGACCGCCAATATCCACGGCCAGGGCCAATGCGAGATACCACGATGTGGGATGCCAATGACTTCCACTTGATCCGGCAGCCGCGCGCCAAGTGTCGCGGCCGCCACTTCAAGGGGGGCTCCCCCAATTAAGACGGCGGTCGCCGCCGCCATGATTCGATGCGATGCTCCGAGCATGTCCTCCGCCTCCTCCTCCGCTTCTTCTTGCGCTTCAGCCCAGTCTAGCGCTTCCGCAAATACAGCAGAAACTCCTTATTCCCTTTCGCGCCCAACAATGGTGACGCCACCAGTCCCTTGACCTCCACGCGCCACTGCTCCGCGTGCGCTTGCATATCCTCGATCACCGCGGCATGGAGCGTCGGATCACGCACGATGCCCCCTTTGCCCACCTTGCCCTTGCCCACCTCGAATTGTGGCTTCACCAGCGCGACGATCAGTCCGTTCGGGGCGATCAACTCCACCACTTTAGGCACCACCAAGGTCAATGAAATAAAGGACGCATCAATCACCGCGAGGGTGGGAGTTTCCGGCAATGCCGTCGCATCCAGGAGCCGAATGTTGCGTCGCTCCAGACTCACCACCCGTGGGTCTTGGCGTAGCGACCACGCCAACTGCCCATAGCCGACATCGACGGCATAGACGCGCGCCGCGCCATGCTGCAACAAACAGTCGGTGAACCCGCCCGTCGAGGCACCAACATCCAGCGCGATGACGCCATGAACATCCAGCGCGAAGGCCTGAATCGCGGCTTCGAGTTTATAGCCACCACGACTGACGTAGCGCGAGCGGGCGTCGTCCTTGATGCGAAGGGTCGCGGTCAGCGCGACCGCCGTGCCGGGTTTATCCACGCGTTGGTCATTCACCACCACCGCGCCCGCCATCACCAACCGACGCGCCTGTTCGCGGCTTTCGACCAGCCCACGATCCACCAACAAGAGATCAAGCCGTTGTCGCGCGGTCATGCTGACGGCAGTCACGCGGAAGGTGTCACGTGGCACGTGGCACGGCGCGTTCCACCACGAATTTGGCGATCTCTCGCAGTGGGTCAGCCGCGACCGGAAAAGATTTCAATGCCGTGAGCGCCTCGTCCAATAATTCACGCGCGCGGGCTTTCGCTTTCTTCATGCCCACGGCGGCGGGATACGTGACTTTTTGCAACTCGGCGTCGCGGCCCGCGCGTTTGCCCGTCTTGGCGGTCTCGCCTTCCACATCAAGAATGTCGTCGGCGACCTGAAACGCCAGGCCAATCGCCGCGCCATACTCATCAAGACGGGCGAATTGTCGCGGCGAGGCCCCACCAACCAAGGCGCCCGCCCGCACGGAGGCCCGCAGAAGTGCCGCGGTTTTCCGCGTGTGAATGTAATCGACCAACGTCCGGGTCGGTTTTTTCTGTTCCGCTTCGAGGTCGGCCACTTGTCCGCCGACCATGCCCATCGCGCCGGCCCCAATGGCGATTTCCTGTACGGCTCGAAGCGCCGCCGCGGGATTTTTCCCAAGCCGTAACGCCCCTTCCGCCATCACGCGAAAGGCTTCGGTCAACAACCCATCCCCAGCCAGAATCGCCATCGCTTCGCCAAAGACGACATGGTTCGTTGGCTTACCACGACGCAGGTCGTCATCGTCCATCGCTGGGAGATCGTCATGCACCAGAGAATAGGAATGAATCATTTCCAGGGCACAGGCGAAGGGCATGATGTGGGCAACCGGTGCCCCCACGGCCTCGCCGCTCGCGAGCGCTAAAATCGGACGAATCCGCTTGCCACCGGAAAAAAGACTGTAGCGCATCGCGTCATCAAGTTTCGTCGGCAGCGACGTGCGTTTCGGGAGGACCCGCGTGAGCGCGCGATCCACCAGTTGACTGCGTTTCTCAAGATAGCGTTGCAAATTCACTGTTCTTCGTCTTCCTCTGTCATGGGTTCCAGTTGAAAGAGACCCGCTTGGTCGCGGGTCAGCACTTCTATGCGTTTTTCGACTTCGGTTAATTTCTGCTTCAGGTGGCGCACCAGCCCCACGCCGTTCTCAAACGTGGAGAGCGCATCTTCGAGCGGCAGGTCCCCGCGCTCCATGGTCTCGACGGTCTTTTCGAGCGCCAGCAGCGCGTCGGCGAACGTAGTTGGCGATTTTTTCATTTACTTGCTGACCTCTTCAATCCGAGCCCGTGCCTCGCCGGTCGCGAAGGTCAGACGCACGAGATCACCCGCGGTGAGTGACGCAGCGTCCCTGACGACGTTGCCGTCCGGCACAGTGCGCGTCAAACTATACCCGCGCCCTAAAACAGCAAGGGGGCTTAAACTGTTCAACGTCGCCGTGAGTTCTTGCAGCCGCGCCTGGGCGCGCTCGTGTTGCAGGCGAAAGGCGGAGGACAACCGAGCGGTCAAGGTTTGCATGCGATCCTGGTGCGTGGCGAGCACCTGTCGCGGATCGCGCAGGCGTTTCCGCAAATGCGCGACGAGGTCGCTGCTGTTCTCGACTCGATGGTGCATGGCCAACACCAAAGCCTGATAGTCGGTTTCCACCCGCGCACGCAGGTCATCCCAGCGAGGCACGACCATTTCCGCCGCCGCCGTCGGGGTCGCGGCGCGACAATCGGCCACGAGGTCGGCGATGCTCAAATCGATCTCATGCCCGACCGCCGCGACCACTGGAATCGCGGAAGACGCAATCGCCCGCGCCAACACTTCCTCGTTGAAGGCGCTCAAGTCTTCCCGTGAGCCTCCGCCGCGCCCAACAATAATAACCTCCGCCGCGCCATGATCGTTGAGATCACGAATACTCGCGGCCAGTTCGACGCCAGCGCCAGCACCTTGGACTTTGGAGGAGCGGATAATCACGCGGGTATAGGGACAGCGCTGATACAGAATGGTGAGGATGTCCTGAATGGCCGCGCCGCCCAGGGCCGTGACCACGCCGATACACCGAGGGAAGAAGGGCAGCGGGCGTTTGCGTTCGATGGCGAAGAGCCCTTCGGCGGCGAGCATGGCTTTGAGTTGTTCAAACGCGAGTTGCTGCGCGCCCACGCCACGCGGCTCCATCACCGTCGCGTACAGTTGCAAATCGCCACGCGCGGTGTACAGGCTCATGCGGCCTCGGATAATGACTTCCAGTCCATCTTCAGGCCGAAAGCGCAGCAGGCCCGCGTAGCCGCGAAACATCACCGCGCGAATCTGACTCTGCTCATCTTTCAGGGTGAAATAGAGATGGCCGGAAGTTGGGGTGCGGAGGCCAGAAATTTCGCCACTCACCCAGACCTCGGAGAAATCGACCTCTAGCATCTCCTTCACTTGGGTCGCGAGATCGGTCACCGTCAGGATACGAGGGGATTTTTGCTTGAGTGGGGCGCTAGGCATGGGCAGGGTTGTAACAGAAAGCGCGGAACGGGGACAGGGGAAGCTGGCGAGGCCGAGTTTCCTCTCCCGGCTGGGACAATGGCATTAAGTTAAGCAACCGTGTCATTGCGAGCAGCGAAGCAATCTTTGTTTTGTTGGAGATTGCTTCGTCGTCCGACTCCTCGCAATGACAGTCTCCCCCTTAACTTCATGCCATTGCCCAACTGGGAGAGGGTCAGGGTGAGGGGGATCGGGTGATGTCTTCCTTACACGCAGTCATCAGACAAACTCCAACTCAGCCGTACCCTGAGACAGCCGCCGATAATAACAGATCTCGCGCGTCTTCCCGGCCGCATCCTTGGTATGGCACACGCCGCCTTTGCGCGGACGCACGCTGTAGAGCAACGAATTCTGTTCGCAATTCACTCGGACCTCGACCAGGTCGAGCGTATCACCAGAGGTTTCGCCCTTGCGCCACAACTCATTGCGTGACGTGGACCAGAGCACCGCGCGCTTGGTCTTGATCGTCTCTTGCAAAGCGAGTTCATTGGCATACCCGATAAAGAGCACTTCACGGGTGTCGGCATGTTGGAGGACAACGGGCACAACGGCTTGGTGGGTATCGGCGATCTTTTGCAGTTTGCCGAAATCAAGGGTGAGCTTTGAGCCTTCTTCTAACTGATTCATCATGTCACACCTCTGTCGGTGTTGTGTAGCTGGTGCGACGGAATCAGTCCAGGTTCCGCGCTAATGGTGGCAATAAAAAAGGGCGCGCTGATCGCACCCCTTTTTATTTTTCCTATTTTTGCTTTTCAGCGTTCCCTACTCAGCCCGCGCCGCCTGCCGCACCGGTTGCTGTTCCACCGTCGCCACACGCGCCTGCAGTGCTTTCAGGCTCTCTTCCCATTGGAGTTGCTGGGTTTTCAACAACAACCGCTGCTCTTCCAACATCTGTCCCTGCTCGGCGATCTTTTGTTGCTGTTCCTGCACCACTTTGGTCAACACTGCGACGATGTCCATCGGAGCAATGCTCTTGCGGCCCGTCACCGAAACCAAGTCCGGTACCTCTTCGGCGATAAATCCGAGATTTTCTTCCGCGTCCCCTTTGTACTTGAACTTCACCGGCCGCAACCCCGCTAACGCCGTTCGCGCTTCGTCACTCGCCACCGATTCGATCCCCTCTTTGTATTCCCGACTCGAACTGTTCGTGAATGTCCCAAAGACCGTCACCCCTGCGGCGTTGGCGAGGATGCGCTGTACGTTGTTCGCCCCAATAATCACAGGGACGTTGACGACTGTCCCCATCACTAAGCCATTGCCACCCACAGCCAGCAGTTCCGCCCACCCGCCCAGGGTCTGTCCGAACCGAGTAACCGTACGTGCGCTCGAATGCGCTTGAAAGTTGAGCACAGTCGCCCCAGCTTGTGCTCGAAGTACCGCAGCCGCCCCCGTCCCAACAAAGGGATTCTCCGCCCAAATGAAACTATTGGCATTGGTATTATCCAGCACATGCAACCGTCCAGTTGGGGTTGCCGTCCCAATTCCCACTCGTCCATCGGAGGCAACCGCCAGGCTGTTATCTGGGGCACCCTTGAACACCGTGAGCGGCGTTTGCCCGCCGGTATTGTCATCCAAATACACGCCCGTCTCATCGCCGGTCAGCGACCAATTTTGGACGCCTAAAGCAAGCGAGTTGTCCTGGTTCAGATTCACCGTCGGTCCATCGCCTGTGGTAATCGTCACATCAGTGGAAAAAGTCTGCGCGAACCCTTCACTCCCCAGCAGTAAGAACCCACAAGCGAGCCCCAAAGCTATCGCTGTTTTCCGCCATCCGGGTGTCCGTCGTCGTTGCCACATACGTTATTCTCCTTCTCTCTGAAAAATTTTTCTTTCCGTTATCCGAGTCCACCCCTTATCTTAGTTCCGCGTGATTGTCATGTGTTTCCCATCGTCCCATTGGAGAAATGCGTGGTCGTCTTTGTCCTGAAGTAAACTCCTAACTTTTCCGAGAATCAACATGATACGTAAAGCAGCGGAGCACGAGTAGAAGCACACGGCTTATCCCATGAATATGGGATAACAAGGCTTCAACCTCGAACCGGGCCTTTTTCGGGCGCGTTACTTCGGCATCGTCGCCATCGGCTTGAAGAGAGCAAAAAACCCCCGGCGCACATCGCTAATCGGCTGGAGATAGGCGACGCTCTTGAGCAGTGGACTATCATCCGGCATATCCATCCAGATCGCGTGCGCCCCACAAAGAATCGTCGCCGAGACCATCTCTCGCCCATGAGGGCCATTCCGCACGCCTTGCAGAAAGCCGCGGTGACCAGTCCGGGCCGGGAAGGTGACGGTGGGAGTAAATCCTAACTCCGCCATCCCCAGCAGCACCCGTTGATTGGCTTGTTCACATGGTGAGAGATCGGGAACCGCCTCGACCCGTATGCCCGCGCTATCGCACAAAAGAGTGACCGTCAGGCCATCCAGATTGTTGGCGATGGTGCGCGTCGCGGTCAGGATCGTCCCCTGTTCCGAAGGTTGGGCTGACGTCGTCAGCGTATAGCCGAGACGTTCTATCGTCTGAATCGCAAGCTGCGTGGCGCGCGCGCACGAGAGGCGCGGCGCCACGATCACATAGAGAGGTGGGACCGCGATATCACTGGTGACACCGCTGGCGATGAGACCCGCCACGACACTCAGCACGGCGACGCGAAGGATTCGTCTCATCATGGCGCTCAAGCCAGTCTCGGTCTAGTCTCAGGCCAGTCTCAATCAAGTCCCAGACCGGTCTTAGACTTGCAGTGACTTGCCTGAGACTTGTCCTAGACTGGCCGTGACTTCTTCCTCACTCCCGTTCGAGCCACACATCCGGCGCGGGGTTCACGTCATGCCGCGTGAAGATCGCGTCAATCTCCTTCATGTCGGCGTCCGAAATGTTCCAGCCCAAGGCTCCGATGTTGTCCTCCACTTCACTGGTCGTGCGACAACCCACCAATGCCGTGCTGATGATAGGATTCGTTAGCGTCCACCGCAACGCGAACTGCGGCAGACTCTTCTGATACTTGGTCGCGAGCTGTTTGAGATCCGCCACGACTTTGAGATTCTTGGGAAAATACTCCGGCCCAAAGAGATGCTGGAAGAGATTGATGCCGCCCATGCGTCCGCGTCGCGCCCGCCAGTCGTCGCCGCCAAAATCCGTGCTGTCGGAAAACGCGCCGGTGAGCAGCCCATACGCCAGTGACCCGTAAGCCATCACCCCGATTTGCTGATCGCGGCAGTAGGGAAAAATCTCGCTCTGCATGCGCCGATCAAACATGTTCCAACAATACTGGACGACATCGACCGGGCGGGCGCTCATGCTGCGTTCGATTTGCGCGAGGCGAAAGTTCGAGATACCCGCGCAACGCGCCTTGCCTTGCTTGATGATCTCCTCCAGCCCACGCATGGTCTCTTCGAATGGCGTATTCACGTCCGGCCAGTGCACCATGTACACATCCACGTAATCCGTATTGAGATTCTTCAAGCTCTTTTCAATGGAGTCGAGGATGCGTTGGCGACCGCTGTCGCGGAAGTTCGGGGCTTCCTTGTAACCAATGCCGAACTTCGTCACCACGACCGCATCCTTGCGACGCGCCCCCAGGGCTTTCGCCAGCGATTTTTCCGAGGCGCCAAATCCGTAGGCTTCCGCCGTGTCGAAGCAATTGATTCCCAGATCAAGCGCGCGATGAATCGCGTGAATGAATTGGTCTTCCTCGATTGAACCGTACCCTCCGCCAATTTCCCAGCAGCCAAAACCGATGGCCGATACCTGGATTCCCGTTTTGCCAAATGCGCGGTATTCCATATTTGATTTCTCCTTGCTTGCGCTTCCTCTTACCCGTTGAAGTTTTCGTAAAAAATATAATTCGTGCTGTAATCACTGACCTCGAAATAGACCTTCTTTTCTCCGCTATCAACCTGATAGTTCCAGTTGAGATCGACATACCCGTAACCATACCGATACGGACGCAGCGAGTTATCCGTCGTCCCGCGCGCGGTGGTCAGCTTGTCGATCTTGATGAACCGCCGGACCAGCTTGTCACCAGCATAGATGTCGAGCACGCCATCGGTGCCGGTCCAGTTCTGGATGGAGCGGCCTAGCTCATTTTGTGATTCTTGCGTGCAGGCGGGCAGCAGCATGAGCGACACGACACTGATTGTGTAGATAATCTTGGCGATCGAACGATACGACATGTGGGGGTTCTCCTCGCCCCCGAAGGTAGCTGGCCACCTTCCAGACATCAACCCTACGAGAAACCGTCAATCGTATTTGGGGAGACGCCGCGGAGGGATCGCCTTCAACGGCAAGCGCCCGCTGTCTTTGGGCGACAAGATGGGAGTCTGAGTCGGCCAGTCGATACCGAGGTCGGGATCGTTCCACAACACGCCATTATCAGCGGTCGGATTGTAAAAAGCCGTGCACTTGTACGCCACCAAGGCCCGCTCGCCCGTGACGCAGAACCCGTGAGCGAATCCCTCCGGGACATAGAGCTGCCGCTTATTCTCGTCGGACAGGAGCACGCTGGTCCATTTGCCAAAGGTTGGCGACCCAAACCGAATATCGACCGCGACATCGAACACCTCGCCCTGGAGCACGTACACTAACTTCGCTTGGTCACTCGGATGCTGAAAGTGGAGCCCTCGGAGCGTGCCCCGTGTCGAGGCGGACAGGTTGTCCTGCACGAACTGGCTGGGCAGCCCGTATTGTTGATACCGCTCCTGATGCCAGGTCTCGACAAAGAAGCCCCGGCCATCCGCGAAGACCTGGGGCTCAATAATCACCACCCCTGGCAAGTCCGTCTTAATCACGTTCATGGGCATGTCCTGTGCGTAAGAGGTCAAGGAGATATTGCCCGTAGCCGCTCTTTTGCAGCGGGTGCGCTAAGCGGGCTAAGTCCTCAGCCGTGATGAAATCAAGATGGTAGGCCACTTCTTCCGGGCAGGCGATTTTCAGCCCTTGACGCTGTTCAATCGTCTCAATGAAATTGGCCGCCTGTAGGAGTGAGGTTGGAGTGCCGGTATCAAGCCAGGCGATGCCCCGTCCCAGTTTTTCCACGCGCAGTTGTCCTTGCTGGAGGTACTGCTTGTTGAGATCGGTAATCTCCAATTCCCCGCGCGCCGACGGGCGGAGGCGGGTCGCGACCTCGACGACCTGGGCATCGTAGAAATACAGCCCCGTGACCGCATAGTTGGAGCGTGGCTGTTGAGGTTTCTCTTCCAGGCTCACGACACGCCCTTGATCGTCAAATTCCGCCACGCCGTAGCGCTGCGGATCATTGACCCAATAACCAAAAACGGTTGCTCCATGATCGGAGCTGGCCGCGCGCCGCAAGCGGTCGCTGAGACCATGTCCATAAAAGATGTTATCGCCCAGGATCAAGGCGCAGCCCTGGTGGGCAATAAAGTCGCGCCCAATGAGAAAGGCTTGAGCGAGTCCGTCCGGGCTGGGCTGCGCGGCATAGTCGATATGAATGCCCCACTGGCTCCCATCTTTCAGCAAATCTTGAAACAGGGGCTGATCATGCGGCGTGGTAATGACCAAGATGTCACGAATCCCCGCCAACATGAGCGTGCAGAGGGGATAATAAATGAGCGGTTTGTCGTACACTGGCATGAGCTGCTTGCTCACGACATGGGTCAGCGGATACAGCCGCGTCCCCGATCCGCCCGCCAAGATAATGCCTTTGGTAATCACGATCTTTCTACCCATCCGTGCGTGAAATATAACATCGAGTGAATTCCCCGTCTCTCGCGCCGAGCCCGGTTGTACGGCCCCACGCCCGCACTGTCAAGGGAGAAGGAAGCGGAGGGGACGTATGATTATACGCCCCTACTGGGCGATGGCATTACGTTAAGCCGAAAGGCGCTGCTCGCAACAAACCGGGGGTTGAAACCCCCGGCTACCCTCAACTGCCGCTCTGCGGCATGTTTGGCCTCGCGGAGCGAGACCATGAGGGTAGCCGGGGAGTTCAGTCCCCGGCGCGCGGTGGCGTGGGGGCTTCCTTAACTTAATGCCATTGCCCAGCCGGGAGAGGGAACTTTCGGAGCCCTCTCACTCCCTGCCATTGCCCTACAGGGACCGGCTGGCTATGCGACCCCGGCCTTCTTCAGCCACTCCAAGAGTTTTTTCCAGCCATCCTCCGCTTGCTCTTTGCGATAACTCGGTCGGTAGTCCGCATGGAACCCGTGCGGCGTATCGGGATAAAGGACAATCTGGGACGGACTGTTCGCCGCCTGCAACGCTTTTTGCATCTGCTCGACCGTCTCATTGGGAATCCCGCTATCGGCCGCACCGTAGAGCCCCAGCACGGGCGCTTTGAGGGTCGCGGCGAGGTCAATGGGGTTTTTCGGTTTCAATTCCGAGGTTTGATCGACCAGACGGCCATACCACGCGATCCCAGCTTTCAATGTGGCGCTATGCGCGGCGTAGAGCCACACGACGCGCCCACCCCAGCAGAACCCGGTGATGCCCAGCCTTTTCACATCCCCTTTGCTCGACTTTTTCGCCCACGCCACGGTCGCATCCAGGTCCGCCATGACCTGGGCATCGGGCACCTTGGAGACCACTTTGGTGATGATGTCGTTAATGTCGGTCATTTGCGACACATCGCCTTGGCGGGCATAGAGTTCCGGGGCGATGGCGCAATAGCCGAGTTTGGCGAACCGGCGGCAGACATCCTTGATATGCTCATGGACCCCAAAAATTTCCTGGACCACGAGCACCACGGGAAATGGTCCACCAGTCGTAGGCATCGCCCGATACGCGGGCATTTGGCCATCGCTGGTCGGGACTTTCACTTCGCCAGCCTCGAGACCGGTGGCATCGGTTGTAATCATCGTTTGCGCCGAGACGGGTCGCACGGCCAAGGCGAAACCCGCCGCGAGCGTGGTCACCACAAATTCACGTCGAGAGAGTGTGGGTTTGGGAAGAAAACTGCGAGCTTCATCATGCATTGGGGGCCTCCTTTCTGTGCGCGCGCATTCTACCCTGACTTCTAGGGGGGGCACAATGGATTGCGGATTTCGGATTTGGGATTGCGGATTTGAGGCTTGAGGCTTGAGACTTTGGACTTTGGACTTGAGACTTTGGACTTTGTCCCTTGTCTTCATTTTTGACTTTTGACTTTTGACTTTTGACTTTTGACTTTTGACTTTTGACTTTTGACTTTTGACTTCCCCCCCCGTCTTC
>CAMBFS010000065.1 GCA_945865755.1 Klebsiella pneumoniae
CTGTTATCGTACGAACCTTTGATTATTCTGCTGAGAAAACTGCTTGTTGCTTTCTGGGTGTGGCAAAATAATTTTCGTGCTGGGCGAAATCGGCGAAGAAGCCTAATAAATTCAGTAACTTGAAATAAGTGTCCTGACATCAGGTTTTCAGCGTGTCTTCACCAACGAAAAGGTGCGGCGTGATCACCTCGACATGCACCCCACCATTCGCGAGCATCTCCGCCAGTCCCAACGGCAAGTATCCATCGGTTTCATCAAGAATAAGCACCCGCTTGCCCAACGAGGCCACATCCACGCATGCCTTCTGGGCCGCGTTGGCGATATCGAGGACATGCGACTGATCCACTCCTGGAATCGCTTCGCGATCAATCCGATACGGACTATAGCCGGTGCGCTCATACGAAGCCCCGGTGGCACAGATCACGATGTCGGGGTTTTCTCTCACGACCAAGTCTGTTGTCGCGACCGTATGCAATCGCACTTCGACGCCAGCTTTTTCCAGTGGACGCGCGAGGTTGTCGATCGCGGCTTGCCATCCCGCGCGGGTCGGTAAGCGTTTCAAGAGATTGAGATGTCCACCCAGTTCCCCGGTCTGTTCATAGAGCATCACTTTGTGACCACGCTTGGCCGCGACCGCGGCGCATTTCAATCCCGCCGGGCCACCACCAACCACGATGATTTTCTTCACTCGACCTTGCGCCACTTTCTTGAGCGACCCCTCTCCCCACTGGCGCTCACGGCCCATCACCGGATTCATCACGCACGTCACATCCACATTATCAATCAGCCGACTGACGCAGACATTGGCCCCAACACAGCGAGTGATCTCGTCTTCACGCCCCTCCCGGCTCTTATTGACGATAAAGGGGTCCGCCATATGCGCCCGCGTCATCGCCACCATATCCGCCGCGCCATCGACAAGAATCCGCTCCGCCATGCGAACGTCAATGATCCGCCCCACGATAAAGACTTTCGCGCGCTCACCAACAATGTCTTTGGCGCGCTTGCCGAACGGCACCATGAATCCTTCCGGCATACTCCCCATCGGAGCCACCCCGATGTGGAGGGTATGGTAGCCACCACCAGAGATATTAAAGAAATTAAAGAGCCCGGTCGCGGCGAAAATCTCGAGTTGTTCTTCCGCTTGCTCTGGAGTAATACCCGCCGGCCCGAGGAATTCGTCAAAGGAGAGACGAAGGCCGAGGGTGAACTCACTCCCGACTCGTTTGCGAATAGTCTCGCCAATCTCAATGATTAACTGACACCGGTGCCGCACCGACCCCCCGTACCGATCGGTCCGTTTGTTAAACGCGGGACTGAGGAACTCTCCCAACAGTTGGCTATGCGCGGCGTGTACTTCGACGCCATCAATCCCCGCCAGTTGCGCGTTGACCGCCGACTCGCCGAAGCCTTTGAGGATTTCATCAATCTGCTCTTGCTCCATCACCATCGGCGTTTCGTTGTAGATCACCGACGGCACCCGTGACGCCGCCCACAGCGGACGCCAGTGGTCGATATACATGGTGCCTTTGCCTTGGGTCCCACACGCGAAAAGCTGCACGAACTGCTTGCAGCCAAACTGATGCACGGCTTCCGCGAGCTTTTCGTATTGAGGAATCACCCGTCGTTCCCAGGCAACGCAGCCGGCGTGGTAGTTCATGCCCGCAGGGTGCACCGCCTGTTGTTCAAGCACGAGCAACGCCGCCCCGCCGCGCGCGCGCTCCTGATAATAGGCGATGTGACGGTCACTAATAATCTCATCTTTTCCATAGAGCTGCGTATGCCCCGTGACCATGATGCGGTGCTTCACCGTCACCGTCCCGATGGTGAGCGGTGTCCATACTTGCGTCAGAGGCGAAAGAGAATCAGCCACAAGTGCTCCTTGTACACTGGGCTCAATCAGGCAAGAGCGCCGTGCACTTAATTTCCACCAGCAAGCCAGGCATAGCCAATGCGGTCGTGCTAATCCCAGTCCAAGTCGGCAGTCGATCCAGATTGGTGAAATAGCGGTCTTTCACCTGCATAAAGAGGGGCAAGTCGCGCATATCGGTATGGTACGTGACCATTTCAACCACATCGTCGAAGGTGACTCCAGCGGTGGTCAGCACCTGTTTAACGTTCTCGAACGCTTGCACGAATTGCGCCTCTTTGCCTTCGACGACGTGAAGATTTTCATCGCGCCCAACTTGACCGGCGATATAGAGGAACGGTCCGGCTTTCACTCCAGGTGAATAACGAAACCGCTCGGGGATATTCTTCATACTGTGAGGAACCACGGACTCTCGTTTTGGCATGACATTGACTCCTCTCTCCATTCCGCGTTGACTTCCGTTCTTGTGTAGTCTAGTGGGGGAACGCGGTCAAATTTTTCGGATGTCATCCGACGTTTTATTCGTACCATCATTCGCTATTTGCATTTTTATGACAAGGAGGATTCGCGTATGGACCTTGGTATTCTCGTCCCGGCAACCCAAGAAACGAAGAACATCGCCGAGATCGCCCAACGTGTTGAAGCCCTGGGGTTTGAGTCCTTATGGATTCCCGAACATCCAGTGATCCCGGTCGGCTTCCAAACCCAGGTGCCAGGCGGGGGAAAACTTCCGGCCCACTATAATCGTTGGGCCGATCCGTTTATTGCCCTTACGGTCGCCGCCACCGCGACGAAGCGCCTCAAACTCGCGACCGGTATTTGTCTCCTGCCGGAACGCGAAACGCTGATGACGGCGAAAATCATCGCCACGCTCGATATGTACTCTGGCGGTCGAGTCATTCTTGGTGTCGGCGCGGGCTGGCTCAAGGAAGAGACCGAAGCGATGGGCACCAACTTCCGCCTGCGCTGGAAACGCTTACGTGAAACGGTAGAGGCCATGCGAATTTTGTGGACGCAGCCGGAACCGAGCTATCAGGGCGAACTGGTGCATTTTCCGCCGGTGTACTGCGATCCCAAGCCGGTCCAAAAATCCGGGCCGCCCATTTTTCTTGGTGGCCATGTGCCGAAAGCCTTGGAACGGGTGGCGCGGTCGTATGATGGCTGGTGTCCACTCTCCAACGATCCAGCCGACTACAAAACGAAAGTCGCGACCATCCGCCAAATGGCCAAAGAGGCGGGGCGCAATCCTGAGTCCCTGCAAATGTCCGCGTTTGTCGATCCGCTAGAGGGCACGCTGTCGGCGGATACCCTGAAAGCATTTCGTGATGCGGGCGCGAGTCGCATCGTGCTGTTCTCGCAAGCCTTCGCGCAAGAAATCGCCAACGGCAACGCGCTGGGGTGCATTGAGCGCGTCGCGCCGGTCATTGAGCGGGCGCGGAACATCTAACCGCTGACCTCAAGGAGAAACATTCACATGCCGTCAACAGTTCTCACGAACCATCTCAACGGTGTCGCCACCATCACGCTGCACCGACCCGAAGCCCTCAATGCCATTACCACGACCATGCTGGCCGAACTCAAGCACGCGCTGGAGGATGCGGCCAAGGATGACACGATTGGTGTTATCGTCCTGACCGGCACCGGACGAGCATTTTCGGCTGGGGTTGACCTCAAAGCGTTAGGCAACCGCTCCCTGGAAAAAGGTGGGATCGGTCCGATTCTTGACGATCCCGCGCGCGCGGTGATCGCGACGATCCAATCGATCGCAAAGGTCGTGATCGCCAAAGTGAACGGCTATTGTTTCACCGGGGCGCTGGAGATCGCGCTGGCGTGTGATCTGATGGTCGTCGCGGAAGAGGCAAAGTTTGGCGATACCCACGCCAAATGGGGGCTGCGACCAACGTGGGGGATGAGTGCCCGTCTTCCGCAAGCCGTGGGATTACGCAAAGCTCGTGAGCTGTCGTTCACCGCCGATACGTTCACTGGCCGTGATGCCGCGACGTGGGGGTTGGCGAATGCCGCGGTTCCGCTCGCGGAATTAGATCAAACCGTGCAAACGCTGGCGGACAAAATTCTCGCCAACAGCCGCGGGTCCCTAGCCGCCTACAAGACACTCTACAACCAAGGGATCGGTAAAACGGTCGATGACGCGCTCGCCTTCGAGAACTCCAGCGTGTTCTCGATCAGCGATACCGGCGAGCGGATCGCGAAGTTCCGATGAAAGGAGACACCAGCATGGCACAATCTCAGGTCCGCACATTAGGGACAGTACTCTACGAAAACTTCGAGCTCCTTGATGTCTATGGTCCCTTGGAAATGTTCGGGAGCATTGGGCCGGAGCTACGCTTGGTCACCATTGCCCAAAAAGCCGGGCCGGTCACCTCAACGCAAGGACCACAAACAGTCGCGCACTATGGTTTCGACAATTGCCCACCGCTCGATTTGATCCTGTTGCCCGGAGGGCTTGGGACCATGTCGGAATTGGGAAACGACGCGTTGCTAACCTTCCTGCGTCAACGTTCAGCGAACGCGGAAATCACCATGTCGGTGTGTACTGGGTCCGCGTTACTGGCAAAAGCTGGAGTGCTCGACGGCCATCGTGCGACATCGAACAAGCAGTTTTTCATGCTCGCCGCCAGTCAGAGCGACAAAGTGCAGTGGATCGAAAAAGCGCGCTGGGTAGAGGACCGGAAGTTCGCCACTTCGTCAGGCGTCTCGGCTGGGATCGATATGGCGTTGGCGATCATTGCGCGGCTCTATGGCAAAGAGCGCGCGGAGCAGATCGCTGCTGGCACCGAGTACGAGTGGCATCAAGATTCGACATGGGACCCGTTCGTCAAATATCTCAATCAGGGAGATGCAAGTCAGCTTCCACCACCGGCGTCGGCGAATCAGTAGCAGGCTAGGCTGGGATTCTCGTTGGCCATCCTCAATCGGACCACGGAACATTCGTACACTGCGCCACATCCTGTGCCCTGCCTCCGCCCGACGATGAATCGTCGGGCTCACAGCACGAAGCCTGGTCAACCAGGCTCTGAGGGGACTTCAGTCCCCTTTGTTGCGTAAGCCTGGTGCTTCAGCGCCGGGCGACGACTGTACCACTCACGTGTGGTTCCATCTCAGCCCACCACCTACAAAATCCGCATTGCTAACAGACAGTGATCCATCGTCAGTGTCGCTCGGTCCTCGAAGCCGACATTGAAGCCGATATTCCCGGTTGGTGATCGACGCCATATCCACCAGCTCAGGGCTCTCACGTACGTAGCGGAGGACCTGGTCAATGGTGGGCATCATGCCTCCGTGAGATGGCCACCGGAAATCCTAGCCTCGCGTGCTCACCCGTAAGGACAACACCTTAAATAATTATTAAAAAAGATTAAAGACATTCTCCCCCCCCCGATATACCTTAGTAACTGGGAAATTACACTAGCTATTTATCCCAAATACCCCAAGTAAAAATAGCTAATTCTAGACTTACTACAGGATAAGAATGCCACGCCAGGCGGAATTTACGCCTCAAGCAAGGAAAAAAGCATGCCTGGAATCACCAGAAAAAAACATTGGCGGCAGACCCTCCTCAGCGCGGCACTGCTCCTCATCCACAGCGCGGTCGGATATGCGGAGGTGTCGGACACGATCAGCGCCAATCGTCCCGGTATCGCCGAAAGTACCGACATTGTCTCCGCACGCTACTTCCAAAATAGAAGGCGGCTATTCTGTGTTGCTGAGCCGCAACGGTCGCGATGCCAGTCACAGCATCGGGGAGCTACTGTTTCGCATCCCTCTGACGAGTTGGGGGGAAGCTCGGGTCGGCGTCAATTCCTACGCCTTAGAGCATCACTCCGGGAGTCGGAGTTCCGGTTTTGAAGACCTGAATCTGGCCGCCAAAGTCCGCTTTCTTGAGGGGAGTGACACGCCCAGTCTATTCACGATCCCCAGTGCCTCCGTGCTCGTGGCGACCACGGTCCCCACCGGCCATAAAAACTTCGGTGCGCACCATCCCCAGCCGGAACTTTTGCTCTCTCTCGGTTGGGATCTCACCCAGAATTTGTCTCTCGTCATTAATCAGGATTACACCTACGGGAGCGAGGCCGGGAAACATTTCCACCAATGGCTGACTGGGGCCTCGTTCAGTTACAGCGTCACCGACCGGCTGGGCAGCTATCTGGAGTATTTCCGGGAGATGCCGTTCGGGCCGGGACAAGTCCATACCAACTATGTCAACGGTGGTTTCGCTTATTTATTGACGAATAATCTCCAGGTCGATCTCTCCGTCGGTGTCGCCGAGAACCGGGAGCAAACTGGCCCAGTGTTCGGGACCGGGGTCGCGTGGCGTTACTAACTCTCGCCCCGTTCACCCGCATCACCGCTATGGCCAGAGGAGGTGCCCATTAGGCAAAACACTTTTCACTACGATGACACACGAGCTGTTCTTACCGCCATCAACACACTCACTGTAGAAATACAGAAGGAAAGGAGTCTTTTATGCAATGGTTTAGAAATCGGATGATGAAAACGAAACTCTTCATGACCTCCGCCACAACCCTGCTCTTGGCCCTGCTGTTGGGCGGGTTCTCGCTCATCCAATTGTCACGGGTGAACGAGTCGTCGATTGATCTCCTTGAGAACTGGCTGCCGAGTGCGCAAACGGCGGCACGCATCGCACAGTCCCTTGCCTCAATTCGCTTATCTGAGATGCAGCACGTCGTCTTTTCCGATGAGAAGGTCATGACCGAACAAGAAGCCGAGATTACTCGGACGCGAGCGGGACTCACCAAAGACATCGAAGCCTATGAAGCGTTATTTTCATCGAATGAGGAACGAACAAGTTTCGCTGAGTTCAAGAAGACCGTGGAGGAGTATTTTGCGCAAAGCGGAAAACTGATTACCCTTTCGCGACAGAACGCGGAAGAAGCAACGGTGACCGCGGAGTTGCTCAAGGGCCAAGAGATTTTCGAGCGGGCATTGGAACGTATTGGGGGCAATATTGCCTTGGAGCGGAAAGGTGCCGACGAAGCGGGCAACCAGGCCACCCAAGTTTATGCCACATCTCGGTCCATGGTCGTGCTCATGTTGATTGTCACGCTTATCATTGGGACGATGAGTGCGCTGTTCCTGGCACGGATTATTACCAGCGCTCTCACACAAATGATGGCGGTGACGGCAAACGCGGCGCAGGGGGATTTGACGGTGCGCGCGCAAGTGGACAGTCAAGACGAATTAGGCCAGATGGGCGCGGCACTGAACGATCTCTTACAGTCGTTGCACGATGGGATCGGGCAGGTGGCCCAGGCCAGCATGGCGGTATCCGGAGCCGCCCAGCAGTTATCGTCGGCCTCGGAAGAGTTATCGGCGGGCGCCCAGCAGCAAGCGTCGTCACTCGAAGAAACGGCGGCATCACTGGAAGAGATGAGCGGGACGATCAAACAGAATGCCGAGAGTACCCAGCAAGCCACCCAGCTCGCGGTGGGCTCGCGCGACGTGGCGGAAAAAGGTGGACAAGTGGTTACGACCGCTGTCGGAGCGATGAGCGAGATCAACCAGTCGTCTCGGAAAATTGCTGACATCATTACCGTCATTGATGAGATTGCCTTTCAGACCAACCTCTTGGCTCTCAATGCGGCGGTGGAAGCCGCCCGCGCAGGCGAACAAGGGAGAGGTTTTGCCGTCGTCGCGGCGGAAGTGCGGAACCTGGCGCAACGGAGTGCCACGGCAGCCAAGGAGATCAAAGGGCTAATTCAGGATTCGACCCAAAAGGTGCAGAGCGGTTCGGAGTTAGTGACCAAGTCGGGGCAGACGTTGGAAGAGATCGTCGGGTCGGTGAAGCGAGTGACGGATATCGTGGGCGAGATCGCGGCGGCGAGTCGCGAGCAGGCCAATGGCATTGACCAGGTGAACAAGGCGGTGGCGCAGATGGATCAAGTCGTGCAGACTAACTCGGCGCAGACCGAGGAGATGTCGTCGACAGCACAATCACTGACAGCGCAGGCGGAGCAGTTACAGCTCCTCGTCAGTCGTTTCAAGATCAATCAACAGCACCAGCAGCCGAGCAGTTGGCAGGCGCCAATGCAGCCAATGGTAAAGGTGGATGTGGCCAAGCCTAGAGTGGGCGCCAAAGGGTATGTCAATGGGCACGCCAAGGGGTATGTGAGCGGGCGTGCACGGGGACAGGCCGGTGGCTTTGAGGAGTTTTAAGTAAAGCTGGGATTCCCGCTGGTCATCCCAGCCTACGGGGGGCTCCTCGTAGGCTGGCAATGAGCGCAGCGAATGCCAGCCAGCACAAGGAGCAAAAGCATGGAACAGATCAATGCGTTGAATGCGCTGACCCAACAATTCACCGTCACCGCGGATACCAACCAATACCTCACCTTTACGCTGGGCACCGAAGAGTACGGAGTGCCGATCCTCACGGTGCAGGAGATCAAAGGCTACGTGCCCGCGACCCCGATTCCTCACACGCCAGCTTACATCAAAGGGGTGATGGATTTGCGAGGGATCATCATGCCGGTGATCGACTTGCGGGTAAAGTTTGGGATGCCGAGCGCGGAGTATGACCAGTTTACGGTGATCATCGTGGTGAAGGTGAAGAGCAAGATGCTGGGGTTAGTGGTGGATGCGGTGTCGGATGTGTTGAGTGTGAAGAGTGGAGAGACGCAGGCGGCCCCGGAGTTTGGCGGACAAGTAGACACGCGGTTCATTCAAGGGTTAGCGAAAGCAGGGGAGAAGCTGGTGGTGTTGCTGGACTTGGACCGCGTGCTGAGTGAGGAAGAGTTCACGACAGTGAGCGCGGTGGCGGAGCTGGAGACCGTGCAGGCATAAGGAAAGCTGGGATTCACGATGTTCATCCCAGCCGACATCGGTGTGCCGTCGTACAACCGTAGGCTGGCAATGAGCGCAGCGAATTCCAGCGGGGAAGCTGGGATTCACGATGTTCATCCCAGCCTACGGGCTTCCACTCACAACTTCGGCAACACCTCCCGCGCCAACAATTCCAGATGCTCCATCTCATCGAAGACCGGATTGAGCATCAGATGCTGCGCCCCGGCGCGGGTCAGTTCTCCTAACTTGTCGAGACATTCCGCGAGACTCCCCCAGAGCGAGACTCTCACGGCCATGTCCGCATTCTTGTAGCGGTCACCGAACCACTCACGCAGGCGACGTTCCGCGCGCTCTTTATTGTTGTCGATGGCGATATACACCCGCTTCGACAACGGAAACGTGGCCGGATCGCGCTTCGCCTCCTCCATGAAACCGCGCAATAACTCCACGTGTTTCACGAAATCCGCCGACGACGAACTCCCCGCCCCCATCCATCCATCGCCGTGGCGCACGGCCCGTTTCAGCCCGACCGGCTCACGCGCCCCGAACCACAGCGGCGGATACGGCTTCTGCACCGGCTTGGGTTCCATCGCAATGTTCGTGAAGTTCCAAAAGGTACCGGACACACTGGCTTTTGGTTGTGTCCACAGCGCTTTCAGAATGTTCAAGCCTTCAACGAACCGGCGCGCGCGCTGCTCACCCGTCACCCCAAAGACCGCCTCTTGCATGTGCGGGCCACCAAAACCCACACCAACAATGAGTCGCCCTTGGCTAAGTTGATCGAGCGAGGACAAACTTTTCGCTAACTGCACGGGATTGCGGATCGTGGGCAGAATGACCGAAGTGCCAAGTCGCAACTTGGTCGTCAACGCCGCCGCGTAGGTCAGTAACGTAATCGGCTCCAAGATCGACGTATCACCAATAATCTGTTCTTGCACCCACAAACTATCGTAGCCAAGGGTTTCCGCCTTACGCAGAAACGTGTGCAAAAATTGGATGTCGATAGGGGAACTGGCGAAGGTTTGTGGAATCGCGATCCCGCAGGGGGTTTTTCCGGTTGCCATATTTGTTCTCCTCAATCAGTAGCCAGTAGTCAGTAGCCAGTAGTCAGTAGTCAGTAGGGTGCGCTTTGCGCACCTCTCCGTTTCCCCGTTTCCCCGTTTCCCCGTTTCCTTCAAGCCTCAAGTCTCAAGTCTCCAGTTCTAAGCCAATCATCTGCCGCGCTTCCAGCGGGCTCGCGGGTTCCCGCCCGTTAGCACGTGCGACTTCGACCGCCCATTTGACGAAATCGGCGTTACTGGTCGCCAATGCCCCATCGACCAGCGTCGCGCGGTCCTCGAAACCGACGCGAATGTGGGCTCCCGTTGTAATGGCGAGATTGCCGATGGTGAACACACTGTCCTCATACCCGTGCGCCGCCCAAATCGCCTTGGGAAACAACTCCTTGACGCACTCGGTCATATAAAAATAACTGCGCGGTGTTCCAGGCATGATCTGGAACCCATCGCCAAACCGACCGGAGAACTCGACTAGCAGGTAGCGAGGAACAGGCAGCAGCCCATCTTCAACGAGTGTGGCGACGTTGGTGAGAAACCCAGTATCCAGCACCGCCGGTTCCGGCACGATGCCCCGTTCACGACAAGCCAGAATGATCTGGCGAATATCCTCGTAGGAGTTCGGAATCGCGATGCTGTGACGAGAGCCGTTCACCAGTGGAGTGTTGAAGACGATATTGCCGGTATTGAGCGAAATCATATCCACCGGCTCCGGGGTTTCGCGAAGGTAGCGGAGCACCTGGTCAATGGTCGCGTCAGGCATGCGCGCCGTCGTGTGGTTAACGACCAACGAGGTCTGGGAGCGAATCTGACGATCCGCCTCAGTGTACCAGGCCGGGTCATAGCTCGTCGCTCCTTGTGAGGTCCGCGCATGAATATGGACGATTGACGCGCCAGCCTCGAAACAGCGCTTCGCTTCGGCGGCGATTTCAGTTGGTGTCCACGGAATGTTGGGATTCTGTTCTCGTCCGCGCGCACCGTTGAGACAGGCTTTAATGATGATTTTGTCCATGGTGGGATCTCCTCCTTACTGGGAGCGCAGGCGTCTCGCCCGCGTCAAAAAGGCTTTAATGATGATGATTGTGTCCATGTGATGTCTTCCCTTCTGCCTGGTTCGCAAGCGGCGCAAGTCTGGCATTGTGACCATGAGGCTGTCAACTCTTTCTTGGCCGAGTCTCGAATGAAAAATCCGCATCGTCGTTGCCGAATTTCATACAATTCGGCAATAGCATCTCACGTTGCGCCTCAATCTTGGCGGCTTACCAGCGGTCTTCACTTCCCCGGTCCCGCAAGAACTTCTGAAGGCATATATGTGGGCACTTATCTCCAACCCGAGAAAATTCTCGTCTGTACCGAACGAGAACCCCGCCGCCTCGAAGGCGATATCGATGTACTCCCAGTGGAAACCTTTCCGCGGAAACTCTGGGGTGGGGAGATTGTGAGAAGGCAGGCAGCAATTCCCAGTCGGGAGGGTGTAGGCGAAAGCGAGACGGAGAGGAAAGGCTGAGCAGCGTCCCGGGCGGGAGAGCGGGTGCATTTTCAGGGTGGCGAACGAGAGCGAGGCCAAAAAGTGCGGCGCGGCAGCGGCGGGGACAGGGGAGGCAGACAAACCACCGCGCAAGCCCTCACGCGGCGCTATGCGCGGGCCGAAGAACACCACGAGTGAGGAGTGTCGAGGGGGGGCAGCGTTAGGAACCGGCGGCGGCCTCTTCGAGATACCCCTCTAACAAGTGGCGCCAGCTCTGGACCAGGAACGCATTGACCAGGGTCCGTAACGCATTCCATAACTCGCGGCGCGACTGCCTGGGAGCGGCAGCGCTGATAGAGCCGATCGCCCAACGCTAGGACAACATGGGCCACAAAGGCGAGGAGATTCAAGAGGTAGAACACCATCGATAAGCTCTGCTGTCCGTGCCCATAATTGTGGGTGAGGTCATAGCCATGGTTCTTGTGGACATGGAACTGCTCATTCTCAATCTTCCCGCGCGTGCGGCCCACCTGGACCACCACCGCCACATTCCCCGCATCGACGTCGAGATCGGTAATCCAACTATTGTGATAGAGGAGATCACCTTTGGCCCCGCGTTCCCACACTTCCACATACGTGACACGCACCGTGCTCTCCAGCGCCAACGGCATCTGGCGCACGAGCCGATAGCTATCCGTCCGCTGCCGCGCGTCGGTGCCCACGGCCATCTGGCCGCTCTGGGTCTGTTCCGTCCCCGCAGCGGCCGCGACCGCCGCCAGCAAGGTCGGAGGGGAGGCGGGTTTGGCTACTAACACGTAGTGCTGACGCAACTCGTGCAGGTGCTCCACAAAGAGGACGTGGGAATAGAGGTCATCGCCGATCATAATCAGCGCCATCTGGGGATGCTCGCGGCGCAGGCGGGTCACGAGCCGCTTGGCCGCCGTCAATTCACAATCTCGGGGGGCACTCTCTGCGGTGGCGTTGCGCACTGCTTCCACATCCAGCGGCAGGACCTGATGCGACCCCGCCCGCACCGCCGTCGCCCCCACGATCTTATGGGAGTAGTGCACCCGGCCCTGGGGATCGGTCTGGCGCAGACAATGGGGGCACTGCCCCGTGGTCGAGCGGAAATACTCACTGCCCTCCAGCGCCACCGTATAGTATGTGCCCTGGTGCGCCCCACTGGGCAGGGGCGTCGTGAACCGGCTGCCCCAGCCCGCCCGGCGCACTTTCTCCCACATCTGGGGGAGGGCCTCTCGGATCGCTTCGGGGTCCACCCCATCCAGAATCTCCCGCATCTGGGTGTCCGACGGAATCTCGGACACTCCGAAGATCGTTTGCAAATTACAGCGCCGGCGCTTGGATGCCATCGCGCGCTGAAACTGCAACAGACTGGGATGCCAAAAAACATCAACGCAAAGCCACTCAGCAAGGTATCGTGCAACGGATAGCGGAGCTGGGCGGGGGCGCGGGAATCGTCGATGTCGCCAAAGGTGGTGGCGAGGAGATCGACCATCGCTTCTAAGGTAAGACTCTTGAGCGGTCGCATGCACACAGGTTAGCAAAGCGCAAAAACTCGCGCGCCTCCACCCCCATTTTGCTGGCCTTTTTACGCAACCGGGAATTGCTGCCTTGCCCCTCGCCGCCTGAACTCCCTCGTCTCCGGAGGCTATATTTTTAAGTTCGCGCCTATGGGGGATACCCCTGGGCTTGGGTGCCACGGCTGGTTGGTCTAGCAGTGCGGAAGACAAAAAATCAAAAGGCAAAAGGCAAACGTGATAAAAAAAAGGATGGGGACCGCAGGCGTCTCGCCTGCTTCGGAAAGGACTGAGGACTGAGTTCGGAGGGATATTTTTTCAAGAACTCGCCTTCATCAAGCCTGACATTGTGCTTGCTCAAGGCGGCCTTGACCGGAAAATGCGCAATGTCGTTGCCGAATTACATGCAATTCGGCAATATCGTCCCATGTTTACACGAATCCTTGGCCTCACTGATTTGCTTGTCCACAGTTCGGTGTTTCTGTTTGGCCCGCGTCAGACGGGGAAAAGTACGCTCTTGCGCACGTTATTCCCGCGGGCGAAGTTCTACGACCTCCTGGAGGCGGACACCTTTCGTGAGCTGAGTGCCGCGCCAGAACTGATCCGCCAGCGATTACAGGCGGAGGATATGCTTGTCATCATTGATGAAATTCAGAAGCTCCCGCTATTGCTTGATGAGGTGCACTTGCTCATCGAACGCAACAAGTCGCTGCGATTTATCTTGACGGGGAGTAGCGCGCGCAAGCTCAAGCGTGGGGGCGCGAATCTCCTCGCGGGGCGCGCGTTGACCTATCACTTGCATCCGTTGGTATCACCCGAAGTCAATTATGAACGGCTACACGAGCGGCTCAATCTTGGCGGCTTACCAGCGGTCTTTACGTCTCCGGTTCCACAAGAACTCTTGAAAGCCTACGTGGGAGCGTATCTCCAGGAGGAGATTCTCGCCGAAGGGCTGGTGCGGAACATTGGGACATTTTCGCGCTTCCTCGCCACGGCGGGACTCACCAACGGTGAACAGGTCAATTTCACCGCCGTGGGGAGCGACACGGGTGTTCCCCCCCGAACGGTGCGCGAGCATTATCAAATCCTCGAAGACACCCTGGTGGGGTCCCTTCTTCCGCCCTTTCAGAAGACACTGAAACGCAAACCGGTCGCCACCCCCAAATTCTATTTCTTCGATGTGGGCGTCGCGAACGTGTTGGCGAGACGGGGACCAATCGCGCCGGGCACGGAACTCTTTGGCCGCGCCTTGGAACATTTTATTTTTCTGGAGCTGCGCGCCTACTTGGACTACCGCCGCCTCGACCACCCGCTCACCTACTGGCGCAGTCGTTCGCAATTTGAGGTCGATTTTGTCATTGGTGATGAGGTCGCGGTGGAGGTTAAAGCAAAATCCTTGGTGAGTCCTCGTGACCTCAAAGGGCTACACGCCTTGAGTGAGGACCTGACACTGCGCGGAAAGATTCTCGTCTGTACCGAACGAGAACCTCGCCGCGTGGAGGGGAACATTGAGGTCTTGCCCGTGGAAACCTTTCTGCGGAAACTCTGGGGTGGAGAGATCGTGAAGTGAAGACATTGGGGCATTGAGCCATTGAGCCATCGGGCCATTGAGTGATTGAGAGCAGGAGGGGTACGCTCCGCATCGCGCCTCCCTCACTCTCCACTCTCCACTCTCCACTCTCCACTCTCCACTCTTACAGTGCTGCCGCACGAATATCGTCCGTGGCGATGGTCCGATGAGGGTTGAAGTACGGGATGATGTGCTGCCCGATGCGTTTGATCGACCGCATGATGTTGGCATGCGGAATCCGACCCGCCTGTTTGAAGCAGATCACCTGACTCAGGCCCGCCGCCTGAAAGCGCTCCAATTTGCGCATCACTTCGTCAGGATTGCCAACCGCTCGTAGAGCAAGCCAAATTTCATAAAGCCTCCTTCGGTTATGCGCGAATCGGAATGCAAGCGGACACGAAGAAACCCATTGCGAGGGGCATATAGAGTTGTCCCCAAAGTGTCAAGGGAAACGCCCGCCTTGAGGAGCAATGGCATTAAGTTAAGGGGGAGACTGTCATTGCGAGGAGTCGGACGACGAAGCAATCTCCAACAAAACAAGGATTGCTTCGCTGCTCGCAATGACACGGTTGCTTAACTTAATGCCTCACCTTACGCAGATGATGACCCAAATATGCTGCAAGAACGGCACTAGCCAGCATCACGTCTACATTATGGTGGTCAAAAACTCCAAATTTTACGCGACCTGCGTAAGGTGAGTTAATGCCATTGGCCTTGAGGAGCCGCGGCGGATCATCTAAGCTGCCGCGCAATCGCAATCGCGGACTTTGGCAACTGAAGCGAAGCCGCGTAAGAAAGGAAGACGCATGCGAAAATTACTGTATTTCACCATTGGAGCAATCATCTGTTCAAGTTCGATTGCCTCCGCTCAATCCGCCACTCCCACGACGGATGAACAGAAGACCCTGTACGCACTAGGGATGGCCATCAGTCAGTCTCTCGGCATTTTCAGCCTCAGTGAAGAAGAACTCACCATGGTTAACGCGGGGATCGCCGATGGCGTGCTCAAGCGGGAGCCAAAAGTCGTCATGCAGGAATTCATGCCCAAAGTGCAGCAATTGCAGCAGGCACGCCTAGCGGTGGTCTCCGAAGCTGAAAAGAAAGCCGGAGCCGAATTCCTCACCAAGGCCGCCACTGAGAAAGGGGCGACGAAAACCGATTCAGGACTGGTGTTCTCGACCATCACCGAGGGCAAAGGCCCTTCCCCCAAGGCAACGGATAAAGTGAAGGTGCATTACCACGGGACGCTGACGAACGGCGAGGTTTTCGATAGCTCGACGCAACGTGGTGAACCCGTCACGTTTCCCTTGAATGGCGTGATTCCCTGTTGGACCGAAGGGGTGCAACGCATGAAGGTGGGAGAAAAAAGCCGTCTCGTCTGCCCTTCCGAGATCGCCTACGGGGAGCGTGGGGCTCCGCCAAAGATCAAGCCCGGCTCGACGCTCGTCTTTGAGGTCGAGCTGCTCGAAATCGTCAAGGACGATGCCGCAAGCACGGGCGGCGACGAAGGAAAAGCCAAGAAAGCAACCAAATAAGACACGCGCGCGTCACGCGCGCGTGTCACGTCACTGACCGTTTCCCGAAAAAGGAGGGGACCCATGAAAGTAGGAATGACACTGCAATTGACCAGTTTCGGCGGCAAGCCGGACCTGCAAACCTATCAAGAAGAATTGGCCGTGGCGGATATGGCCGAGGGCCTGGGCTTTGACTCGATCTGGACCCTCGACCATCATTTCACCGGATATGTGATGTCACCCGACCCGGTCGCCTTATTGATGTACGTCGCGGGCCGTACCAAACGCATCCAACTGGGTACGGCGGTAATCGTGTTGCCGTGGCATGACCCGGTCGAAGTCACCGAAAAAATCGCCTTACTGGATACGATCTCCGGTGGCCGCACGATCTTTGGCTTTGGCCGTGGGGCGGCGTCGATTGAATACGCCGGATTCCGTATTCCGATGGAAGAGGCACGCGAACGCTTCGTCGAAAGCGCGCAGATTATCCGCAAGGGACTCACGCAGGAGAGCTTCTCGTTCGACGGCAAACACTACAAGATTCCCGAAATCCAGATTCGCCCGCGACCGATCTCACATCCGGAGAACCGCTTCTATGCGTCGTCGATTAGTCCAGAATCGGCGGAGATCATGGCCAAGTTGGGCTTCGGCGTGTTGATTGTCGCGCAACGGAGTTGGGAAGAGACGGCGGCGGATTATAATCGTTATCGTAGCGCCGCGACCGCTAGTGGCCATCAGCCCCGTCCCCCGATTGGGTTGTTTAACGTGTTGGTCGCCGACTCGGCGAGTGAAGCCGAGGACCTGGGCGCGATCCATTTGGGGGCGATGTTCGATTCCATCGACCGGCACTATAAGTTCTCGGACGGCCACCTCTCGTCGGTCAAAGGGTACGAATTTTACGCCAAGCTGGCGAAGACCTACACCAAACTCAGTGTCGATGAGCAGGCCAAAAGCAAGGCCGTCGAGTTTTTCCGCAGTCTGCACGCCGCTGGGACTCCGGAGCAGGTGCTCGAAAAGTTCCGCTACATTCACCACACGGTGCCACTAGAACATGCGATCGGCACGTTCGCGTTCGGTGGTCTGCCGTATCCGAAGCTGGAACGGAGCTTCAAGCTGTTCGCCGAGAAAGTGCTGCCCGTGCTCCAGAACGATCCCGCTTTTCGGCTTCCCAAGGACTACGTGCCCTCCCCCGCGATGAGCGCGCACGCGTAGCCGAGATGCACGCCGCACTGTTGGCGTGTCGAAGGAGAGGAGGCATTCACAGCCTCCTCTCCGATTCCCCGTTTCTTTCTTCTAGGGAAGCCCTACTCTCCAAGCTGGTACACGCGACTCACATTTTCCCACAACACATGACGCCGCGCCTGTTCTGGCAGTGGTGCCATCATCTCGCCTAGTGCTTCCATGTAATGGCCAATGTGATCGGGATGGGGAAAGTCCGACGCCCAGAAAAAGCGCTCACTGCCCACTACGTTAATCACCGCCGACACCGTCTTTTCATCGGGATCGGCGGAAATCCAACACTGGCGCTGAAAATAGGTGCTGGGGGATTCCTTCATGCTCGTCGTCTTGCCCAGCGGCACGCGATACACGGCATCCATGCGATCCAGTAAATAGCCAATCCACCCCGCCTGGGACTCCAACACCACCATCTTCACTGTGGGAAACCGATCGAAGAGCCCATAGTGGAAGAGTGAGACAAAGGATTGCATCATCCCCTGAGCCACCAAGACATCCATGTACCAAGTAAAGTTGAACGCTTCCTTGTTCTGAGCGAGATCGGAGAACCGTTTGTGCACATCCACTTCCGGCGGATCCGCCGTGGGATGAATGGCCAGCGGTACATTCAATTCCTGCGCCTTGGCCCACAAGGGATCAAAGTCGGGATGGCCCGGCGATTTGCGTTTCCACGTAAACGGCAGAAAGAAGGCTCCCTTCGCGCCAGCCTTGACCGCCCGCTCGAGTTCGCGTGCCGCCTCTTTCGGGTCATCGTCCAGTGTGACCTGCGCGATCGGGATCAACCGACCGCCTGAATCCGAACAGAAATCGACAATCCAGCGGTTATAGGCGCGACAGTGCGCGGCGGAGAGTTCCGCATCCTTGACCTCGCCGAGAAACAATCCCAACGTCGGATAGAGAATCGACTTGGCCACGCCCTCGCTATCCATGCGGGCAATGCGTTCCTTGGCATTCATTGAGCCAGCGGGAGCCCCGCCGACGTAGGTCAGATCGGGGCTAGGGCTCAGGTCCGTGGCGCCCATCCCGCCGAGCGAGCCTGGAAATCCTGGGTAGCCAGCCCACATCGGCTTGCCATCCAGTTCCATGTATTCGAGACCTTTACTGTTCGTGCGAATCCGCAGCGCGCGATCCCGATACTTGGGTTCCAAATACTTCTCCCAGAGATCGGGTGGTTCCAAGATATGGCCGTCGGCGTCGATCGCTCCGCGCAATTCGACACCATTCTGTCCTTTCGTCATGTGGTTCCTCCTTGCTTCTTTTGTCATTGCCTCGTCGGTGAGTACGAAAAGGTTCCTCTCCGCGTCTCTGCGTCTCCGCGTGAGATATCTTTTCGTCTCCTTCAGGCCAATCCCGGCCACTTCGCGAACTCGGCATACGTCCAATCGGTCGCGATCTTTCCGTCGCGGCAGGTGAGCACGGCACAGAAAGGCAACTGCCAATCCGGCCCTTGATCAGGGTTGAGCAGCACCGCCTCGACAATCACGACATTACCCGTGGCATACGTGCGATCAACGCGCATTTTCCGCTTTGGAGCGGCACGCAGCACGTTCTTTTCAATGTGCACGAACTGCTCATACCCACGAATCATCCCGCCATTCACCTCACAATCTGGCGTGTAGCATTCGTGGACGAACCGTTCGGCGTCGGTGTTATATAAATCTTCGTAACGCTTGGCGACAATCAGATTCTGTTGCTCTTCGGGCGTCATGGGTTTCTCTCCTTAGAATTGTGAAGAAGGGTGCGGCGAGCCTAGCAAAGTCACGGCTCCCTCACAACTCTCGCCACGTAAGGAGGAAGCGCATGTACAAGCGTGCTCTAGAAAAGTCAGAGACGTTCCTTTACGGTGACTCGCTCTTGACCGCTATTTTATTTTTCTAGGAGGTAACTATGCCTTACCGTTCGCTCATTTTGAGAACAACTTCTAAGAATTGCTAAACTGAATCATTCCAATGGGTTAGAAACTATGAAGAGTCATGATATCTGAACCACCCTCTTCAGGTTGGTGTCCACGTAGCCCTTGAACTCACTCGGTTCATGAT
>CAMBFS010000066.1 GCA_945865755.1 Klebsiella pneumoniae
ACGCGCAGTATCCCCAGTCGTGCCTCTGCCAGCCGCCTGCATACGTAGTGCAGTCGGCTGGCCTGCGGACTAAGCGAAAACCTGCGTCGTATCAAGACTTTTTTCTCATTCCCGAAAAATCTGGTTACCGGCGTAGAGTGGCACCCGGCAATTACATTTCCAGAAAAGACTCTCTCTGTCGGATGTAGGCCGGTCATGAGTGGAGCGAATTCCAGCCTGGAGGCGGTGCTCGCCACGCTGGGATTCCCGTTGGTCATCCCAGCCTCCTTCAGTTACGCCACGGGATTATCTTTCTCGGAAATCACCTAATGACTTGCGCTACGCGCCCCGCGCTGCTTGAGTTCATTGGGTGGCAAGCGCATACTCCACCACAAATCTTGCTTTGAGGACGATACATCATGGCACTAGCAGCAACGACTTCACCATTGATTCAACAGTATACGCTGGATGAATTTTGGGAACTGGAGAACCCACCGGGCGGGGGACACTATGAGTTAATCGCGGGGGTATTGTATATGGTTCCACCACCGGAAGGACCGCACACGACGGCGGTTTCGAGTCTCAACTTGCTTATGACCACCCACCTTGTCGCACATCCAGAACTTGGGAGGCTCTTTGTTCCTCGTGCCGCGATTTGGACTTCGGCGCGGACCTATTTGGAACCCGACTTGATGTTTGTGAGCGCGGAGCGGTTGAAAACGACGGACCCTGGCCGTCTGACCACGGCTGATCTGGTGGTCGAAGTGATCTCCCCAAGCACCGCCGTCTATGACCGCACGACCAAAGCCGACACCTACGCCGCTCTTGGCGTTGGTGAGTTGTGGCTCATCGATACCAAACAACAGACGCTTGAACAGCGGATCTTAGGAACTGGAGGGTGGGACAGTGAGATGCTCCACGCCATTGCCGACACGGTTCACGCAGCCCATCTGCCAGGATTCACGTGTGTCGTGCGGGCGATTTTTTCGTGATCGCCGGATTAGACCGCGCGATATTCTTGAGTCGCGGCTTTATCCGACAGTGTTGTACATGCGTTGTACCGACTGCATGCTGTCCGTGAGCTTCACACGGGTAAACACGTCATCCGTAACACTTGGCGCAAAAAGAGGCGGGGATGCGGCAGCGTCGCATCCCCGCCTCCGACCCTCACAACAACGGTGCTGGATCAGTACAGGCCGCGCCCTTCACCGCCGCGGGATCAACTCTGCCTTGGATAATGACACTCCCATCATCCGCCGTCAGCACATTGCGACCGGAGCCGCTCGCTTTGCCGGTTGCCAATACTTGCGCATTGGCTTCGACGCGCACGTTGCCATCACACGATTGCAGTATGTTCGTGCCACCTTTACTGGTGAGTTTCTCATCACCGGCTGCCGTGGTGAGAGTCGGCTGATGGTTGCCATTCACCGCCGTTGGACTTGCCACGATAACATCCTTGTCCGCGAGCACTTCAATCACCGCCGTCGCGTTATTCCCTTGCCCGCTCGCTTGCAACGCGCGATCGCGGACCGCGATGGTGCCCGTCAGCGAGCGGAGACGAATGTCACCGCCCTGCGTGGCACCGCTATTCACCGCCGTTGCCACGGTAGCGAAGTTTGGCTGATTGAGCGGCACTGCGGCAACAGCGCGCGTGACCGCGATATCCTCGCGCGCCTGTACGACGATTTGCCCAGCCTCCGCCGGTTTGCGAGAAAGGATCAGGAGTCCACTGGTGAGATCGTAGGTTTTTTGCTGCAACTTCCAGTCGTTTAACACCAAGTGACTACCATCAATCGTGACCGTTCCGCCAGCCGCGTGCACGGCGATCAACGGTGGAGGCGCGTCTTTCTTGGTGTGGTTGGTATGATTGAGCAATAATCCTTGAATTATAATATCGCCTTCCCCAGTCTGCTGGAGCATGATCGCACCCGAGTCGGCACTCTCTCCCTGCGTGACCAGCCACGAGGCTGGACCCGTCACAATATCTCCACACTGACTCTGCAACAGGAGTGACCCAGCGAGCGATGCCGGGTTATCCGGCTGGAGTTCTTGCAGTGATTGCACTCCGCCATTTATGGTGATGCCGTCATCGAACACGAGAGTGACATCCCCGGCTTTGTGAACCATGCCAGTGGTTTCGATGACGCCAGTTAAGCTCCGATAATGGGAGCCACCCACGCCGCGCAGCGACTCGTCCACCTGCAACGCACAGGTCGAACGAATAAGCAGGTTGGGCGTGCCATGTCGGTTTGCTTGATGGAACGCGGGCGGTTGGAGCCCCGCACCGGCTGGAACGGTGATCCGCCCCGTGGAGGTCACCTGCAACGCACGGTTGCCGAGATCAATGACAATGGTGTGGCCATTAAACGAGGTAAATGGTGCAAGCACGCCTGCCGTGCCCGGCAGGTTGTTCGCATCCAGCGCGATGACACTGGCTACTACCACGGCTGGTCCACGGCAGACACTACAGGCTTCCTCCACAGTGACCTGGAAGGTATCGCACGCGGTCACGTCGTGGTTGTCCTTGACGCAAACTGTCACAGTGAAATCGCCGGTCCGCGTATAACTATGCGATGCCGTCACGGTCCCGCCGCCATTGTTCTTAGTTACGGTCCCACCGCTGATAGGCGTTCCATCGCCCCAGTTGATGGTAGCGGTATGCGTATCGCTCGCGTCAGCGTCAGTGAAGGTCGCGGGTGCGAGGCTGATCGTCTCACCAACTTTGGTGCGCTGATCCGGCCCAGCGTTCACCTCCGGCTCGTGATTGCCTCCACCCGGCGTTCGCACTGTTGCCACCGCTTGCGCAGTCAGTGAGGGATCGGACAAAGAGGTTACTTTGACAGTTATCTTCCCTTCGCTCGGCGCGGTCAGTGTTGTATTCAACAAGATGCCGCCAGTGCTGAGTCCGGGCAGGCGGAAGAGATCAATCTTCTGAGTTGGTTGGCGATTGAGGCTGCTCAGAGCTGCTGTCACTGGACCGGTGATCCCCATGATCTCGGCGTTGTAGGCGTCCTCGCCATTGCCAAGGTTATCCACCTGCACCAGGAACGCCGCCGCGCCCGGCGTAGATAATTCTATCACCGCAGGCGTGATGGAGACACTGAGTCCTTTACTCGCGCCGATAAGGATTTGCGCCGAGTCTTGATCTTTAACGGTAGTATTGGCTTGCGAGGTCGCCACGCCGATGAGATCCAAACCGCCCGAGAGCGCAAAGTTCAACAACCCCAGCGTAATCGGCACTGTCTGTGACGCGCCAGGAGCAAGAGTCACAGAAGATGCTCCCAACGTCGCGGATACACCCACCGGCCCGCCGAGTTGCAGGTTGAAGGTATCCTGACTTTGGCCGGTGTTCTTCACCGTCATTTGGAATGTCGTGCTTGGTCCGCCAGTGGATGGCGTGATATCGACATCCACGCCCTGGCTTACGACGTTCACTGAGCCAGCGGCGTCATCCTGTACGCCTGCATCGTTTGTGGACGCAGCGCGTACGGTAAACGCCTGATTACCGACCGCCACACCTGGCGGAGGCGTGACCGTTAGCGTGACTTCGCGGAAGTTGCCCAGACCAGGCAACACCGTCACTTGTTGTCCTGCAAACGTGCCCGTGAAGCCAGACGGGAACGAACCTGACAATGTGTAGGTGTCGTCTTCGTTGCCAACGTTGGTAACACGAACGGTAAACGTTGCTGCCGTACCTTGACCGCCCGTAGCCGAGCCAGGTGTAAGCGCGACGTCAACCGCTAAGCCGTCAAGTGAAACGGTAGGTGGCGGATCGCCAGCACCGCCGGAATCTCCAGGGCCGCCAGCGATAGTCAGCTCCCCATCTACTGTATCCACACCACCATTACCCACTTGCGCTTGGACGCTGAAGACGCGTGTGCCCTCTGATGTTCCCGCAGGCACGGCGACAGTGAGCGGAACACTCATCGTCTGCCCAGCTAGGACGTTCACCGATGTATCCAGCGTGACATCCAGTCCATCCAATCCAATCGTGCTCAAGTTGAAGGTCTGGTTTGTAGAAAACGGGTTCTTCAACAACACGTCATATGTCGTTTGCGCTCCACGTTTGACTGTACGGGAAGTTGGGTCGAGGTTGACGATGTGGGCGGCAACAACAGTAAGAGGCGGGAGATCAAGCTGGATCTCGATCGGCGGGAAACTGACACTGCCGGGCAGAATTTCTACTGAGAAAACATCAAACCCAGGAGAACCACCTCCGTTATCACGACCAACGATTTTTACCGCAACGACAGGCTCAGTGAATCCTATGGAAGTTAAATCGAACCCTGTCCGACCATTGTTTTGGAAAGTCGTACCAAGCAGTACAAAGTTAGAGCCATTTGCGCTGACGTAAATATCCGCAATTTCTCCAGCACCACCAGCAGTGTCAATGAAAATGTCATCACCAGGTCCATCAATCGCGACTTTATCAGTAAAGCCGACAGTAACATACGAACCTGTGGGTAACGATAAAAAGTCTTGGAATCCTGTAGGCCCAGGTTCGCCTCCAATTACTACATTTACACTAACTGGGACAGGCCAACCCGGTCCGCCTCCAAGTGTTCCTCCATACGGACCCTTAAGCGGACCAGCACCGCTATCAAAATAATCTAGGACCTTATCCGCAAAGCGATTCGTCGGAAGTTCGCCTGGGATAAATATTTTGGCCGTAACCTCCGTGCCCAAACTAATTTCACGAATCTCCCCAGGGTGCATGTCCTGTGCCTGCCCACTGAGCTGGAAGTGCAAATCTAGTGGATCAATAGCATTTCGGTGCCCTGTCCAGGTCACGCTGGACCCGGAAACTTCATCCGCTGCTGGATTTACACTGGCTGAATCAATGGTGTATCCACTCGCCGGAAGTTGATGGCGAAGTTCGACATCAAACTCGGCTTGTTGAGTGGATGCGATAACAGCCAGATTTGTCGTCACCGTCGAGGTTCCCGGCGGAACGATGATCGGATCTGCCATCACCGAAGCTGAGATTGGAGAACCGACGAAAAAGGGCGTCTGCGCGGAGCGGCCAGAAAGTGCTTGATGGTCGGTCGTCAGCAACGACACGCGCAAATTATAGAGTCCATCAGTGAGCGTGGTGGTTGAGAGCTGTCCGAGATTGATGGTCAGTGTATCCGTGCTCGGAGTGAGATTCACCGATACGTCAGGCGGGCTGGAGATAAGTGTTCCAGCACTGTCGAGCAGTTCGAGTCGCGTAAGCACAGAACGTGTTGTATTAGCGCTGTTGAGAACTTGGGCGCTGACGTTGATTGGCTCTCCGGCATCAACAGCGTTTGGATTCGCGGTGACACTGACGACATCCGCCACGGCTGGACGCACGGCAACGTGCGCGAAGGCAACTTGCGAGGTAGTGCCCGCCGTTGCTGTCACTTCTAGCGCAAAGACTTGTGTAGACGTGAGTGTCTGGCTCAGTGTGAGCGGAATTGTACGCACTGCGTTGGGAGCGAGTGAGATCTGCGTCTCGTCGAGCGCCGCTGTGACGCCGCTCGGTACTGACCCAAGAGCAAGCGACACGTCGAGGATCTGGTTGCCTTGATTCTCCAGCCGAACGTTAAAGCTCTGTCCTTGTCCTGGTTCCAAGAGAACACTGGTAGGCGAGAGCGACAGCGTCAGAGCCTGGGTGAACTCAAAGACGTCGCCAATATCCACGAATAGAGAGGTCAGCAGTGGCAATAGCCCTGCCACATCACAGTTCGCCGCTTGTGCAAGGAGCGCATCGATTTGAGATGCAAACTGCGCGAGCGACGGCGTCGCCGCCAGCATAGCTTTGAGATTATCGAGTTGGAGTTGAGCACGTTCGCAGAGGCGAGCATCGGTAGGGTTCGCTTGCCATTGGCCAAGGGTGTCGCTGAGTTGTGAGAGCACGCCCGCAAGCTGGGCGTGGTTGGCGTTCGCGGCTTTCACCGCGGCTTCTTCAACGGAGCCAACCGCTTCAGAGCGGATGCTGAGTTGAATGGTTGTGGCCGGTTTGTTCTCACTGGAGGCGCCAGTCAAGGTAGCAGTGATTGTAGTGGTCAGTGTCGTATTGAGCGCCGCGCCGCTGCTAACGTTGAGCGTCAACGGGAAGGTCTTGGTTTCGCCTTGCGTGAGGGAAACGTTTGACGGTAGGCCATTGAGAGTAACGCCTGTGGGCAGGGAAGCACTCAAAGTGACATTCTCCGCTCCATTGCCAGCAGCAGTGATAGAGAGTTCAACAGGCACACTGCTACCCGGACTGGCGCTGGCGAAGGCTGGATCAGGTGTCAACGTTACGCCATGTACATCCGGCGTGACGAAGGTTTCGGTATCCGTAGCGGATGTGCCTGTGCCGGTGACTGTCACACTAAACGGGACGCTCGTCCCCGGCGCACCGATGCCATTGACGGGACGCAAGCAAATCCCCACCTCCGCCGTCTGCCCAGGTGGGACAGTGATCTCCGGCACACTACTTTGCAGCGTGTATCCCGGTGGCGCAGGTGGAAGTGTGATAGCGAATGTATTGGCTGCATTGCCGGTGTTCTGAATTTGGACTTTATAGACTGACGGAACTTCAGCGTTGCCGACAGACTCAGTGAAGAAGCCATCAAGTACAAGCTGTGCGTTGACTCCTGGCTGAGATCCTGGAGTGACTGATGTGGGACCTGGACCGAGAGGACTTGAGAGGAAAGAGAAAACCTGGGGATCAACTGGAATGTTGTAAGTAATCCATGCGAGAGCTGTTCCCATGCCTATGATAGTGCCAAGGTTTAAGGCAAACATTGCCTTCGCTCCAAGGAATTTTTCCAACTCCCTTTCTAGGGCAGTGGTAACAACGAATTCACCAGCGCATTCAAGGAATTTGTCAAGCTCTCCAAGATTGACAAGGCAAAACGAGGCATTTACAGCATCAGCAAATTCCTCAAGCCCTAATAATACCGCAGCTTTAGCTATTTCTTGGGCGATCTCGCCTTTGGCGTCTTTTACCGTCTCTTCAAACGGCTTTCCCTTTGGTTAGATACCCCTGTTCGAGTTGTTTAAGTGCAACGTCGACGCGCCAGCAAAAGACATAACGACAGTCTCGGCACTAATGATTGTGCTCTGCCGAGACAGATGTAGTACTTTAGCCAGGGTTTGTTGTTGTTCGGTTGTTATTGGTCCTGTAGGCGGGATCTGATCGACGAGCGGCTTGAGTGCTTCAAGCTCAGTCTTTATAGGTGCGAGGTAGTCTCGTTTTAGGGCAATCGCCTCCAAAGACTGCAAGCCTGGCAGCACATTGATTGTGACAATATCAAGGTTGGTGAGTGCAGGTTGGTTTGCTGCTCCCACAGAGATGTCGATCGTCGTCGTTCCCCGGTTCTGCCGCGCGGCGAAGCCGATGCGATCGACTAATGCGCGCTCGTGCGTCTCGACTTTTCCGTCGGGACTCTTCACATCCATTTCCAAGAACAGACCGGTCAGGAGCTGATTCCCAAGCGGGAAGTTGGTGATCACTTCCTGATAGTCTGTACCACGAAGGCCCTCGTCGTCTTCAAGGTTGCCATCGTTCTGGCCGATGAGGACGTAGGGCGAGTAGGTGTGGGTGACGGTGGAAAACGCTAATCCACCGGCGGGTTGTGAGTTGACAAAGTGACCAATGGAGAGCGGCTTGCCGACGAGGGCGGCGGTGATGAAGGTTTCGTTAAGAACGTTTTTCACTTCTGACTGTCCACCAAAAGCAATGGCGGCCTCCATGCGCCGTTCCGCTTTCAACCGCACGGTGACTTTGTGCCGCAGGGTGTCCGGCACGTCAGTGAAGTCACTCTGTTTATTCGTGAACGTCTGAGCGATTTGCGCATCCGGGAAGGTCGGGTCAGCGGGGGTGAAGCTATCGCCGTATTCCACCCAGTAATGTTCCTTGGTTTCGGCGAGGAGTTTGGGATCGTTGGCCGGGTCGGCTTTGAGCGCGTCCGCTGGTGGACAACCAACAATGCGTAGCACGGGCGGAAACATGGACAATATCACTATTTGCGCTTCGGCTGTGCCCAACGTGCCTTTGACGTAACGCGCGGGAATGTTGGACGCACGCAGTAAGGCAATCATCAAACTGGCTTGATCGAGCGCATTACCAGCTTTGCTCCACAATGTTCCCCGTGCGCCACGCAGTGAGCCTTGGTAGGCTTCGTAGCCGATCTCATCACGCATGAAGGCGAAGATTCGTGTGGGGTCGTTTCCGAGTGCTTGCGCCTTTTGTGTGATGAAAGGGTCTTCAAGATCGAACTCCGGCGTGGGAGCAAGCAAAGGGTCTTGGACTTGGCCGTAAGCCGAAGACGGTCCAAGGTCCAGAGTCCAAGGGCCAAAGTCCAAGGTCAACGCACCAGCACCAGAGATGCGAAATTTGAGGTCGAGTGTTTTGGAGACGCCAAGGCTGGCGGGATGGAAAGTCGCAAAGGTAAAGCAGAAGAGAACCAGGCGACAGATCGCGCGGAAAGAAGCGGTAGCAGTGTATGGCATACGGTATTCCCAGGGGTTGCAGTTGCGCAATAAAAAAGCCGGGCTCCAGTGTGACCAATACAGTGATCACTTCAGGCAACCCGGCCAACTTATACTGTCCTTGCGTAGTCCGCGTAACAGAGAAAATTCCCACCGCCTCTACTCCACCGTTGCCTCTGTATCGCTCGCCGCCTTTAGTGAGGATAAGTCCCGTCGGCTTTCCGCCCTCGACTCACATCGAGTTTGGCACTCTTACGAACACCCCGCCCTACAGCAAGAGATTCCCGGTGGTGTCAAGGGTTTCTGAAGGGTGAAGGGTGAGGAGTGAGAAGACCAGCTTCTGAGCTACGGCTCTTCTCGGTTGTCTCGTTGCTCTTCTGCTTGACTTCTCTCCTTGTCTGGCGTTTTATCGCGGGAGAGCAAGTATTCTCAACGGATAAGGTATGGGCGCGGCAACCACACGGGTAAAACTCAACGTACCGACGACAGAGCCGGAATTACCTCTTGCGCGGATCACCCAACTGTATGCTGACTGCTGGGTGTTGGTTGAAGAAACGGCATGGGATAAACGAGGCAATCCCTTACGGGGGATCGTGAGAGCCCATAGTGTCAATCGCGATAAAATCAGCGCCTGTCGCCAAGCGATTCACAAGCACCCCGGCGTAATCACCTTTGTTTTTTATACGGGTGACGCCATCCCCAAAGGCGTCACTTTTATCCTATGAGCCATTTCGTTGAAAGCCATAATGAGCAAGTTGCTTCACATTGATGCTGCTCTCATTCTCGCGAAAAAGATCGTCAATTACCTGTTGTCCGAAACGCATGAGGCAGGCTGGGATAAGCAAATTTTTTCAAACGGTTTGGGTTCACCGCTGAAACCTGGGAGATCCTCGCTCAAGCGTTCCTACAGCATGCCGCGCAGCACGAAATAGCCAAGATCGAACCTTCACCATTTGGGAGCAGATACGTGATTGAAGGTGCGATCCAGACCCCAAGTGGGAGAGCGCCACAGGTTCGTGTGGTCTGGTTCATTGATACTGGAGAACGAGTTCCTCGCTTTGTGACCGCCTATCCGTTGCAAGGAGTGTCATTATGATTGCTGAATTGGATCGTGTGATCTTAACCGAGGATTTACGAGAGTTTGGACTCAAGGCCGGCGATATCGGAACGGTGGTCTTACTCCCTCAGGGGGGAGAGGGATACGAAGTAGAGTTCGCCACGCTGGATGGAGAGACCCTCGCCGTCACTTCGGTCTTCGCGTCCCAAGTGCGTCCAGCGCTGCCGAACGAACTCCCCCACGCACGAAGGCTGGAACCTGTCCAAGAAGCGTCCTGACGTGACCACGCTCCCTGGACGCGAGCTTTAGGGTTGCGTGCTACACGCCCTGCGTTGCTTGAGTTCGCTGGGAGACAAGTGCATACTCCACCACAAAACCCGCTTTGAGGACGATACATCATGGCACTAGCAGCAACGACTTCACCGTTGATTCAGCAGTACACGTTGGAAGAATTTTGGGAACTGGGGAACCCACCTGATGGGGGTCACTATGAGTTAATTGCAGGGGCATTATATATGGTTCCACCACCGGAAGGACCACACACCACTGTGGTTTCACGATTGATCCGCACTTTTTCCGCTTACCTCTCCGCACATCCAGAACTCGGGGAACTCTTTGTTCCTCGTGCCGCGATTTGGACCTCAGCTCGTACCTACTTGGAGCCCGATCTGATGTTTGTCAGCACGGAGCGGTTGAAGACCACGGACCCTGGTCGTCTGACGACGGCTGATTTGGTTGTCGAGGTGATCTCCCCAAGCACCGCCGTGTATGACCGCACGACCAAAGCCGACACCTATGCCGCCCTTGGTGTTGGTGAGCTGTGGCTCATTGATACAAAACAACAGACAGTTGAACAGCGAGTATTAGGAGATGGCGGGTGGGTCAGCGAGCTGGTCCACACCATCGCGGATACCGTTCACGCGGTCCGGTTGCCGGGATTCACGTGCGCGGTGCGGGCGATTTTTGCGTGATCGCCCGCACCGCGCTGAAGGAAAATCCTACTGAAGGAAAATCCTAGTGTTGCGCCCCAGCGACTTCCAGCCGTGCTTGCGCACGCAGGCGCGCGGCGTTGGTGGCCGCGAAGGCGGGGTCGGTCACGTCGAGTGACTTCAGTTCGGCTTCGGCTTTTTGCAGAGCCGCCCTGGCGCGTCCGGCGTTGATCTCTTTCGCGAATTCCGCGCTATCGGCCAGCACGGTCATCACGTTGTCCGACACCTCGGCGAATCCACCACCGACCACCAGGGTCTGCGTCTGGCCGCGTTGTTTATACAACAGCCGCCCTGGCTGAAGGGACGACAGAAACGTCACGTGATTGGGCAGAACCCCAAACTCACCGACAGTGCCAGGAGCGGTGACCTCGTCCACTTCTTCATCAAGAAGCTGACGTTCCGGAGTGACGATACGAAGGCGAAGAATGTCCATAAAATAGTTAAGAGTTATGAGTTATGAGTTATGAGTTATGAGTTATGAGTTAAAGAATGAGGAGTTATGAGTAAAAATGAGTGACTTCCCCAATTTTTAACTCATAACTCTTTTTACGCTGCCAGCCGTTGCGCTTTTTCCACCGCGCTTTCAATCGTTCCCACCAGGTAGAACGCTTGCTCCGGCAGGTCGTCGTATTTGCCTTCCACCAATTCCTTGAAGCTGCGGATCGTGTCTTTCACTTTGACATATTCGCCCTTGATGTTGGTGAACTGCTCGGCGACGTGGAACGGCTGCGAGAGGAACCGTTGCACTTTGCGGGCGCGGGCAACCACGATCTTGTCGTCTTCCGACAATTCGTCGATTCCCAGAATCGCGATGATGTCTTGCAAGTCTTTGTACCGTTGCAGGATTTCTTGCACCCGCCGCGCGACCTGGTAGTGCTCTTCACCAATGATGTTGGGATCAAGCATCCGCGAAGTCGAATCCAATGGGTCCACCGCGGGATAAATACCGAGTTCGGCGATCTGCCGCGATAACACCGTTGTCGCATCAAGATGGGCGAACGTGGTCGCTGGGGCCGGGTCGGTCAAGTCGTCGGCGGGGACGTAAATCGCTTGCACCGAGGTGATCGAGCCGTTCTTGGTTGAGGTGATGCGCTCTTGCAAATCACCCATGTCCGTGGACAGCGTCGGTTGATACCCCACGGCTGACGGGATGCGCCCTAGCAGCGTGGACACTTCCGAGTTGGCCTGCACGAAGCGGAAGATGTTATCGATAAAGAGCAACACGTCTTTGTGTTCGACATCACGAAAATGTTCGGCGATCGTCAAGGCGGACAAACCCACACGAGCACGTGCGCCCGGCGGCTCGTTCATCTGGCCATAGACCAGCGCGGTTTTGTTGATAACGCCCGACTCCTTCATCTCCAACCACAAGTCGTTCCCTTCACGGGTGCGCTCGCCAACACCACCAAACACGGAGTAGCCACCATGCTGCGTGGCGATGTTGTTGATCAACTCCATGAGAATAACCGTCTTGCCCACGCCGGCTCCGCCGAAGAGCCCAATCTTTCCGCCCAACGGATATGGGGCCAACAGGTCCACCACTTTGATGCCGGTCTCAAGAATCTTCACCTCGGTGGATTGGTCATCGAACGCGGGTGCGGGTCGGTGGATAGGCGAGCGTTTGACGTGGGCGAGCGACGGCCCCTCATCCACCGGTTCGCCCACGACGTTGAGAATGCGCCCCAACGTCTCTTCGCCCACCGGCACGGTGATCACGCTGCCCGTGTCACGAGCGGGCGTGCCGCGCACGAGCCCCTCGGCACTGTCCATGGCGATACAACGGACGGTGTTTTCTCCCAGATGTTGGGCGACCTCCAGCACGAGGTTCCACTCTTTATCACTAATGGTGGTATTGGTGACCTGCAGTGCATTATAGATGGGGGGAAGGGCGCTATCGGGAAACTCAACGTCCACAACGGCTCCGAGCACCTGGGTGATCTTTCCAACATTCATGAGAATTCTCTCCTAGCCTTTCAAGGATTCACTGGTAGAGACAATTTCGAGCAACTCGCGGGTGATGCTAGCCTGGCGCGCGCGGTTCATGTCGAGCGTCAGCCGATCAATCATCTCGACCGCGTTATTGGTCGCGTTGTCCATCGCGGTCATGCGCGCCCCGTGCTCGCTGGCGACCGATTCGAGCGTGGCCCGGTAAATCAGCATGTCGATATAGCGCGTCAGCAAACTTTCCAACAGCTCTTGCGGCTGTGGTTCGTACACATATTCGCTCGACGCTGTGGCGTCCGCCGCCGCGTTCGCCGCCCGTTCCTTTGGCATGATGGGCAGCGCATGGTCAATCGTGGGCACTTGCACCAACGCGGAACGAAAGCGCGCGTACAAGATATACACGCCATCGGTTTCGCCATTGACAAATCGCTGACTCAGGCGCGTGCCGATTTCGTTGGCCAACGCGGGCGTCAGCCGACCAGACAAATTGATATGATGGTCGCCAATTTCGACGGGCCGCCGCTTGAAGTAGTCGTACCCGCGCCGCCCAACGATCGTGAGGGTGACTTTCTGATTAGGATGCGAGCGGATGAAGGCTTCCGCCGCGCGCACCAAGTTGGAGTTGAACCCACCGCAGAGGCCGCGGTCGGCGGTCACCAAGAGCAGGTCGATATTCTGTTCTTCCCGTGCCGTCAGCAGCGGGTGCGACAGCGACTGCCCTTGCGTGGCCAAGTTTTGCAGGACGGCTTCCAGCTTTTCGGCATACGGACGCGCGGCGATCGCCGCCTCTTGCGCGCGCCGCAACCGCGCCGCCGAGACCATTTTCATGGCCTTGGTGATTTGCTGGATGTTCCGAACCGACGAGACGCGCCGACGAATTGCTTTAAGCGTTGCCATGACTATTACGCCGTGAAACCTTCGTTAAATGCCTTGAGCGCCGCGTTGATGCTGCCTTTCAGCTCATCGGTCAGCTCCCGTTTGGTGCGGATGTCCTCCAACACTTCGGGGTGCTGGGTCTCGATAAACCGGTGCATCTCCGTCTCGTATTTCTTCAAGGCGCTTTCCGGGATGTGGTCCACGAACCCGTTGGTGCCCGCGTAAATCGTCAGCACCTGCCGTTCCGTCGACAGCGGTTGATACTGCCCCTGTTTGAGCATCTCGACGAGGCGCGAGCCGCGTGACAAGAGTTTTTGCGTCGTGGCATCAAGGTCCGACCCAAACTGCGCGAACGCGGCCATCTCTCGATACTGCGCGAGGTCGAGTCGCAACGACCCGGCGACTTGCCGCATCGCTCTGATCTGCGCCGACCCACCGACGCGCGAGACCGAGATACCGACGTTCACCGCCGGACGAACACCCGCGTAGAACAAGTCGCTTTCGAGATAAATTTGGCCATCGGTGATCGAGATCACGTTCGTGGGAATGTAGGCCGACACGTCACCAGACTGGGTTTCAATCACCGGCAGTGCGGTCAGCGACCCGCCACCTTGCGCCTCGCTCATCTTGGCCGCGCGCTCCAGTAACCGTGAGTGCAGATAGAACACGTCCCCAGGGAACGCTTCCCGACCCGGAGGACGACGGAGCAACAACGACAATTGTCGATAGGCGACCGCATGCTTGGAGAGGTCGTCATACGCGACGAGGGCATGCTTACCGTTATCGCGGAAATACTCGCCCATCGCGCAGCCCGCGTAAGGAGCGATGAATTGCAGCGGCGCGGCTTCCGAGGCGGTGGCGGCGATGACCGTGGTGTACTCCATCGCGCCCGCGCGCGCGAGCCGTTCGACCACTTGCGCGACCGTCGAACGCTTCTGCCCGATGGCGACGTAGAAACACTGCACGTCCCCGCCTTTTTGATTGATGATGGTATCAATGATGAGCGCGGTCTTGCCGGTTTGCCGGTCACCGATAATCAGTTCGCGTTGGCCGCGGCCAATGGGGATCATCGAATCGATCGCTTTGATGCCCGTTTGCAGTGGCTGTTTGACGGGCTGACGTAGGACGATGCCTGGAGCTTTGACCTCGATACGCCGGGTCTCTTTCGTCGCGATTGGCCCTTTGCCATCCACTGGCTGTCCGAGGGCGTTCACCACACGTCCGAGCAACGCCTCACCAACTGGCACTTCGGCGATGCGGCCAGTGCGGCGCACTTCGTCGCCTTCACGAATCGCTTGGACTTCGCCGAAGATGGCGGCGCCCACGTTGTCCTCTTCGAGGTTCAGGGCGAGCCCGTAAATGTCGTGGGGAAACAGCAGCAACTCACCAGAGGCCACTCGATCAAGCCCATGAATCCGGGCGATCCCGTCACCCGCGGAGAGCACCGTGCCGGTCTCTCGTAGTTCCACGTGCTTGTCGTAGCCTTGAATCTGGCGCTTGATAATTTCGCTAATCTCGGAAGCTTTCAATTCCATTGCGTCCTCGTGTTTCTCTTTCCTCACCGCACTCGGTCTAGGCGGGTCCCCGCTAGGCGGGTTCCCACTTGGGACTCGCGTGCTCTTCTTCGGGAGATTTTTTCGTGTCCGGTCCGCCGCCATTACTCTTGTTGGGCGAGTGCCTCTCCCATGCGACGGATTTGTGATTTCAGGCTGGCGTCATACACTTGGCCGCCGAGGGTGACGACCACGCCGCCCAGCAGCTCGGGGTCAACCTCAACGGTGGGGATCACCGTTTTCTTCGTCAGCTTGCCAAACGCCTCGACCACGGATTGCAGCTCTTTTTTGGAGAGCTGCGCCGCCGAACGAATCTGGATGCGGACTCTTCCAAGCGCCTCTTCCAGCAGGGTGTGATAGGTTTCGTTGATGTCGATGAGCGCGTTCACGCGATCATTCTCCGCCAACACGCCCAGAAAATTGACGAGCAGCGGATGGAGCGAGACCGAGGTCACCAGTTGTTTGACGAGGTCCTTGCTGCCTTTCGCGGACGGCGCTTGGCGCGTCAGGATTTGGGCGACTTCGGGCTCGGCCAGCGCGGCGGCGATCTGCGATAACTCTTGCCCGATCTGTTCCTGCGTCTTTTGCTCTTGCGCGAGTTCCAAGAGCGCTTTGGCGTATCGTCTAGCGGCTGGAGTTTGCGGCATTATTGACCTCGGTGACCAGGTTTTGTACGAACCGGCGTTGATCGTTCTGATTCAGGCGGGCGGTGACCATCTCGGTCGCGAGGCGAACCGCTTGTTCGGCGACTTCTTGGCGTAACACCCGACGGGCTTCGGCTAATTCACGCTGCGCGATTCGCCGGGCCTCGATTTGCAGCCGTTCAGCGGCGCGGCTGGCCTCTTCCAATATCCGACGCTTCTCGCGTTCGGCGGCTTCCAGGGCTTGGGCTTGCAGTCGTTGTTGTTCCACCGCGAGCCCCGCGAGCTTCTGTTCGTATTCCGCGCGTAACGCTTCGGCTTCCTCTTTGGCGCGTTTCGCTTCGTTGAGAGCCTGGACGATTTTGTCGCGGCGTTGTCGGATCGTGTCCCGCACGACGGGAAGCGCATACTTCCGCAGGATCGCGGCGAAGATCAGAAAGTTGACCGTCGAAAAAAACAGTCCGCCGAGCCCCCAGCCGCCCCCGTGCCCGCCTCCCTGGTCACCTCCCGCCGCCCACGCCGTGCAGGAGGCGAGGAAGAAGAAAACAGGGGTGGTAAAACTGACCAGGTTTCTTATAGAGTGCTTCGTCATCACGTCAAGGCCCTTCCTAGTAATTTCTCCGAGATATTGCGCGCGAATTCTGGCGCGCGCGCTTGCAACTCCTGGCGCGTGGTCTCGACCTCTTGTCGCAACGTCGCGCGTAGCTCTTCGAGAATCTTGTCCGCCTCGGCGCGCGCGGCCTCGGTGATCACCTGCGCCTGTCCTTCGGCTGCGCGCGCGACGGTTTCCACCTGTTGGATCGCCCCGCTTCTCGTCGCGGTCAGGCGGCTCTTATACTGCTCTTCCATCTCACCGACTTCGGCCTTCACCCGTTGTGCTTGACGCATCGCGCCTTCGCTGCGGTGCTCCCGTTGTTCCATCACCTCAAAGTGCGGCTCGAACAGGAATCGGCGCAGAAACGCCCAGAGGATAAGAAAAAGAGGAATCTGAAAGGCAAACGTCCAGTCTAGCGATAACACGGCTACGCGCTCCTTCGTATCAGAATGGGGATCAAGAAAGTTGGGGGTGTGCTCAGAGGGTGTGAACTCGTTCGGAGGGAGGTTTTTTCATCTCCGCAAACGATTGACAATCCCCTCCAGTTCCTCGTTGGAATAATATTCGATTTCAATGCGCCCGCCCTTCTTCTTGGAGCGCAGCCGTACCCTGGTGCCGAAGGCGCGCGTGAGCTCGTCTTCCAAGGCCACGACATGGACATTGCGCCGCAACCCCACGTCATCAGGCGCGGGCTCCACGGCCGTTTCACCAGGAGCCGGTTGATCTGGTGGCGACACCCGCTGCGCGACCAACGTCTCCGTTTCACGCACCGAGAGCCCATGCCGCATGACCTGACGGGCCATGTCGATCTGCTCTTCCGGGGTGCCCAAGGCCAGGAGCGAGCGGGCATGTCCCACCGAGAGATGGCCCCGATCCACTTCATCTTTAATCTCATCGGGCAAACTGAGTACGCGCAACAGGTTGGTAATCACCGGGCGGCTTTTGCCAACCCGAATGGCGACATCTTCCTGGGTCAGGTGCAGTTCGTCCATCAACTGCCGATAGGCGAGCGCTTCTTCAATGGGCGTGAGTTCCTCGCGCTGGATGTTCTCCACCAGCGCCATTTCCATGCTCTCGGCGTCGGTCACTTCGCGAATGACGACGGGCACGCGATCGAGCCCCGCCCGTTGCGCCGCGCGCAGCCGTCGCTCGCCGACGATGAGTTCGTAGCCCTGATCGACCTTGCGCACGAGGAGCGGTTGCAAAATGCCTTGTTGCCGAATCGACTCGGCCAATTCCGTGATCCGGTCGTCATCGAAAAAGCGCCGCGGCTGATGCGGATTGGGACGAATCTCGGCGATGGGGACGCGCCGCTCAATCGTGGGCGCCAGGGGCGTGCCTTCCGGGATCAGCGCGCCGAGGCCACGCCCAAGCGCGCGCCGCTTGAGGATATGCACGGGTTCCGTCATTGGACGGCCCCTGCCACGCCCGGCACGGCGGCCCAGGCCACGGGATCACGACGAGTGACTTCACGCGCCAGCTCGACATAACTCAGCGCCCCGCGGCACGACGGGTCATAGAGAATGACGGGCAGACCGTGGCTCGGACTCTCGGTCAGGCGCACGTTGCGCGGAATCACGGCGTCGAACACGTCGCGGGGAAAAAAGCGGCGCACTTCCTCGACGATTTGATGACACAATTTGTTACGCGGGTCGAACATAGTCAAGAGAATGCCCTCGATGGCGAGGTTGGGATTGAGGCGTTCGCGGATGAGAGTCAATGTCTCTAACAGTGAGCGTAGTCCTTCCAGCGCGTAGTATTCGCACTGCACGGGAATCAGCACGCTATCGGCGGCGGTGAGCGCGTTGACCGTCAGCAGCCCCAACGACGGCGGGCAGTCGATGAGCAGATACCGGTACGTGTCGCGACAGGACGTCAGGAGCGCGTGCAGTTGGTATTCCCGTCGTTCGACGCTGAGCAGCTCCACTTCCGCGCCGATGAGGTCATGGCTCGCGGGCAACACCTGGAGTTTGGTGATCGCGGTCGCTTGTGTCGCTTCTTCCAGGGTGCACGCGCCGAGCAGGACATCATAAATGGTTGGGGTATCAGGTTCGAGTTTAATGCCAATGCCGCTGCTGGCATTGCCTTGCGGGTCACAGTCAATCAGAAGCGTCGCATCGCCATTCACCGCCAACGCGGCGGCGAGGTTGATAGCGGTCGTCGTTTTGCCGACCCCACCTTTGCGATTCGCGATACAGATAATCCTACCCACAGTGCGCAACCCCTACCACAGAAGGAAAAAGAAAAAAAGCGCCTCAACCGCACGCTGTGGCGGAAATCTCAAAGCCCGACCATCGCAAACACCGCAACATAGCGGGCAACGTGTTGGTATTGAAGGAAAAATGGAAAATGACAACGGTCACGCACGTCTTCCTCTTAATATGCGCATGAGCCCATTTCATGTTTCACGTAAAACATTAGAGGGAACCTCTGACGAGGGAGGTTGGGATGAGCAATGGGAATCCTAGCATGGCATGCCCCGCACGGAGGGGCGAATGATTATCCGCCCCTCCTCCGCATGGGCCTCCTCCCTTCGCCTCAATGGCATTAAGTTAGCGAGTTTTGGGTTCCGAGTTCCGAGTTCCGAATTCCCTCTCCCGGCTGGGAGAGGGCTGGGGTGAGGGGGATTGAGTGACCTTTCCTTATTTTCTCCTGGAACTCTCAATCCGTCAGCGATCACTTACCGTTCGCTCATTTTGAGAACAACTTCTAAGAATTGCTAAACTGAATCATTCCAATGGGTTAGAAACTATGAAGAGTCATGATATCTGAACCACCCTCTTCAGGTTGGTGTCCACGTAGCCCTTGAACTCACTCGGTTTAT
>CAMBFS010000067.1 GCA_945865755.1 Klebsiella pneumoniae
CTCAACGAGATGAGACACCAATCCAGCGCTCACTTGCGTGTTGATCGACTCAAGCAGCGGGTTGAGGCCCGGGGTGGTGGTTAAAGCCCGCACCAGGTCTTGATGCTCGGCAAGATTCTCCTGGAGGGAGCGCAGGTCCTCGGCGGAGAGGTAGAGCAGCTTTTTCCCTTCGAGCGAAGTAGTATCAACGCGGTAGAAAATATCCGCGACATGAGCCGTGTCGCGCGCCAGCGTCTCGGCGAGACGGGTGACAAAGTCTTTCCCTTGCTGGACATCGAGCGGATCGACCACCACTACAAGTTGGTCAACCCCCATGAACTCGCGAGTATACTCCTCGTCGAGTTGCAAATAGCGCTTCTCGGAGGAGACCAGGTCATTGCGGTCACTGATGAACCGCAGATGCTCAACTGTATACGCCGCCGCGACCACGGTGAGGACAAGACCGCCGAGCATGACCGTCTTCGCGTAGGTCATCATAAGCGACGCCAGGGCACGCAGGAGATGTTGCTCCCACGCGATAAGCCTCGCGGAAAAACCAGAAGGTGCGTGCGTCACGCCTTAGCTCTCAGCCAGCTTTTCTCGCATCCGCTTCACCAGCCCTTGATACGATTCCTTGGCGATCACTTGCTGAATTTGCGAACGCACGTTGGCGAGCATGCTCACTCCATCAAGCAGGACATCTTCAATCCGCCATTGGTTGTTGCGCTGCTGCAATTGATAGCTGATGTCGATCTGTCCTTCCTTAGGATGACTGACCATTGTTTCCACGACGGCTTCCGTGCCGGTGATGGTCTCGTTACCAAATTCGATCTGTAAGTCACCAAAAAACTCGGCGGATTTGGGATAGGCGACCCTTTGGAACAAGCTGGTCAGGAGCTGGACGAACTCCTGCTGCTCTGTGGTTTTCAGTTTTTTCCATTCCGCTCCGAGAGTGTGCTGGGCGAAATCTTTGACCGCCAACGTCTCTTCCGCCACTTTTTGCGCTTGGGAGTTCGCGGCTTTCTCTTGCGCGGACAGATCAGAACCGGTCTTTTTGTAGGACCGTACCGAATCAAGAAGACGTTTCACCACCGTGGTCGCTGATTCCTCGGCTGCCTGTCCTGCCGCCGGGAACCCGAGGAGCAGACACATCAGGAAACTAGCGAGTATGCTTGTTTTCATTCTTACTACCTTTCAAGAAATGCAGAGGGCCTATGGCCTATGGCTTATGGCGTATGGCTTATGGCTCATGGCTTATGGCTTATGGCTTATGGCTTATGGCTTATGGCTTATGGCTTATGGCAGGAACGCTCTTGCCATAGAGTGAGCGCAGCGAACGAGCTATAAGCCATAGGCCATACGCCATACGCCATACGCCATACGCTAGTACTGCAACTCCGACACTTCCTCGCCAACCACCAAGCTGAGCTTGGCCAGGGCAATATTGTAATCGCGCACGGCTTCGTAATAGTCGTTGGCCGCGCGGGTATAGTTGCCGAGCCCCTGGAAAATATCTTGCGGTTCGCCGATGCCTAACTCGAAGTTCGCGGTCGAGAGCGCCACCAGCGCGCGTCCAGCTTTGCGACCGTCACTCGTGATCCGCATCCGCTCTTCAGCCTCTTGGACATTCAGATAGGCTTCCTTGACTTCGAGGGGAAAACTTGACGAGGCGGTTTTCTCTTGGGATTGGAGTTTCATCAATTCGGCTTGGCGACGGGAGACCTTGGCCGCGGTCGCACCAATATCGAATTTCCAATGCAGCCCCAGGAGCGGTCCAGCCCCACCAAAATTAAAATCGTCGGAAGCAAAGGGGTTCGTTTGCCGCGAGCGACCCGGCGCATAGCCATACCGCACCGGCATGGAGAAGAAGAAGGTCGGGTAATAATCACTTCTCGCCATTTCCAGCTCGGCTTCCTTGGCTTGGATGCCGATGCGCAACCGTCGCCATTCTGGGCGATTCGCGAAGAGTCGCTCTTCATAATACTTGAGGCTTTTGAGCTGCGTGGGTTGAGGAGTCAGTGTTGTCTCCACCACATCAAAGGCCGTGTCCTGTCCAAGCCCCATCACGCGGAGTAAGGCCCCACGGGATAGCTCAATACCGTTCTCGAGTTTTTTGGTTTCCTTGGCGACTCCGGCGTAGCCCACTTTCAGGTTCAGCGAGTCAATCTGCGACATTTTCCCAGCTTGGACGCGCTCGTCCGCTGTCTGCACCGCCTTCTCGAAGCCGTTCCGCACGCCAGTCAGCAATTCCTGAATCTGCTTGGTATAAACAAGCGTGTAGTAGTACTCTTTCACTTCGCGGATCGCTTCCGCCTTTTTCTGCTCGACGTTGACGTTTTCCTGTTGCACGCCTTTCTGAGCGGCTTTGAGTCCATTGGTCACTTTCCACCACGTGAAGATGGGATAGACGATCTGCCCTTCCACGCGGAAGAACGGGCCGAGCCCGCCAATCCCGGATTGGCTATAACGATGGATATTGCCTTTGGCGTTGTTCACGACGCCCACCAGGTTGACGAATTCAGCGGTGGGATAGAAACCGGACATGGCTTCCTGGACATCGCTTTCGCGGATGGCGACTTCCCATTTGACCTCTTGCACGGACGGGTGCCCTTCGACCGCGCGTTGAATACATTCCGGCAGGGTTAAGCGCAGCATCCCGGCGAGGTTTTCCTCTCCGGCTGCTACCGCGGCCACCGGCACAAGAAAGAGTAGCGCCAGGACGACTCCGCATATCTTCATTTTTGCAGTGCGCTCCCATCGTTGTTCGTGCATACCGACAACTCCTCCATCTTCAGTTCATAATCTTCGGAACCAGCTAGGCGCGGGGGTACCCTATCTGAAGCGCTGGTTCCCACGCAACGTGGGCGGAAGATGGTTTCCCCCGCAGACATAAAAAAGGGCGATGCCTGGGCATCACCCTTTTCGTTCCTCATCCAATTGTCGGTCGGACTAGGCTTTGGTCGGCAAGCTGACGGTCGCGGTCCCGACCACCCACCGTTCCCCATCGTCGTTTTCGATCCATATATCGCACTCGGCGGTATGATCGGCGTCCAGTTTTTGGGTCACCGCTCCGCGTAGATGCACGTTGCGGTCGGGCATCACAGGGCTGCGGAAGGTGGTGCCGATGCGGCGAATCATCGCGCCGGGGTTCCAGTCGCTAATCATACGGGCGAGGAGCCCCATGCTCTGCACGCCAGGAGCGATCATGCCCGGCAAGCCTTCCGCGCGCGCGCCTTCGTCATCCGTGAAGCGGGGGACGTACATATTGGCGGTTTTGGCGTACTGCCTGACGTTGTCCTTCGAGAGAAAGAGATCAATCGGGGTAATCTCGTCGCCTTCTTCAATGTCTTCAAAATAGAGGATGCTCATCGTTGCATAATCCTATGGTCAATCACCGCCACCTGCTCGCCCTTCTGATTCTTCACTTCGTTGCGGATGACAATGAAAAACATGGAGCCGGTGCGGCCAGTTTTCTCGTAAATATCGTGGATCGTGCTCAACATCGTCAGTTGGTCCCCAGGGCGAATCGGCGCGAGGACTTCCAGATCACGGCCACCGTCGAACCCGACTTTGCCAAACTTGGGCAAATGCTCTGGCGTGAACTTCTTCGCGCGCAGCTTGGTCACGAAGGTCGGGGAGGCGACCAACCCGCCGTATGGGCCTTTGGTGGCGGCGGCTTCATCCGTATAGAGGGGATTCTGCTCACCGAGCGCGGCGGCGAACTCCAGCACTTCCGCCTTGGTTATGGGGTCGAAGGTCGTTTCGTCGAAGACGTGGCCGATAATAGAGCGATCAATTGCAACTGCCATGAGTCCTTCCTTATGCGGGGGTTGCGGCTTGGGGACGTTGCTGGCGGAAGTCCACCGGACGGTACCCACCAGTTCGCAGGGTGTCCACCAGGTCCTCTATGGTCTGAATGTCACGGTCGAACTCGGTCGCGCACAAACCGATAAAGCTCACGAGATGAGAGTCACTGCCACCAAAGGCATGATAGCCGTAGGTGTCAATCAGCTCGGCCACCCGCTCGTTCTCACCTTTCTTGCTCCCGCCGTTGAGCGCTTCGACACCGGTGACCCCTTCCAAGGGTGGTCGAGTTTGATAGTGCTCAATCAGGCCGATGGTTGGTCGCCCCGGATGACAGGGCATGGCGATGCCACCCAGACGGGCCACTTCGGAAATGACCTCTTGCGCGGGCAGCCGCACATTCTTGAAGTCGAAGCGATTGATGATGTCGTCATTCACACCGTAGACGAGCACATGCCCGTAGTCGGTTTCGACCTCGGACGCTTTGAGGATTAGCAAGCCATACTTGTCTTCGAGGTCACGGTAATCGCCTGCTTTGTTGAATTGGCGGTGTTCGGTGAGGACCAGCCCTTCGAGCGGACGTTCGTCCCGTTTACGGGCCAACCATTTGAGATAGGCTTCAACCGGAGCCCGACTGTCGTCGGACGCTTCAGAGTGGAGATGTAGATCGAGAATACGAGCCATGGTGGTGTCCAAAATAGCCGGCGCACGGGCTTAGCTTTTAGATTGTTCGAGCTTGGCTATCGTGCCAGAAGCGATGCCCCCTGGCAATGCGCATGAGAACGAGGGGGAAGAGGAAAGGGGGAAAAGTCAAAAGTCAAAAGTCAAAAAGCTGACTCCGATATCCGTCTTTGCTTCCTTTTCCCCGCTTGCCCTTTTCCCCTTCTTCATCTAGCGGCTGGTCGAAACAGGGGGATCGAAATCTCAGGCGTGGCGTCCTCGAACGTCACTTCGACCGGCATGCCGATTTTCACCTCTTCGGGTTTGCATTCCACGATATTGGTGAGCATGCGCACGCCTTCGTCGAGTTCCACGTAGGCCATGATATAGGGCAGGTTGTCCCGAAATCCCGATGCCTGGTTTTGCCGGGTGACCGTGAAAGTATAGATTTTGCCCTTCCCACTGCACTTCACCCATTCCAGGTCTGACGAGAGGTCTTCGGGACAAAACGACCGGGCGTAATAGAAGACCTTGCCACAGCTTCGGCATTTCTGAACATATAGCTCATGCCGGGCACAGGCTTCCCAAAACGGCCGCGATTCTTCGTCCACGCGCGGGATCGGTTTCTTGTATTTTCGTTCTTCGGCCATTCTTAGCTCCCTAAAAAGTAGTCAACATTCAGTAGTCAGTAGGAAAACGTCGAGCCTTGGACTTGCAGTGACCTGTCCGAGACCAGTTTTAGACTTACCCTGGACTTGCCTTAGACTCCCAAAACTAGACTCGCTCCGCTATGTCGCAATCCAAGCGTGCCGCCGGTACCGTGACAAAAGGCGAGTTGACAGTTGTTCACCTGACGTGGGCCGCACTCACCACGCAATTGCTTCGTCGCTTCAATGACGAGAAAGATGCCGCGCATGCCAGGATGATTCGATGATAACCCACCACCATCGGTGTTGATCGGCAGCGCGCCACCAAGACCAATACGGCCATGCTGAATGAACGCACCACCCTCACCTTTCTCACAAAAGCCGAGGCTTTCGAGGGTCACCAGCACGGTGATGGTGAACGAGTCATAAATCATCGCCATGTTGATGTCTTTGTGCGCCACGCCAGCACGGGCCAACGCGGTGGGACCCGATTGCTTGGCCGCCGCATTCAGCACGTCGCGCATTCCAGCACTGGTATGGGCGGCGGATTCGGCGGCACCCAGAATCTGCACGGGCTTCTTCTTGAGGTCGCGCGCCCGTTCCGCCGAGGTCACGACAATCGCCCCGCCACCATCGGAAATCATGCAGCAGTCGAGCAGATGCAACGGCGAGGAGACTTCACGTGAAGTCAACACATCATCAACGGTAATGGGGTCACGGAATTTGGCGAGCGGATTGAGTGACGCATGTTTGCGCATGGTCACGGCGATTTCCGCGAGTTGCTCACTCGTGGTGCCAAACTCGTGCATGTGCCGTTGGGCGACCAGCGCATACGCACCAACCGTGGTTGGTCCATAACAGCTCTCGAAATAGTCCGGCGGATCCGAACCGCCGCCACCGCCAGTGCCAATGGCGAAACGATCCGACGACCACGTACTGCCATAAAGAATGAGGGCAGTCGTGCAGTACCCAGCCGCGATCGCCGCCGCCGCATGCGCGGTATGCGACACGAAGGACGATCCACCAATCGAGTTGGAATCGAGATAATCAGGATTGAGGTTCAAGTGCTCCGCCAGTGCGATGATCCCCATGCCACCGACACCAGACGTGAACAACCCATCGACATCTTTCAGCTTGAGGCCCGCGTCATCCAACGCGCCACGAGCGCTTTCGGCCATGATTTGATATTGGGTTTTGTGCGGAGCCCATCGCAAGGGATGTTCATACACCCCAGCAATCGCCGCTTTGCCTTTGATACTCATGTTAGCTCCTTAAAAACGCGGTCATCGCGTCAACCGCTTCTTGAGGCTTCTCAATGGGCAGCCAGTGGCCCGCTTGGGGAATGACGACCAGTTTCGCCCCTGAAATGGCATCGCGCAACTGTTCGCTCTGCGCCACCGGTGTGGCCACGTCGTCTTGTCCAGCGAGCACCAACGTCGGCTTGCGAATCTGCCCCAACTGTCCACTGAGATTCACTTCGCGGCACGCCACGAGGTCGAAGTAGCGCACGCGCGGGTCGGTCTTAATCTGTTCGCCCCACCCTTCTTGGACAATGTTCATCGGCGTGGCCGGTGAGCAACTATCCTTCGTGAACGGCTGACCCGCGCGTCCTTTCATCACCTGTTCCCAGACTTTCAGACGATCATCGGGAATGTTGAAGTGCGACGCGGTACACGTGAGGATGAGTCCCTCCACCATGTCCGCATGGCGAAGCGCGAGGTCCATTGAGATCGCGCCACCCATCGAGTGCCCAATGAACACGACTGGACGCACGCCTAGTTTTTTCCAAAAGGCGTAGACAAAATCGCTGTACGCCGTCACGCTCTTGAGGCTCTCGGTGCCGCTCGAACGCCCATGTCCTGGAAAATCAAAGGATATGGGGCTGTGTTTGGCCGACAACCCGTCGAGCAGTTTGTGGGCGAAATGGCCGTTACTCCCGGCCCCGTGAATGTACAGCAGTAACTTCCCTTTGCTGACATCCGGGACGGTGGACGGCAGCGTGGTGCGGCCCGTATGAAAATAGTTCACCGCACAGCCGTCAACATCGACATATTTTGTTGGCATGGTTCCCCCGCAGGAAAAAGCTGCCCCTTGACTAGTTGGCGCGCTGGTCTTTGTCAAGGGTTGAGGGCAAGTATATGTACTGCATGAGCGGGCAGCCCGATGGACCGAAGTGGAGTCTGGGCTTCCTCCGGGAAATTTCCGAGGTTCTCTTTACTATCCGAAAAGGAGACTTTCATAATGCTACAACTCCGACCCAACTGTGAATGCTGTGACCGGGACCTCGCACCGGAGTCGCGCGAAGCGATGATGTGCTCATTTGAATGCACCTTTTGCACGCAGTGCGCGGAGACCGTGCTCCACGGCGTATGTCCAAACTGCGGAGGTGAGTTAGTGCGGAGACCGATCCGCTCGGCGACGGCGCTGGCGAAGTATCCCGCGTCCACCGAACGGGTGGTAGGGAACGCGGGTCACTGATTTGGCCTTGGGCATGCACCTGCCTGGGCTGGCTCCGGAGAAAATTCGGCAATCCATGACCATCTTCGCGCGGGAGGTCATGCCACGCTTCAAGTGACGGCCCCAAGAGCGAGCGTTCCGCGTAACCCGCAAGCATCGGTTGCGCGGAAAATTCTCACGCCTTGGTCTTGAGCCGTTCCAACTCCTCGCGTAACTGTGCGAGTTCAGCTTCCGCTCGTGTAGCACGCGCTTCGGCTTCGTGTCGTGCGGTGGCCTCGCGACGGACTTGTTCCTCGGCTTCGTGTCGCGCCGCCGTTTCACTCCGTGCTCGTTCCTCACCAGTTGGAATCATGTTCCCAGCGGCATCACACCAGCGTAGCCAGGTGTTCGTATACCCTTCAAACTCACCCTGCCACAGGGTCACCCCCAGCCCTACTTCCGGTAACTGCAAATCCTTCCGCAACCGATACCGTTTGCTGAGGCCGCGCTCATAGACTTGTACCACATCGGTGCTGAGTAGCTGCCACGGGTCGTGCACCACGTAATACGGGACATCGATCTGTGCATAGAGCCGCAGCTTCGAGCTTAATTCTCCTCCCTTATGGTTAGAGACAATTTCCACCACCACATCCGGGGCTTTCTGAAATTCCCACACGAAATAGGAGCGATGGTCATGGAGGTGCCAGTCCGGGTGCGGTGCCACGTCCAAACTCAGGAACATGTCCGGGACGACCGGTGGGAAATAGGGCGAGTAGAAGACCCCGACGTTCGCGTCGGCCAGAAATTTGCGCTTCTCTTCGGGTTGATCTTCGCGAGGCGGAGGGGTCCAGGAACTATATAAGCTGCGGGTCAACAAGCGTTGCTGTTTCGCGGAAAAAATATTGTCCACGGGCGTCTCATCCTCCGTCACGATGTTGTTGACAGCCGCGGTCCACGACGCCCTGGCCGCCGCCAGTGCGTCCTCTTCTTCCTCGAACTGATACTCTGGTACTGGTACTGGTTGTGCCATGGGGTTCTCCTTCGGGCCGAACAAGAGTGGAAAAACGAGCGAATCCATTGGACCTCTGGACCTCAGAACGGTGCTTCGCTTCCCGCGAACTCGTCGGGATCAAGCACCAATACTTTAATGTGCATGCCTTGCGGCAGCAGCGGATACTCGGCTGGGCCGATCATCAGCCCTTCCCCGAGCGAGAGCGAGCTGAGCACCCCGGAACTTTGCGTGCCGGTTGAATGGGCGGTGTAGTGCCCATCTTTCTCCAGAGTCAGACGACAACGAACAAATTCCGTCATCCCCTTTGCCTTGGGCAGGTCCTCGCCCACGGTGGCTGAGACCACTGGGGGAAAGAGCTTCGTGTAGCCCATCATCCGCCGCAACGCCGGGCGAACATAGAGATAGAAACAGACCAAGGCTGACACCGGATTGCCCGGCAGGCCAAAATACGGCCGTTCCCGCAGCAAGCCGAAGGTCAACGGCTTACCCGGTCGTTGCGCGACTTGCCAGAACAACCTGTGCATCCCCAGTTCATCCATCGCTGCTTTAACAAAATCAAAATCACCCACCGATACTCCGCCCGTGGACAACACCACATCGTGGCGCGCGGCCTCGCCTAACGCGGCGCGAATCTCCGCGAGGGTATCTCTGGCGATCACCAGCGGCACGGGAATCCCGCCCACTTCGCGCACCGCCGCGGCCAAGGTGTACGCATTCGAGTTGACGATCTGACCTGGGCGCAGGGCTTCATCGACTTCGGCGAGTTCATTGCCGGTGCTGAGAATGGCCACGCGCGGACGCTGATGGACCAGCACCAAACTTCGGCCCACCGAGGCGAGGAGCCCAATATCCGCTGGTCGTAACACGCGGCCTTTGTCCAGGACCACTTGCCCGCGATGAATGTCTTCGCCACTGGCGCGAACGTGTGTCCCTGGAAACTCCGACCGCTTGACCCTCACATGCCCTTCGTATTCCTCGGTATCCTCGATACGGACCACGGTGTCCGCGCCGTGTGGCATCACCGCGCCAGTCATGATCTTGCTCGCCGTGCCGATTATCACGGCTTGAGTTGGAACCGCGCCAGCCTGGATGACTTCGAGGACGGGCAGGGAGATGGGATCGGCGGCGGTCGCGTGCTGAATATCGTCCCAGCGCACGGCGTAGCCATCCATCGCGGAGTTCGCGAACGGTGGCACCTCGCGTTCCGAGTGAATCGTTTCGGCCAAAACACGCCCACCCGCTTCCAGGAGGCCAACGCGCTCTCCCGCTTGCGGTGTGAGTGTTTCGAGAATCATGGTGACGGCGTCGTGTACGGAAATCATAAAAAGTAGCCAATCGTCAGTAAGGAAAGCTATAAGTGAGTCCGTGGAGCGTGTCACGCACCCTGCAATGCGCCTCGCTTCGCGGCTTGCTGTCTTATGAAAAGCCGCGACTAGCCCGAGACTTTCCTCGTGACTTCTTCCAGCCGAATGCCTCGCGAGCCTTTGACCAATAACAATTGCGCACCAGAAAAGTTCGATACCATCTCCTGAACGAACGCCGCGGCCTGCTCCGCCGCCGCGAACCAGTGGCTTGGAATAGACGTTTTCTCCACCGTCGCCGCGATCAGTTTGGCGTCCTCACCAACCGTGACGACACAATCCGGCGGCGGTTGCATGCCCGCGACCGCTTCGCCAATTTCTTGATGCCGCACCTGACTCAATGTCCCAAGCTCCAGCATGTCGCCTAGCACCAGCACGAGGCGTTCGCCTGGCGCACGGACCTCAGTCGCCGTTTTCAGCGCCTGGAGCATCGACGCGGGATTGGCATTGTAGCAATCATCCAGCACCGTGAGCCGCCGCGTTGGCACCTCAACCACGGCCATCCGTCGCGCCGCGCCTTGCGCCACACGTAACGCCGCGCATGCATCATCAAGTGCAATGCCACACTCAGTCGCCACCGCCAACGAGGCCGCCGCCGCCAGCGCGAAATGACTCCCCAGTAGTTGAAGCTGGAGCGCATGCGTTCCTTGTTGTGTGTGGAGCAGGCACCGCGTGCCTTGGCGAGTGACCTGAATCTCGCTGATGCGAAAATGATTGTTCGGATGTTCCCCGAAGGTCACGATCCGACACCGCGCTTGCCGATGCACGGCGTCCAACAGCCCGTCGTGATCGCCATACACCACCGCGACGCCATCCGCCGGAAGGGCCGTGATGAGTTCCGTCTCCGCGGCGATGACCCCCGCCAAGTCCTTGAGCGTTTCCGTATGTTCTTCGGCGATCGAGGTGATAACCCCGATCCGAGGTTGAGCAATCTGACACAGTGTCGCCAGTTCCCCGGCTCCACTCGTCCCTAATTCCAGGACCATCACTTCGACATCGGCTTCCGCCCGGAGCAGTGTCAGCGGCAGCCCAATGTGATTATTGAGATTGCCGGGCGTCGCCCACGTCTTCTTTTTGCTCGCGAACACCTGGGCCATCAATTCTTTGGTGGTGGTTTTGCCGTTACTGCCGGCGATCCCAATAATGCGAGCGGAGGAGCGCGTCCGTACCCACGCGGCGAGGGCTTGCAGCGCGGTGAGCGGATCGGCCACCCGAATCGCGACCGCACCTTCCGGTAATGTGATGTTCAGATGTTCGGCGAAAAAGAACCCAGCCGCTCCTTGTTGGACGGCGGTCGCCAAGAACGCATGGCCGTCGGTGTTCGTGCCAGGCAGTGGCACGAATAGTGCCCCCGTGGAAGCCGTGCGCGAGTCAATGGTCACGGCGGTCAACGCCGTCTCCGCCGAGCCTTGCACGAGGGTGCCGCCTGTGGCCATACAAATGTCGTGGGCTGTCAGTTTCATGCGGAGCCAAATGTACCCAGGCGTCAAACGCCCCGCAAGGACACGTACTTCGCTATAGGTTTCCTAAATGAAATGTTCCTAGTAAATGCTGTTCATGCTTCGACAAGCTCAGCACGAACGGAAAAAACTCAACGGTTTCAACATCCGATCCGTTCACCCTGAGCCTGTCGAAGGGTGGCAGCGGGTTGATTCGCTAGATGCCATCCTGTTGCGCTTACTGGATTCAAGCGCGCGGTGCAAGCCGCGCGCCGGAGTGCACGCCGGTCCATCCGAGCCACGGAAAAATTTGCGTTTGGGTGTCCCACTATGCGAGGATAGCCGGAAAGTGAGAATGTGTCCGCTCTTCCCTTATCCTCACCACATGGAAACCGCGCTGAATCCCACGCTTCGCCGTCTGCTGGCCCTGTGTCGCCTTGACCACACCTGGGTCCGCGGCGAAGGCGTATGGCTCACCGACATGCACGGACGACGGTTTCTCGATTGCTACGCGCAATATGGCGCGGTCGGACTTGGCCATAACGCGCCCGGTGTCACCGCCGCGGTCCGGGCCGCACTCGACAACGCCGAGCCCGCGATGGTGCAACCCTACCGCGCGCCCTACGCCGAGGCGTTGGCCGATACCCTGACCCAGTTGGCACCGGGTAATATGACGCGCTGCATCTTCACCACGTCTGGCGCGGAAGCCGTCGAGGCCGCGATTAAACTCGTGCGCGCCCGCACTGGTCGTCCGTTGATTCTTTCGGCCCAGGGCTCGTTTCATGGCAAAACCCTGGGCGCGCTCGCGCTGACTGGGCAGTCCCACTACGCGGACGGGTTTGGGTCGCTGCCTGCGGGATTCGATCATGTGCCTTTTGGGGACGCCGAGGCGTTGGCCGCGCGCTTCGCCAAAGAAGGCGGACAGATCGCCGCGTTGTTCCTCGAACCGATTCAAGGCGAGCGCGGGGTGTACTTGCCCCCGCCTGGATACCTGACCCGCGTCCGCGCGCTGTGTAGCCAGTACGATGTCGCGCTGGTGCTTGATGAGATCCAAACCGGTCTTGGGCGCACGGGCAAGTTGTTCGCCTGTGAGCACGATGGGATTACCCCGGACGTGCTGCTGATCGCCAAAGCCCTGGGTGGCGGCCTCTTCCCCCTCGGTGCCTGTCTCAGCACCGACGCCTGGTGGGATGAGCATTTTGCTCTTCGGCATTCCTCCACCTTCGCCAACAATAACATCGCCTGCCGCGTGGGCCTCGCGGTGCTTGAGGCCCTGACTCAGGGCGGGGTGTGTCAAGACGCGGCGCGCCAGGGTGAACGCCTCCATACCCGCCTCGCGCAGCTCGCGCGTCGCTATCCACACGTCATTGCCGCGAGTCGCGGACGCGGCCTGCTCGGCGCTTTGGAGCTACAGCCCGTCGCCACGGAGACGGGCGCGTTCCTCTCCTTCATTGCGCATCATGGCTTATACGCGTATGCCGTCGCCGCCACGATCGCCGAGGATGCCGCCGTGCTCGTCCTGCCCACGTTGGGGGACGCCAGCGTCCTGCGCATTACTCCCCCACTGACGATCACGGACGCGGAGCTGGACCACGCCCTTGATGGCATTGACGCGGTCTGCGCGCGGCTGGCCACCAATCCCGCCGATACCATCGCTCGTGCCTTGGGCGCGTTCGCGGCACCGCCCGTGCTCACCGCGCGGCAGACGACACGACCACACCTGACCTCGACCGCGGTGTCCCTACCCGCGTCCCGCTGGCGACCGGACGGTCCGTTGGACTACGCGTTTCTCGTGCATTACACCAGCCTCGACGATGTGGTCGCGACCGACCCTGGCTTGGCGGCGCGCAGTGACGAGGAACTCCGGCGCTTCTGCGCGTACACTGCTCAATTCCCCCCTGGCGTCATCCTGCGCGCGCCGACTCTCCGTTCCACCACCGGAGCCACCACTGATGGGGTGATTATCGCGCTGCCCATGCTCCCTGACGACATGGCCCGGCATGGACAGCGCCGCGTGACTGAGGACATCCGTCGCGCGGTTGATCTCGCCGCCCAGCTTGGCGCGCGGATCGTTGGGCTTGGGGGCTATACCACGCCCTATAGTCGGCGTGGACTTTCCGTCATCAACCGGGGGCCCGCGATCACCACCGGCAATGCCCTCACCGCTGGGGTCGCGTTCGCCACCACCCAGCAACTGGCTCACCGTCAGGGGGTCTCCTTCGCCGACGCCAGCGTCGCGATCATCGGCGCGCGCGGATCGGTTGGGATGTTGATGGCGCGGCTCTGCGCCCGGCAACGGCCACACCATCTCCTGCTCATCGGCAACCCCCAGACCGGCGTGGCCCACCTCCAGCGTTTGCGTGAGGAACTGTCGTGGGGAGACGGCACCGTCACTGTCACGACCGACCTCGGTGCGTTGGCGCACTGTCAGATGATCCTCACGGCCACTGGCGCGGGCCGTCCGGTGCTGGATGAGGTCGCGCTCACGGCGGGCACGTTGATTTGTGATGTGGCGCGTCCGCACGATACCTCACTCCGGGTGCGCGCTCGATCCGACCTGACGGTGATTGATGGTGGACTGGTGTCGCTCCCCGATCCCACCCTCCGCTTTGGGCCGGGGAATTTGCAAGGACTCCCGGACGGGATTCAACTCGCCTGTTTGGCGGAAACCATACTGCTTGCCTTGGAGGGCGACACCCAGAACCACGGTATTGGGGACGCCGTCGCGCTCGCGGAAGTTGATGGGATGATGACCCTCGCCACACGGCACGGCTTCGGCCTCGCCCCGCTTCCTGGCGGCGGACGACTCCCGTACCCGATCGCGCCGGCTCCCGTGGTGGTGACGGCTCAGGAGACGCTCCCATGACACTCGCTACCGCGGCCACTGGTTTCATCTCCGCGTACCATGCCCGTGCCGATCTGGTCGCCGATCATCAGGATTGGAGTCTGATGATTGTTATTGTCGCGACAGATAGCGGGGAAACGCTTTCCCTTCAGGTGGAGCAGGGCCGCATCGTCGCTCTGCATGAGCACGCCTTACCCGGCACGCTCGTCATCACCTCCGATAGCACCACGCTCCGAGAGATCCTGGAGTTTCGCCTCAACCCCAATGAGCCCTACGTGTTTGGCGATTTAACCGTGCAGGGCGCGGAAGCCGACTTCCTGCGCCTTGATTACATTGTGACGGTGCTATGTCCGAGCTAGCCACTCCCCCAGCAATTCCACGCGCGCCGGTACAGCTCCATGAGCCACCCACGCTGGCGACATTGGTGGCCACCAGTTGTGGCACCGCCATCGCCGCCGTCTGCGCCATCGGCCTCTTTCAGATTGAGCGGCTCGTGGGTGGGGTATGGTCGATCGCCGCCGTGGCCACCGCGGGAGCCTGTTGCCTGCTGCTCGCCTCTGCCCTGAATCGGCTCATGGAAATCGTGCCGAGTGGGGTGGGAGTGCTCGCCTATCTGTCGCGAAGTTTTGGCCGCCCCGCCGGGTTCGCCTTGACGATCCCCTATTTTTTGCTCACGCTCTTTCTCACCGGAGCCGAGGCGACCATCGTCGGCGTGCTCAGCGCTCGGCTGCTCACCATTCCGGTGTGGCTGGGCGCGGGGGTCTTTCTGATTGGCACGTGGATGCTGTGCATGGCGGGGGTTCGTCTGAGCTATCGCCTCCAAACCCTCACGACCTGGACTCTGGTGGGCACGTTGGCCTGCCTCTCGCTCTCGGCCATGATCGACACCGCGGCACATGGGCAACTGGTCACACGCCTTTTCCCCCCGCGGCCCACGGTCGCGCACTTTCTCGCCGCGGTCGGACAAGCGCTTTTCCTGTTCATGGGGTTCGAGCTGATTACCGCGCAAGTCGAAACCGCCACCACGCCACGAATCGTGGCACGCGCGCTCTCCACGAGTGTCTGCGTGCTGACCGGCTTCTATGCGCTGGTGTCCCTCGGTTTCTCCTGTCTGCCCACCGCGCGGCTTCACGCGGAGACGACCTTCGTCGTGCCCCAACTGGCGTTGGCTGAGCAGACCGGCGGAGCCCTGGTGCTCCTCCTCGTCGTCGTGCTTTCCACTCTCGCCTCCTTCACCTCCTTCAATGGCGCGCTGCTCTCGTTGTCACGGTTCCTGTACGCGCTCGCCACCCAAGGCGTGCTCCCCCGGATGTTCGCCCAGATTGATCGACAGACCCTCGTGCCACGTCTGGCATTGACCGCGCTCTTGCTGCTCGCCGTGGCGGCCACGACCACTGTCCTGGTCACCGCCACGCTGCAACCGCTGATCTTCGCCGCGGCGGTGGCGGCGGCGGTGGCGTATGCCGCCGCCGTCTGGGCGCGTGAATACTCCCCCTTTGTCGAGCCGCATCGGCTCCGTTCTCGACGACTGCTGTCTGGAGGTGTCGCTTTGGCTTTCCTCGCGTTCGCGCTCGGTGTGCTTGTTGATGCCGGAGCCGCGTTGCCAGCGACACTGCTGCTCCTCGTCCTCGTGTATGGCGTGGCGCTCGGTGGCGCGGCCCAACACGCGCGTCACCGGCCACGCGGACCCGCGCACATGTTATCCCCTCACGGAGGACCCCATGCCGATTGATTATTCGATTACCCGCTGGGTCAACGCGGTCCCAAACCAGCAATGGCGGCGTGAAGCCGACCTCCTCGACGAGACGGGCGAGGAGATTCCCTCGCTGATCACCACCACCCGTCCTCTCACCGAGGTCCATCGCCTTGACCTCGCGCTCTTTGTCATCTTCGAGGAAGCGGCGCTGCGGGTGTCCGGTGCCCTCACACGCCTCGCCCCCACGGCGGACGCGCTCGCCTTCGCCGCGCAACAGACGCTTGATGAAGCCCGCCACCATGAAATGTTTTATCGCCGCCTCGCGCTCACCAGCGCGGCCAGTGGCCTTGATGCCACCACCGCCACCGACGCCATTTTGATCCCCCCGCTCCGGCGCTTCATTGACCGATGTTACGAGGTCGCGGATGGTGGCTCCTTCGTCGAAGCGATGACACTGATGAATCTGATTCTCGAAGGCATGGCCTATCCGCTCTACACCTACGAGGAACGCTATTGGCGTCCCCTTGATCCGTTTCTCGCCCGCCTGATCCATCATGCCTTCGTGGATGAAACTCGGCACGTCGCCTTTGGGGCCGCGCTCATTGCCGCGTTGCTCAAGGACAATCCCGCCCAACGCGCTCGGGTCGTGGCGCTCTGCGCGGACGCGCGCATGGCGATGAGCGAAATTTTTCAGTATTATGTGCGCAAATTCGTCGGCCTCTTTGACGCCGTGGCGCGCCGGTATCGGGACCACTTCGCGGGCGTGGAGTGCGCCCCCGGCCATCTCATCGCCGAGACGCCCTACGCGGAACAAGTCGCCATGATCCAGCAGAGTATCGCGACCGAACATGCGCGCTTATTGGCGCGCGCGGGGCTTGCCTAACATGGACAACACCAATCGTTTTCATACCAACGAAACCTGGCTGTGGGTGCGGGCCGAGCAGTGCCTGTTGCTGCTGGTGCTGATTGTCTGTCTCGCCCTCCACATTGACGACGTCGCCTGGGGGCGGTTCTTGTTCGCATTGCTCATCATCGACCTGGGGGGCTACCTGCCCGGTGCCATCGCCTACCACCGATCCGGTGGGGGACCGCTGCCGCCGATTTACCACCATCTCTACAATGTCATGCACAGCTACATCACCACGGGGGCCGCTGTTGGGCTGTGGGCGCTCGTTGGCGGCGGTCTGGAATGGGCCATGCTCGCGGTGCCCATTCACTTGGCGGGCGACCGTGGGATATTTGGCAACACCTACAAACCAACGTCATTGCCCTTCGAGCCGGAAGCGGGCGCGCCTCCGACCCAGTCGCCACGCGCGGCGGTCGGCGAGGAGTCACACTAGTCATGGGTGCCGTCGCGCCTGCTCCCCCGTCGCTGTCATCGCCAGAGTTCAATCCGGCCACGGTGATTGACCACCCATCCGGGTATCTGGCCCTGTCTGAACGCAACCAGCGGTTCTCACTCCCCGGCGTGCCCGGATGTATCGCCTACCGCGCCCACGGCAAGCATCTCATTTTATTCGGTGGGGTCCACGCGCCACCCCCCTTCTGGGAACCGCTCCTCACGGCGTTTCAACGCGAGGCCACTCAGCAGCACCGTGGCCTCGTTGGCGTGCAGGTGCGCACCGCGCAGGTGGACCTCTTTCGTCAGCACGGGTTCACAGTCAACCAGTTTGGTACGACGTATGGCCTCCGTCTGCCTGACTTCTCTCTAGCGGGCACGCCACGGGTCAAACTCCGGCATAAGATCAAGCAAGCGCGCGTGGCGGGATTGCATATCAAGGAGGTCGGTCCTGACTTGCCGGCGACCGCCGACACGTTTGCCCACCTCCAAGCGGTCAGTGATGCGTGGTTGCGGGCGAAAGGGAAAAAGGAGCTGGACTTTATGATCGGCGAGCTCGGGCGGCCAGAGGCGCGCGAGCGGCGGATTTTCGTCGTGACCGATGCCGTCAAGGTCGTGCTCGGCTTCATTACCTATGTGCCGGTATGGGGGGAACGTCCGGGCTACCTGCATGACCTCACGCGCCGGGTGCCGACAGCGCCCACCGGAGCGATGGAGCTGTGTAACGCCACCGCCATTGAGCGCTTCCGTGCCGAAGCCGTGGACTATCTGCACTTCGGCTTCACGCCGTTCATTATTGACCATGCCACGACCCCACGGGAGAGTCGCTTCTTGGCGTGGATGGTTCGTCTGCTCGGCACATACGGGAGTATGATTTATCCGGCGCACAGTCAGGTGCAATACAAACTCAAGTGGGGACCCACGATCATCGAACGGGAATGGCTGGCGCTCCAACCGCCCTCGGTGCGCGCGATTATCGACTTGCTCGTCCTCACCCGGTCGGTGTGACACAGAAGGCAACCGCGCATGAAAGACAAACGGATTCGCATTATCGTCAACCCCAGCGCGCGCTCAGGCCGGGGCTGGAGCAAGCCGCTGCTCGCTTTACTGGGGGAGACGCCATTGCATGGCCTGCGCTTGGAAGTCGCGGAAAGTCGCGACGCCGAACATTTTCGCGCGTTGGTCCGCTCCTCCCAAGAAGAAAACCTGGCCGCTTTGGGTGTTGCTGGCGGCGACGGGACCGTACGCCTTGCCCTCAGCGCCTTCAACGGACCAAACCGGGTGCCCCTGGGGATTCTTCCGGTGGGGTCCGGCAATGACTTCGCGAAGGGGATCGGCGTGCCACTCGCGCTTCCGGCGGCAATACAGGTGTTGACCTCTGGCGTCCCGCGTTGGGTTGATGTCGCGCGCACGACCCCCGGCGGAGACCCCTATTGTTGCGTGGCTTCCCTCGGTCTCGATACCGTCGCCTTAGGATCGGCGCATCAATTACTGTCGGATAAAGGGGGAAGGTTGGGGGATGGCGCGATAGTTCCATTTGGGGAGGCGGGCATCGAACACGATGGGGAGGGCGGCTTTGAAGGCGGCGGCGACTTGACGCCCGGTTTGGTAGACCCGG
>CAMBFS010000068.1 GCA_945865755.1 Klebsiella pneumoniae
ATTACCCGGGGCCTGGTGGAAAACGGAGCATGTGGAACCGATGCTCGCCCTGCGGGTGGTCCGAGCGAATCAGGAGTGGGACTCCTATTGGGGACAGCTCGCGGCGGCAGCCTGATGGGGCTCTGCCCCCGCACTTTGAATCGCACCCCCTTGGCGTCGCGTTGTCGCGCGGCACTCTCGCGTGGGGCCCTCACGCGTGAGGCACTCACGCGTGAGGTATCACTCGCGAGGGCTTGTCCAAACAGCAGCGGCGCGAAAAAGGGCCACAGCATCGCCCATATCAGGAGGTCAAAAACCGCTGCCACCCCCAGCGTGCGCCCGTGCGCGATCCAGAGGGCCGTCGCCACCACCGTGCCAATGACGAGATAGATCAGAAACGTCTCAATGATACCCATAATGGTCTCCTGCCGCTGAATGTTGACGATCACAATCGGTATTCGCACTTGATCCCCCTCACCCTAGCCCTCTCCCAGCCGGGAGAGGGAACCTGAAAGCGGGCTCGCAACCACTACCGAATTTGATCGTCAAAGTTGATGAGGGCCGCTACAGCAAGATGTAGGTGCGAAAAGAACACTCCCTGTTTGGGTGCCACTGCTGGCTTGTCCAGCAGTGTAACCGGCTCCGCTCATTACCCGGCGACCTCCGACTACTCAACGAGAGTTTTCCACCTGCTCTTGAATATGGACAAGCACACGTCGATGAATCTGGTGGATCAGGTGATCCGAGATCGGCCCCCAATAAACGGACGGCCACAGATCATGTTGATACCAGGTCGTCCCAACAAGACGCACGGTATTGTGAGAAAGCGCAATGAGTCGAAATTCCCCTTTGCGCGACTGGAACAGACCATGCAGATGTGGAGGGTCAAGATTCTCGTAGAAGGATAGCTCGCGCATCGGCACCGGAGTCTCCGTCACATCAAAGGCCAGCAGCCTGGGCTCATCCCAAAGCGTAATCGGTTCAACGAACGACCCGGTCGAAAACTGGCAGTAGCGAACCGCCCCTACGCCACGACCAACAATCTTCGCCCCAACGGGATAGGCAATCCCCAAACGTAACCACCCCTGTGGTGGCGTTGTGATCGGGGCAAAAGCAATCAGCGCATCCCATACCTGTTGCGGGCTCCCGCTAATTTCGATTTCCGTGGTAATGGACCGGAGGGGAGGCTCAAGTCGCTGTCCCCACTCAACACCAAGACCCAGGGGAAAGCTGCCACACAAGAAGAGTGAAGCGGCGAAAGCGGACCTGTGGCGAGTCATCGCCCGCAGCAGCGCGTAGCCAAACATCCCTCCGAACATCGCGAGCGGCACTCCAAGGGGTAAGGCCATAAGAATACACAGCATCCCCTCACTTCCCATCAGCAACAATCCACTACACAGAACACCTCCCGCCACGACAGAGAGCTTCACCGCTTGCCCGAAAGAAGTAAGAGGGGCCTTGTACGAATACACCAGGGGTGCGATTGCCCCGACGATCACAGGCAAGCCCAAAAACAACGTGAAGCCATACCGACCGGCGACATTAACTGAGAGGGCGACACACAAGTATCCAACAACTCCACTGACTATCGCGGCAAAGAGTGCCGTCCAAAAATTCAGACCGGGGTTTTCTATTCGTTCGAGAGCACCGTGCGGCTGTTCGTGGGACATAAGAATCTCCTTGTTATGACCGTGAGACAGTCTCTTTACAAAAAGAGCGCCGCCAACCCCTCGCCAATGCGATACAACGCGACTGGACACACGACGGCATACACCATGCCCCAGGCCATCACTAAACGTGAGAGGAAGCAGGGGCGGCGGATGTGAGCGACTGGCAAGACCTCCCCTAGCCGCTCAAAGCTCTTGTAGAGCGACGTGAGTCCCGCGAGCCCGACACCGAAGGGAAGCACAACCCCCAACAGAATCAGCTCTTGTCCACCCTTGATCACCCCAACGACAGACCCGAGCACGATAGCCGCGTACACCGGCAAAACCCCAAGCAGGAGGATCGACGTGCGGGCCTGTATTCGCAGGGCCTGCATGGTGATGAGGCGAAACGACGCATCGAGTCCCGACAACTGGGTATAGAAATAGAAACTCGGCAGGCATACCGCCAATGCCAACAAGAAGGCGGCGGTCAGCGCCAAAGGGAGCGTGAGCAACGGGACTCGTCCCAACCATTCACCCATTGGTCCTGGGAGCTGAAGGAACTGCGCCGCCAAGCCGACCGCGAAGCCATACAGCGTCGTGCCGCCAACGGACAGCATCAGCAGTGTCTGAATAGGCCCAATGTGCCGTTCCCCCGCCACGATGGCTTCGTCGAGTCGCGGGTCATCGCGAATCAACAAATCGTAGAAATGGAGTGGACGATCCTGCGTGGCGACCTGTGGGGTGGCGACTGACGGTGTCGCGACCGCGAACTGTTCCAGTGTTTTTGTGAGTACCATGAAATGCTCCTTTCATTAGAAAGCGAAAATGCCAAAGAGAGAAAACAACTCCATGCCGATGACCGCAAGGAGCACTAACCACCAAAAGCCAGAGGACAATGAGCGCTCTGGTTCCAGGGCATGAAACACCCGGAGAAACACGTCCGCCATGCACACCCCGACACCAGCGAAGATGACGATATTGGTCAGCGCGCGAATGGTGGGAAACGGTAACGATAGACTAAAGAACCACGAGATCGGCACGCTCGCGAGCATCGCCCACGCGCCGAAACAGACGGTGACGCTGGCCGCGAGGATCGTCGCGTAGACGTGTAATCGCGACCCCCACGCGCTCTTGAAGATGTACAGCGCGGGGAGCGCTATCATCCACGCGCCTCCCGCCGCGAGCGGTGTCAGGACCGCCGCCCGCCCCATCGCCCACGCCCCATTATGGAGTTGCATAGTGAGGCCATATACCGCCAATCCGAAGATGGCGTTGAGTAATAACACCCCAATCAACGGCAGGCCCGCGCTTCCCTCAGCGTCCCGCCAGCGTAACACCAGCTCCTCGGGCCGCCGTATCGCCAGCCCCACCTCGGTCACTAACTCCTTGAGAGATACATGCTGCTTCATCCGCTACTCCTTTCGTGATGTGAACGTTTATCGGATGAAGAGCAGGAAGCGTGCCGTCGCGACGCGGGTGAAATAGCGCGAAAACCCTCAGCCTCGACCCCTTGGCCGTGAACGACGTGGACGGTTGACTGTCAACGCGGTTCACAGTCAAAGGGCAATCGCATGAAGTGAGGCCGTTTCAAGTTTCAAGTTTTAGGTTCCGGGTTCCGGGTTCCGGGTTTGTGCTCCCGGATGGACAACCGCATGAAGTGAGAGGGTTCTGAAAGTTCCCTCTCCCGGCTGGGAGAGGGTTAGGGTGAGGGGGATCAAGTGACCTTTCCTTATGCCATTCCCGCGTTTGCTGGAAACAGCTTGGCACCACTCGTGCTCCTTTCACAAGGAAACCCCTCCGTCAGAAAGGAAGAAGCCCCATGTCTCAACACAACATGTTCTCTCGTTTGGTATCCCTTGTACGTGGCCGCCTCGGCACCTCGCTGCGACAGGCGGAAGCGCACAACCCAGAAGCGGTCTATACCGACGCCATTGAGCAGCGGACACAGCACTACACCCAACTGCGTGAAGCGGTTGCACGCCTCACCTATCTACGCACCCGGCTCGAAAGCGAACTGCGACAACAACAAGCGGACCTCCGTCTCATAGAGCAATCCTTGGAGAAAGCCGTGCTGGCCAACGAGGATACTCGCGCACTCGGATTGATTCGCAAAAAGCGGACGGTGTCTGAAGACATTGACCGAGGGGAGGAGAAGCTGCGGAAGTTGACCGAACAAGCTGAGCAGGCCAAGGGAGCTTTGCAAGAACTCGCGGAGCGCGTCCAGCAGGTGAAGAGCGAGCGGAGCGAGATGCTCGCGCGGAAGGTGCATGCCGAAGCCCGGCTCCAATTGTCCGAGGTCCTGCACCAATCCGTGGGCGGCGCACCAGACGTGGACATCGCGCTGGAGCATGCACGGGAAGCAATTCTTCAGCTTGAACATGAAGCCACCGTCGAGACGATGCTCACCCCTGCGAGCGCCGAGGATTTTTCCTTCTCGACGCTCAGGCGCGAAGGGCAAGCCGTCGAGGATGCGCGGACGCTCGCGGCCCTCAAGCGGGAGATAGGCGTTCGTCGAGAAACAACCGCAAGTTCCGCCGGAGAGATTGGGCCTCACTCTTCACACTAACGCCACGACCGCAGGCCGCTGCCCAACCCGTACCTTTCGGATTCGCCCCAAACCGATACTGCTTGCCGATACTGTCATAGAGCGGTGCCGCCATCGCATATTCCTTTTCCGTCCGTCCGCGCTGTCATAGCGCGCGAAGTCCCTCAATTCATTGAATAGCGATCCGCCCCTACTTTCATCCGTGGTGGCGCGACGGGTTAGCCGGCGCCCAATACTTTGCGCATTACCACTCGCCGCTCAGGGTCCAACCCGCGCTCAGCTTCTGTCTTCACACGGGCCTGTAGCTCTCGCGACAACTCTGCTCCCTTGAGAGTCACAAATCCTAAGCGCCCGTAAAACGGCCCATTCCATGGGATGTCCCGGTAGGTCGTCAAAGTAATCTCACGATAGCCTTGCTCATGTGCCCAAGCACACACAGCCTGGACCAAGGCGGTCCCAACTCCACGCTGCCCATGCAATGGATGCACATCAAGTTCTTCAAGATGGAGCACGGCATCCGCTCGCTCCACTAGGGCAAACCCCACCGGTTGATGCTGAGGGGACACCGCCACCCATAGAAGGCCAGCCGCCTGTGCAGTTGCGAAATCTTCGAGCGGCGTTGAGTCTTCGAGCACCGACTTCGGGACATTCCACCCCTCAAACAAAGCTGCTGCTTGCTGCTCGATTTCCGGGAGCGTATGGAGGTGTTCTGGTTGGGCTCGTTCGATTGAGTATTGCGCTTCCATCTGGAATTTTCGGTTCTGACTAACGCTAAGGATTTAATCCACCCTGCTGTGGAACGGTGGAAGCCGTGCTCCGTCGTGTCGGCGCAGGGTGTCTTCATACGATTGCCAACCGACAACTATCGCTGATGATACAGCGGGTGCCCACGGAACGAGGTCTTCACGCGACTGAAGTGCTCTCCCTCGAGATTGGCGAGATAGAGGGTCTTCATGTCTGGACCGCCGAACGCGCAGTTGGTGGGGAAGATGGTTTTCGTCCCGGACGGGTCGTTGATGAGTTCCGACCATTTACCGTCGGTGTCCACCTTGATGACGATGTTCGCCGGGGTCATCCCCTCTTTGGTCACGAACGCCGGGAGCGTGATGTACAGATTGCGGTCCACGTCGAACGCCATGCCATCCGGCAACGCGGGAAAGTCTTTGGAGTAAATCTCCGGCTTGCCAAAGCTCCCGTCTTTCTTGATCTCGATCCGCAGGCAATCGTTGCGCGTGCTTTCGAGCACATAGACCGCGTCTTCCTTGGGATCAATCGCGGTGCCGTTCGCGAGATAAAGGCCCGTGGCCACCACATCGCCACGCCCGTCGGGCCGGACACGCACTAACGCGCCCTTGGGAGACGGAGTGGTAATCTCCTCCAGCACCTTGCTGATGTCCGACGTGCTGGAATTGGAGATGTAGAGATTGCCTTCGGCGTCATAGCTACAGAAGTTGGGCAGCGTCAGCTTGACGTCGCCCACGCGGTCCACGATCATCGACACCTTTCCGTCCGGCGCGCACTTCATCACCGCCTGTTTGCCCAGGTCGCAGTAGACAAAGTTTCCTGCCCGGTCGAGAGTCACCCCGTTCGGAATCGAGCCTTCGGGCAGTTGGCAGACCTCGTGGACCTTGCCGTCTGGGCTGACCTTGTACACTTTGCCATTGCGGCCACCACCCCAGACGTTGCCTTCCTTATCAACCACGACCCCTTCGGCTTGGAGCGCGCCCTTGCCAAAAACTTCCACCTGTTCCGTTGCGATTGTCGCCATAATGCTTCCCTCCTTTTATAAAGATGCTGCTCGAAAAATTTCTGTCCCTTTGTATGCTGAGTCGTCCTTCCCAAGCAAGGGCGCGAGAGGCCGATGACGGTCACGTGGTGAACCCGCCAACGTAACCATCCGGCCTTACGTGCGGGCCGCGTGCAGAATCCCCTGCTCGCGCAAGGCCGCCACCTGTTCCGCCGTGAATCCCAGTTGCTGCTCAAGCACTTCCGCGTTGTGCTCGCCCAGGAGCGGCGCTTGGAGATAGGGCAAATCGGGGAATTCTGAATACTTGAACGGAAAGCCAGGAATTGTGACCTCGCCAAGAATCGGGTCGGGCACCGTGCGCACCATCTGCCGCTCCTTGAAGTACGGGTGGGCAAGCGTGTCTACAATCGACATGACCGGCGCTGATGGCACCCGTTGTTCTTCCAGGGCTTGCAAAGCGGCCTCATCGGTCGGGAACGACTGTAACCACTCCTCAATAATGGCAATCAGTTCTTTCTGATGCTTCGCACGGTCAGCTCCAGTGGCAAAACGCGGCTCATGCTCCAGCTCTGGTTTCCCCAACGCTTTGCACACGCCCGCCCATTGACGGTCCAGCGCGAGGATCACAATCCACCCTTGTGGCCCTTTGAATGTTCCCACTGGGCAGACTAACGGATGGTGAGACCCGGACCGCTTGGGGACGTACTGTCCGTCGGTCATGGTATGCACCTGGATGTTGACCTCGTGCATGTGGTAGAGCGCGTCGATCATCGACATATCAATATGCTGGCCCACGCCGGTCTTCTCGCGATAGTAGAGGGCATAACCGAGGGCTGCGAACGCATGCACACCACTGCTGACATCGGCGACCCCCAGACCGACAAACTGTGGAGGGCCATCGGCTTCGCCCGTCATGTGCATGATGCCCGAAAACGCTTGGGCGATCAGGTCGTATCCCACTTTATGTGACAGTGGGCTTTTACGACCAAACGCCGAAATCGACACCATGATGATTTTCGGATTGATTTTCTTGAGCGCGGCGTAATCGAGCCCGCGTTTCTCCATCACGCCAGGACCAAAATTCTCGACAACGACATCGACCGTCCGCACCAACGAGTGCAGCAACTCCACGCCTTCGGGTTTATTGAAATCGACACAGACGCTCTTTTTACCGCGATTTTGCTGGACGAAATAGGCGCTACGCCCTTCCTTCACGAACGGGAGCAGCCGTGCCGGGTCTCCCAGTGGGGCTTGTTCCACTTTGACGATTTGCGCTCCCATCTCGGCCATGAGGCGCGTGACCGTGGGACCAGCGAGATATTGCGTAAAATCCAGGACTTTACAGTCAGCTAACATTCGAGGATGAGCCGTTCCATGCTCCATATCCACGTACCTCCGTGCACAAACTGATGACGCCCGTGATGTAGCATCGGGCACATGGAAAAGCGAGGAGTGCGGAGGAGGAAGAGGCGCTGCCACCTCGGTGACAGCGCCAGGGAGAGAACCGCAATCGCTATGAAGCGTCGGACGCGGAAGGAATGGGACGGTCAAAGTGCCACGTGAGCAGGAACAGCGTGTCTCCGGCGGGCAGTGGCGACGTTGTCGATTCTGGCGCGACATCGGCGGGCAGTTCCGGGTGACGACGCCGGGCCTCCGCGCAGGCTAATGCGAGCAGGTCACTGTCCGTCAGGAACCGGTCATTCGACTTCGACAGCTCCGATGTCTTGACATTCACGGTGAGTGTGACGCGCATCATGGCCGAACTGCGCGGCGGCGCGACCGGGGGAGCCGCCTCAACAAACAGGTCGGAAAGAGAAATGGTTTGTGGAGCCTCAATGTTCAACGTGGAGATGGCAACCGTCCGAGGAGCCTCAATGGTGACGGGACGAGGCGCTTCGATGTTCAGCTCGGACACGGTGACGGTCCGGGGTTGTTCTTCACGAGGGGCAGGTACGACCGGTGCGACCGGTGCGGCCGGAGGCGGCGCGGACGGCGTCGAGATATCAAGCACTTCAACTCCAGCCGGGATCGCTGGCGGAACTCGCCGTGCGAGCGGAGCCGGGGCTTCCTCTTCTTGTGGATGTTCTTCAACCGGAGGTCGGGCCTCGCGCTCCGGTCCACGTTTTCTGCGACGTCCACGAGGGCGACGCCCTTTCCCTTCGTATGGTTCTTCGACGTCTTCTTGGGGGTCTTCTTGCTCGACGCGCGCCGCCTCAGGTGCCATCACTGCTAGAGGTTCTTCGTCTCGCGCGAAGGGTTGCTCTGGGCTCACGCGCTGGCTGCCGGACACGATTCCCAGAGCGAGGTATTGCGCGGCGTCAGTGGAGATCGCATCCAGCACTTCATCCGCGATCTCGCCAGCCTGTTCTTCTCGCGCGGCTTCGATGTCAAACTCGGCGATGGTCGTGAAATACAACGATTTGCCGGGCGGAAACGGCCCAAGCCCACCGTTGGTGTCATGTTCATGGAAATGCACCCGTGGATGACGCACCGACTTGAAAACCGCGAGCGCCGCGCGATCCGCGTCTTCTTGTGATGCCCCACGAGTCTCGAATACTGCTGTAGCGTGAAAGTATGCCATAGAAAAATGTGAGCGGACTATATAGCCGCGGGTCCGTTCTCGCAAGAGCAGGACACCCGGAAACGGGGAAACGGACGGAAGAGACAAACACAGCTCGCTGGGGCATATTCCCACGAAGGGATTGATTGGCGAAAAAAGACTAGACGTGCTTTTCGTTTCGGAGTAGAGTGGCGGCGTTGGTCGGGTTCACACACACCCCACGCACGTCGCCTCCTGCAATTCGGTAGGACTCACGTGGACCACCCCTCGGGCCGACAACTCGGCGGTCGGTTCCTGGGACAGCGGATTCTGGACCCGCGAACTGGTGCGCTGAGGAAGGAGGTGATCCAGCATGCAATCTATACCGGTGAGTTGTGAGGTGGTGGCCTCCTAAGGCCGACGAACCCTAGACGTATTTGGGGTGGTCGCTTGGAGGCATCCAGGCACCACCGAATCCCCGACAGCCCGCTTTCACCGGCGGGACGCTCTCCTTAGGGCGTGACACTGTCGGGGTTTTTATTGTGGGCCACAAGGTACGGCATCAAGGTCGCGAACAAGTTCACATCCGATCCCAGTTGCTTCCCAACCCCGCTCAGCAATCCCATCACTCGCCCCACCAGCACTAAGTCCCCCGGCGCTTCGATAATCGGGTCCTTGCGCATCGCTTCGGACATCTCGGCGTTAAACCGGTCCACCATCTCTGGGTCCGCGTAGGATTTGTTCTCCTTCACCGAATGTCCCAACATGGCCTCGCCGAGCACCAGCAAACTTGCCGTCCCCCCTTTCTTGGTCACAAACCCTAACCGGCGGAACGAAGCGACAATCGCCTCGGCGTCTTGCAGAACAATCCCGGTCATCAACCGCGCCATCTCGGCGGGAAATTCCGGCGGCAGGTCCTTGGTCAAGCCAAAATCAAGGAAGACCAGACGCGGGCCGGGCTGAACCAGCAAGTTGCCAGGGTGCGGGTCCGCATGAAAAAGCCCGTCCACGAGAATTTGTTGGAGATAGGCATCGGTCAGTTTCTGCGCGACGACACGCGTGTCAATTCCCGCGTTCCGCAACGCCTCGACGTCCGTGACTTTAATCCCGTCCATGAACTCCATCACCAGGAGTCGTGACGTGGTCAAATCCCAATGGATACGCGGCACCAACACATCCGCGTCGCCACGACTGGCGAAATTCTCACGCACCATGTCCGCGTTCTTGGCTTCATGCACGAAGTCCAGCTCAAGCGGAATATAGCGGCGTAGCTCACGGACCACGAAACGGAAATCGAAGCGCGGTTCAAGGCGCGCGAGCCACTCAACAAAGAAGGCGACATTGCGCACATCAAGATCAACCAGCGTGGCGATGTCGGGATACTGCACTTTGACGGCCACGCAGCGCCCATCATGTAGAGTCGCTTTGTACACTTGCGCGAGTGACGCCGCCGCGATGGGCTCCGTATTGAAGGAGGAGAACACGTCGGCGACCGGTTTGCCGAGTTCCTCTTCGATGCGCTGTTTCATCACCGCGAAGGGGCGCGGCGGCACCTGATCGTGTAACCGGGACAACACTTCGACATATTCAGGGGGAAGAATATCGGCGCGGGTGCCGATGAACTGACAGGCTTTGACCAGCCATCCTTCGAGTCGCAAGGCCGTGCGGTAAATCAGTTCGGCGCTGCGGCGATGATGGCGCGCATAACGCTCTTCTTGTCCATGCTGGGAGATAAACCGACCACGCAACTGCGCCCATTTGTAGCCAACATAGATTCGCACCACCATTCGCGCGACGAGGAGAAACCGACCGAAGCGGACGCGTCGCGCTAGCGAAGTTTCCCGATAGGAATCCGTTGGGACTTTTTCTGTCATGCACGTTCCTTCATGTTCATTGCGTTCTCCTGGATTTTTGGGCACCATCGCATCTTACCGAAATCAACACCGAGGCGAAGCACCCATTTATGAAACTCTCCGATGTTCACAGCCGCTTATCACCTGATCTCCAGGACCTCAGCGCCAAGATGCTCGACTTGGCCACCGCGTCCTGGGACGCGTTCAAACGCTCACCCGAAGTGACACAGGAAATCGCCAAGGACCCATTCACTGGGCCGATCAAGGAACAATCGGGCATCGCCGAATGTCTCCTGCTTTTGCTCCATATCTGTGATCGGGTCGCTTCCGCCGCCTTGCGCGCGACCGTCACCGAACAGACCGCCGCGACTCTGCGACACTCGCTGATGAGCGCGCTCGTTGGGGCCACCATCCCTGCTTTTGTCCAGGCAGCCTGTCCCGAGGAAGAGGAGGACGAACAAGAGGAGACGCAAACCGATTTGCTGCACCTCTACAATGCGCGCGCGATCCAATATGGCTTCTTCGCCCTTGGGGCATCACAGAGTCCCCATGAGAGCGAGGCGCTCTTGACGGTGGCGAGCATTCGTCTGGCGGAAGCGCTGGAGGCCGCTGAGAACGCGGACATCATCGGACATGGGATGGAAGTGATCATCACCAGCGTGGAGACCCTGCGTGAGAAACTGCCGTTGAAAGGGGTGATTGGGCGGATGATCGCAGGGGCACGGGCATAGTCCTCACCAATGAGGATCGCCAACGTGCCTCGGCTCCGACTTCGCCTTTTTCTTCTTCCGAGGTTCTTTCTCCACCGTCTCACTCTCATGGGCACCGTACCGCTCCGCCAACAGCCATTGCGCCTGGCCGATCCCGCGCAAGCTGCGATACTCCTCGGTCGAAAACAATTTGCCCGCCACACCACGCAAGGGCACCGTATCCAATGCCCGCGTCAGCGCCGCTTCGCAAAATTCCAACAGCGGCAGCAATTGCGCGGATACCTCCTCGATCGGCGCCCCCAGTAACGCCGAGCGCGTCTGCGCGATGGCGTTCGCTAACCCACGGGCGCGACCAGTTGACCGCGCCAATTGCAGCGAATCCAGGGGCTGCGATTCCGCCACGGTTTCCGAAGTGGCGTCCGTTCCGGTAAAGAACGGGAAATCAAGTTGTTCTTCATTCCACGTGCGCATGGGTTGCGCGCTTTTTCCTGCCACAATGCACCTTCTACCCGGAACGCCGACACACGGCGAAGACCAATTCATCAAATAACGCGGCGGGCGAGGTTCTCGCCGACTTGAAAATTACATCCAGCTCCGCCATCCGGCGAAACAAGAGACGGAGGTCCGTCGCCGAAAAGAGGCGACTCTGACTCAGCAACGCCCGCAACCGCAACCCACGCGCGTTGACGGCGCGCTCAATCTGAGACTCCGGCATTCCGCTCGCCAACAGCTCCTTGACCTGCCATAACCGTCGAAAATGGCTCACCAGCGCCTGGAGCACCGGCACGGCCTCGCGGTCATCCCTCAAGACTTCACGAAAGAGTCCCAGCGCTTTCGGTTGATTGCGCTGCCCAAGCGCGTCGGCCAAGTCAAACACACTCGCCGTATTCACATCGCCGACACAGGCGGTGACATCCTCGATCTCCACCAACGTGCGCGGGGCGACAAAGGCGATTAGCTTGTCCAGTTCGCTCGCGAGCGCGAAGAGGTCCGCGCCCACCAGGTCGGCGAGCAACGACGCGGCGTCTTCCGTCACCCGCACCTGACGCTCCCGTGCGAACCGCTGCACCCAGCTTGGCACCTGATTGGCGAATGGCGGTCGAAACTCACCCGCCACGCCAATTGTGGCGCAGCGCTCGAAGAATTTGTACGACAGGTCAAGCCGCCCATGTCCACACACAATCAGCGGTTGCGTGGCATCGCGTCGTTCGACCTCGTTGGCGAGCCGTTCTCGATCCGCGGCTTTGAGGCGTTCCGCGCTTTTGAGGACAATCACATCCTTGGTCGCGAACAGTGACGGGACACCCCAGGCTTCGAGCAGCAAATCGAGCGAATCCTCCCCAGCATGGAAGGTCCGCACGGCAGTGCCCTTCCCCATGCGTTGACACACGAGAGAGACCGCCTGCTGAATGAGATACGGCTCTTCCCCATAGAAGAGATACAGTGGCGCGAGCGGCCCTTTTTCGAGGCGCGACAGCACATCTTCAGCACGAGGCAGCGCGGTGAGTTTCCGAGTTTCGGCCATGACTGCATTCGTATAACGCGCGCGGATGGAGAGGACAAGAGAAGGGGAAGTTCCACTCAAGCACCGGAAGCGCCATTGTTGGCCCAACACGCACGTAGCCGCCCGAAGAAAAAGGAGGATTCCACTCTTGGCTTTTCGCTTGAGGAGCATACAATACAAACCCATGAAAACCCAAGCAAAACGTGAATCCCCGCGCCCGCGACTCTCGGCCAGAATTGGGGCGAGCAGACAGGTGGCGATCCCGAAACAACTCCATGATGAACTCGGACTTGCGCCAGGCGACCGCATTGAGTTTAAGCGACGCGGAAACACGCTGATCCTCACGCCTCGGACATTTGTGGAAAAGCATCTGGCCGAAGGACTCGACGATCTCCATAACGGACGAGTAAGTCCGACTTTCCACACAATTGAGGAATTTAAGCGCTACCTCAAAAACCGATGAAGTTCCGTTTCACCGCGAAAGCAGAACGCGATTACGACCTCCTCTCTCCAACCCTTCAGGCACGGGTTGATAAACAGATCGCGCTGCTTTTACAAAACCTTCGTCACCCCTCCTTGCGTGCGAAGAAGTACGACGAGCGGCGCGACATCTGGCAAGCTCGTGTCAACGACAATTATCGCTTCCACTTCCAAATTGAAGATGACATCTACGCGATTATTACGATTATCCCCCACCCCAAATAAGCTGCTCGTTTCCCCCGAATCTCCAGCAACAACAATCCCCCTCGCCACCTTCTGGGCCACTTCGCTCATCTCCTGCTAGTTTCAGGCCTTGCAAAACGAAAGGAGGCTCTCATGGCAATTGAAGTGAGCATCGAACAAGCGGTACGAAATCGCTATGCGGCGGGTGCCCAGGTGGCCGAAGCCGCGCTCTGTTGTCCGGTGGATTATGACCCACGGTATCTGGCGATATTGCCACAAGAGATTATGGAGAAGGATTATGGTTGCGGTGATCCATCGCGGTATCTGCGCCCCGGCGAGACCGTACTCGATCTGGGCAGCGGCACGGGCAAAATCTGCTACATCGCCTCACAAGTGGTGGTCTCCAACTGCGTCCTCAACTTGGTGCAAGACGACGACAAGCGCCAACTCTTTGGTGAGATATTCCGCGTCTTGCGCAAAGGCGGGCGGTCATCTCGGACATCGTGGCCGATGAGCCCGTGCCCGCGCATCTCAAGAATGACCCGGACCTCTGGAGCGGCTGTATCTCCGGCGCGCTCCAAGAACACGAGTTCCTGCAAGCCTTCGCCGACATGGGCTTCCACGGGATCGAAATTCTGAAACGCGACGAACAGCCGTGGCGAACAGTGGAAGGCATTGAGTTCCGTTCGGTCACTGTCACCGCATACAAGGGCAAGCAGGGTCCGTGTTGGGATTGCAATCAAGCGGTGATCTACAAAGGGCCGTGGAGTGAGGTGAAGGATGATGACGGCCACACGCTCCTACGCGGGGTACCGATGGCGGTCTGCGAGAAGACGTTCCGCCTCTATACCAGAGAGCCGTATGCGCGCGACATCATTCCCGTGCAGCCGCTGACACCCATCGCGGTGGAAGATGCGCAACCATTCGATTGCACGCGCGACAGCGTGCGCAATCCTCGTGAAACGAAAGGCTTGGAGTACCGAGCGACGACGGATGCGGGAGCATGTTGCGAACCGGGGAAATGTTGTTGAAAACAGACAATAAGGAAAAGTCACTTGATCCCCCTCACCCTAGCCCTCTCCCAGCCGGGAGAGGGAACTTCGGATTCCCCTGAACTTCATGCCATTGTCCCAGCCGAGAGCGGGCACCTGGAAGCAACTTCACTACTATTGCCGAAACCAACAAAAAATCGGGGCGTCGCATGCGACACCCCGATCAGATTCTCTCCACTATGGTCGAATCAAGAGGGCTATAAGGCTGGGGGAACTATTCCCCACCCAGCCCCTAGCCCCTAATCCCTAACCCCTATCTGCTACCCCCGTCCGTGGCGGAGGAGTCTGCCAGGAGTGGCATTGGTGCACTTGCCGTCCTCGAAGGTCACGTCCCCGTTGACCATGATCCAACGATAGCCTTCAGCGTACTGAACACGCCGCCACTCGCCAGCCGGAAAGTCGTGAACAACCGCCATCTTTTCCGGTGTCACTTTCAGGTTCTCTAGATCGTAGACCACGACATCCGCCGGAGCCCCTTGTTTTAACACGCCGCGGTCTTGGAAACCCGCGCACTTCGCTGGCAACGCACTCAACCGATAGTGCGCCTCTTCCAGACTCATAAAGCCAGCGTCACGCACCATCCAGGTCAGCAGGTCAGTCGGATAGGTGCCTAGCGTGGTGAACTTCGTGTGCGCGCCACCGTCGGAGACACCGGGAATGCTGTACTCAGAGGACATCAGTTCCGTGGCGAAATCCTCGCGTTGATTACGGGCCGGCGTGATGAATTCCGTCTTCATGTCATCCGAGATCGCCAAATCGATCATCGCATCAATGGGGTGTTTATTCTCCATCGTGGCGATCTGCTCAACCGTCATGCCGACATATTTCTGGAACTGTGCGTCATTCACCGACTCGATCATGAAGTCCTTGATCGACCCAGTCACGATCGGCGTATGACCAGCATCGTATTCCACACGCAACGCCTGACGGAGCGCGGGATTCTTGAACTTCTGGAGCCGCTCGGTCGGCGTGCCCATCGTCAATTCGCGCCATACGTCGCTCCCATCAAACAAGTTCCAATCCGCGTATGTCAGGACGAATCCCTGACGGAGAGTACCGCACTGATTATAGATACGTCGTCCTTCTTGGTTAGTCTTTTCAATCCAACGCATCGTGCGGCGGTGCAGACTCGGACGGTCGTCGCGCACTGCCGTCGCGTTAAACAGAATCGGTCGGCCCGACACCTCGGCCAACTGATCGTAGAAGCGCATATCCTTCTCAAAGTTCTCACTGGCCTGCGTGAGCTGGATGAACCCTTCCTTGCGTGTGGCCAAGACTCTAGCGAATGCCAACATATCCTCGTCGGACATCGTATCCGTGACCATCGGTGTGCCATCGTAGTCACGCTGGACCGAGATAAATCCATTGCCGAGGCGCTGGGCCGAAAACCCACAGCCACCACTATCCATGGCTTCATTGAGGATACGGCACATCTCCAACTGTTCTTTCTCGGTGGCGGGGCGGCTCTTCGCGGCTTCGAGTCCCATGACCCAGATCATCACCGGTGCGAGCGGCACATAGCTCAGCACATTGACGCCTTTGGGCGTGCCATCCAAGAAATTGAGCCAATCGGGAAACGTCACCCAGTCCCACTTCATCCCGGCTTTCATTGATTCGAAAGGAATCGCTTCAACGCGGGACATGGTCAACATGGCACGGTCACGCAGTTCCGGTTTGCACGGCGCGAACCCAAACCCGCAGTTGCCAAGCACCAACGAGGTCACCCCATGCCAACTGCCGATCGTGCAATAGGGGTCCCAGTTGATCTGGGCATCGTAGTGGGTATGGAGATCAATGAACCCCGGTGAGACCACCAGGCCGTGCGCGTCGATGGTCTTTGTCGCGTCGCTGGCGCGGAGCGTGCCCAGTTCGGCGATTTTTCCATCCTTGATACCAACATCGCCGATGTAGCGCGGGGTCCGCGTACCATCGACAATGGTTCCGCTCTTAATGATCGTGTCAAATGTCGGCATATTCGCCCTCCTTAAATAGATTCGTGTGATGAGGTTGGATGAACGTTCACTCAGTTGCTATCGTAGCGAACCATGCCATAGGACCGACAGGCAGTCTAGAGAGGCAATTCTCAGTTTGAAGATGGTCTTGCGAACGATGCTTTTGTGTCCCCTGCTTGTTTCCGAAAGCCTCCACAGTGCACAATGCCCTCACTCGTATCTGAGGAGCAGCGATTATGCCGAAACTGGTGACAGAAATAGTTGGCGGAGAGTCGTATCAATACTACCCTCTCGGCAAGCATGTTGTACGAGCGATAGGTGTATTAGGTGTATGCGGAGGACGCCCGACGTTCAAATATACCCGCATCGAAATCACCGGGGCGCTAGAGCGGTTAGCTGCGGGAGAAAGGCGAGACGACCTTGTTCAGGGGTACCGTGGCCGCGTTCCACAGGCTGCAATCTTAGACGCCGTGCGGTTGGTGACAAAGCAGTTTCTGAAAACCCTCCCCGAACTCGAATCCGCCGCATGATCATGTGAGACGAACAGTTGTTGGGGCGCGACCTTCAGAATTACGGATAAAAGCGCAGCGGATGGGGAAGGTCATCCGGGTCACAAGTGAAGAAGTCCGCTACTACTCCGTCAATCGGAGGCGCGAGGGGCTAATCCCCGCGTCGGGTGGGTCATGACCCACCCGACCTTCTCATCACTTCTAGTCCTTGACCTTCGAGCGCGTGCTGACGTAGGTGTCACCGTTCCCACTGATGGTTCGACCAAAATAGAGGCGCTTGCCATCCCACGAGAAAGTCGGTCGGGTCTCGGGGTTGGAAGTATTGACAGCGGCCACATTGACCGGCGGTGACCAGGGGGCACGCACCCTGCTGCGCGACGAGTACCACACATCCAGACTGCCAGCTCCACCCGGCCGGTTCGAGCTAAACGCGATTTCGAGTCCGTCGTCGCTGACGTTCACATAACGGTCGTCAGAGTCGGTACTCAATTCCTGAACGCGCTCTGGCTTTCCGAAGCTCCCGTCTTTGTTGACCACACTCACGTAGATGTCGTGCTCACCTGCAACGGCATCACCGTCATTGTCATCAATGTCACTGGAGAAAAAGAGAAACGAACCACCTTCCGCCTCAATGAGGGATGGACTGAACTCAGCGCCCGTGGAGTTTGGACCCGCTGGAGCACAGCCGAGGTGCTGCGGCGTTCCCCAACCACGTTCAAGACTCCCACGAACCAGATAGATGTCTGGTTTCCCTGGGCCAGCATTACAGGTGTTGTCTCCTGTCCGTTCCGACACAAAGAAGAGCCATTTATCAGGCAAGGGAGTCGGACAAAAATCAGCCGCGGCAGAGTTGACCGGCTCTCCCAGATTCTTCAGCTCCCCCCAAGGTTGTTTGCGATTTTTCCGCTTCGCTACCCAGATGTCGTTGGCACCCAAGGTACCGGTCCGATTCGAGGCCACGTAGAGTTCTTTGCCATTCGGTGATTCGATCGTGCACCCTTCGCCTGCTGCCGTATTAATTTCAGTGACAGGAACCCCTCTCCCCAATCCGAAAACTGCTGCCCAGCGCTAGCCCCTGAGACCGAGACCAACTGCACAGTCAGGATCAGGACAAGAGAACGCGTAATGCCTACGATAGTGAGCAACTTGCAACCTTGCGTGTGATTCATAACAACCTCCTTGGTCGAATAAGAGCGTAGGTGAACCCTACTTGTTTACGGGTTGTGGCCAATTCCTCGCGCATTTGCACGAATTTCCGCTGCCACCGTCAGAGCACTTCAACAAGCAAATGACATCACCTCCTTTTCACAACTGTATTTCTCGAACCCTGTCGTGACGTGACGAAATGTACCCACCGGCACCGTGTAAAGCTCGATGACCAACCTGATGTCAGGACACTTTTCGTAAATCCAAGAAATCACTTGATTTTAAGGAGTTTTGCTGGGCCTGGTCTACATTCGCCTGCCGACCTTTTACAATAAGCCCGTGCTGGAAGTTGGCTGTTATCGTACGAACCTTTGATTATTCTGC
>CAMBFS010000069.1 GCA_945865755.1 Klebsiella pneumoniae
ATGAAACGAGTGAGTTCAAGGACTATGTGGACACCAACCTGAAGAGGGTAGTTCTGATAGAACCACGCCCTATCGTTTCTAACCCATTGGAATAACTCAGTTTAGCAATTCTTAGAAGTTGTTCTCAAAATGAGCGAACGGTAAGTATACAGATAAAAATGCTCAGATATTTTAATTAGTACAGGACTTAGCCCTACAAGAAGCAAATTTGCTGCCGAACGGAGCCTGTTCCAAGTTCGCTATTTTCAATGGGTTTTCAAAATAAAAAATCTCGCGCCACAAAATTGACGGCAGCCACTGGCATTGAGCAAGAAAAAATGACAAAAAATTGACATACATGATAATCCGAAAGAGATGTCCGCTATGGAGACACGACCATAGACTTTGATTAGGCTTCGGCTCTGTACAACAGAACGTTGTCCGCTCAGGAAATCCCCAAGAATAAAGACGCGGAAGGGTGGTGCTCAAATACTCCGTCCAAGTAGTTTTGATGGGTTCGGGTCCGTCATGCCGGCGCAGGATGGCATCCAGGAAAAATATGCACTTCCCTACGGTTATATCTCCTGGATGTAATTGCTCAATAAGTCCGGGTAAACAAACTGTGACCCACCTGTAACTTATTGAAAAATATGAAGTTGCCTTCCGAATTTTCTTATTTTACCCGGACTTTTGGAGCAATTACTCCTGGATTCCCGCTTCCGCGGGAATGACGCCTCTGCTGTCTACCCATCAAATCTAACTTGCGAGGCTACTAGTGCTTTGTCAGGGCTAAAAATTCGGGTTGCCTCGGCCATTCCATCGAACAAAACTTAAAGAGTGGCGTTATGATTACCCGAAAATTAAGGTTTGACAAAGCACTAGGAAGTGAGCACGGGAAGGGTGACAATCACCTCAGTTCCCCCAGTCGGAGGGCAGTTGATTGCGACTCTCCCCCCATGCGTCTCAACTAACGACTTGACAATGAAGAGGCCGAGTCCGGTCCCCTCTCGTCCGCCACTTTTCCCTCCCGTGCGATATTTCTCGAAAATCGTCGCCCGCTCCTCGACAGGAACACCCGGCCCCGTGTCGGCAACGGTCACCACCACCTCGTCTCCTCGTAGTTCAGACCGAATAGTGATGGAGCCTCCACTCGGCGTGAACTTGATCGCATTCGTGACGATGTTCGCGAACACACGCTCAAGAGCGATCACCCCCCCAGCCACCCGCGGTGCCCCTTCAGACAACGCAAACTGGAGGCGAAGACCGTTACGGGTGGCATCAGGCTCATACAAATCCCCCACGCGACGCACCACCTCGTTGAGGACGATTGGTTCCGTGACGGTCTCTACGGCCTTTGCCTCAATTCGTGAAAAATCTAAATAGTTGGTGACTAAGGAGTGGAGAGAGAGGGCATTGTGCCGGAGGCGGTGGAGCATATCGATCTGATCATTGGATATCTCTTTCTGGAGCGCTTCCAACAGGAGTTCCGCGTAGCTCAGGATTATGGCGATCGGATTACGAATGTCGTGGGTGAGCATCGCCAGGAAATCAGCTCGCTGCCGCTCTATCGCTTTCCGCTCCGAGATGTCGCGGAAGAAAATCTGGGTTATGGCGGGTTTCCCGTGGCTATCCTGCACCACGCCACAGCGCACCTCGACGGTGAGCACACTGCCATCCTTGCGCAAGACTTCCACTTCAGCCAACCCCGAATCTCTTCCGGCCAGCACACTACGAATTTGTTCTCTCACGACAACATCCGAAGGAGGCCGCAGAAATTCACGCCCAGGGCGACCAATGAGATCCGCGCGCGTGAAGCCCAACAACTTCTCCACTGCGCGATTGACCATGAGAATGGTTCCATCCAGGGCGCCAACCACGATGCCATCAATGGCATTATCAAAGAGGGTGCGATACCGTTCTTCGCTTTCACGCAGCGCGGCTTCCGCCTGCCGGCGCGCTTTGCGCTCCTCCGCCTCACGTAAAGCCCGCCGTACGGCGGGCGCCAATCGCGACAAGCCGGTCTTCAGCACATAATCGACCGCGCCATCTTTCAGTGCGTCAACGGCGGACTCTTCTCCTAATACACCGGACACCATGATGACCGGCGTATCGGGCACATGCTCACGCGCGAGCCGTAGCGCGGTGAGTCCATCAAAATCCGGGAGCAGGTAATCCGCCAGGATCACATCGAAGGACTGTCCGTGAAGAGCCGCGAGGAACTCCTCACGTCGTTCGACTCGCACGATAACGCATGGCAAATCATTCGCTGTCAGCGTGGCTTCAATCAGCTCAGCATGAAAGGTCGTGTCTTCGAGGAGGAGGATATGCAGGAGAGGCATGAGTAGACCCTTTTTTGTGTTGAGCGCTATCGCTTCGTCAGTTCATTCACCTTGACCTCCCGGTCAGAACAGGCTTATGTGGGGCGCACCCACGCCAAATCAGGAGGCTGTTATGTCGGAAATTCTTTGCGCTGTTCATAATGGGATCGCAACCGTGACTCTCAATCGACCAGAAAAACGCAACGCACTCAATACCATCGTGCTTGACGGACTCACGCGGACGTTTACCCAGCTCGAAACCGACCCGACGGTTCGCGTCATCGTTATTCGGGGCGAAGGAAAAGCCTTCTGCTCCGGTCTGGATTTGCGGGAGCTCAGTGCCCGCCAGCAAGGGAATGCCGATCCCGAATCCGGGGTCATTACAGTATTCCAACAGATTGAACGGTCGCGCCACCCGACGATCGCGATGGTCCAAGGAGACGCGCTCGCGGGAGGCTGCGAACTGGCGTTGCATTGCGACTTGCGCGTCGTGTCCGAGGCTGCCCGGTTTGGTATGCCCCTCGCCCGTCTTGGCCTCGTGCTTCCTTTTATCCTCAGCCAGAAACTGATCGAAATCGTGGGGCCAGCTTTTACCAAGCAGATTCTCTTCACCGGCCATCCCCTCGACGCCAAACGCGCTTATGAAATCGGTATGGTTCATCAGCTTGTTCCCGCCAATGAATTGGCAAGCGCCACGATGACGCTCGCACGGACGATCGCCGACAATGCCCCACTCTCGCTCGCGGGCATGAAACAGGTCATTCTCCGCACCATCTCACTGCGTGAGACGATCCCCAACGACGACCTCCACGAAATCGTGAGCCGTGCGCGGAAAAGTGCTGACGCGAAAGAAGGCGTGCTGGCCATGTTGGAAAAACGCAAACCGACATTTCGTGGTGAGTAACGATGTCCGCGTCCAGCCGGACTCTCGGCATCTTCATTTTCGGACTTGGCCTGCTCGTGGCTCTCCCGTGGCAACTGACGCGGCTGGAAGAAAAAACCGTTGCGCGGCTCGGCACGATGGCGGCGTATGGTGGTGGACTGCTGTTTCTCGCCGGTCTCGGCGTGGCATTTTCTGGTGCCTATTACCTGATGCACCGTGGCGCGGGAACACTCTGGCCACCCGTGTCCCCACGTCGCCTGGTGGTCGCGGGTCCCTACGCCCATGTGCAACACCCAATATGGCTGGGTGCGTGGCTGATGATCTGTGGAGAAGCCTTGTGGATGCAGTCCGCTCTGCTGGCGCTGTACGCCGGGCTCGTCGCGATCCTGGCCAATTGGTATGTCACGACGATTGAGGAGCCGCGCTTGGCGCATCGCTTCGGCGAGGACTACCAAGCGTACCAGGCCGCGGTCCCCCGCTGGGTGCCGTTTCAGCGGCGGCAGCCTTTCACTCACTAACTCACCTTACGCAGGTCGCGTAAAATTTGGAGTTTTTGACCACCATAATGTAGACGTGATGCTGGCGAGTGCCGTTCTTGCAACATATTAGGGTCATCAGCTGCGTAAGGTGAGTCACTAAACCCGTTGAGACAACAAAGGAGGAAATCGTATGCGTTTTGGTGTCCATTTGATCGCCAGTGGCAAGATGATCGAAGGCGAAAAAATCGCCCGCGCCGCCCGACGCGCCGAAGAATTGGGCTATGACTCGTTGTGGGTGAGCGACCACATCATCTTTCCCACGGAACTCCGCTCCCCCTATCCCTATTCCCCGGACGGCAAATTGCCGCTTGATCCCACCAATCCACTGCTCGAACCCTTTACGGTTTTGAGTTACGCGGCGGCCGTCACCAAGACCATCAAATTGGGCACCAGCGTCGTCATTGTGCCCTACCGTGATCCCATCGTCACGGCGAAAATCGTGGCCTCGTTGGATGTGTTGTCCGGGGGTCGATTTATTTTCGGCGTGGGGGTTGGCTGGTTGGAGGAAGAATTCCGGGTCTTGCGGCAGAACCTCAAGGACCGTTCCGCGCAAACCCGCGAGGCCCTGTTGGCGATGAAATCGTGTTGGACCCAGGAAGACCCGGAGTTTCATGGCAAGTTCTTCGACTTTTCCGGGATTAAATTCGCCCCAAAGCCACGCCAGAAACCCCATCCACCTATTTGGTTTGGCGGAAACTCCCTGCCAGCCCTGAAACGCGCGGTCAGCCTCGGTGACGGCTGGCACGCGGTCTGGGAAACCCCGGAAGAGGTGGCGACAAAAGCCAAGACCCTCCGTGAGATGTGCGCGAAAGCTGGAAAGAATTTTTCGGACTTCGCCATTACCATTAACGTCAACAACCGGGTTCCATACACAAAAGAGAACATCAAACAGTACGAAGCGGCTGGCGTGAGCATGATGTTCATTCCTCGTGTATTTCAGTCCGATGTTCAGGATGTCGTTGACAACATGGAACAGTTCGCCAGAGACATTAAAGACCCCTTGGAAAAAGAGCGCTAACAGCAATCGGTATGTGAGGGAAAAAGCAAAGGGAGGAAGAGATGAAGCGATATTGGGGGCTGGTACTGGTGTTGGTGCTGGCGAATGCGGGCTGTTCGGTTTACATGGCGGCGACACAGCCTAGCGCAAAGGATGTCGGATTGTTTCGGGTCGGGACCCCCCGGAGCCTACTATTAGCTGAATTTGGCATGCCTACCGCCAGCGAAGTGCGTGAGGGGCAGAAATACGAAATTTTCCGATTCATCCAAGGATACAGCACTGCGGTAAAAACCGGGAGGGCGGTATTCCACGGGGCGGCGGACGTTGTCACGCTTGGTCTGTGGGAAGTCGTGAGCACCCCCGCTGAAGGCATTTTCGATGGGACCGAGATGGCTTACGAAGTGCGGTATGACAAAGCGGACCGAATTGACCACGTCGTGCTCTTGAAAAAAGACTGAGGGGTCACTGTGAGTGCATAGGGTGGGTCGCGACCCACCCTATGACACAGCTTTCCAGAGCCCGATATGCGCGTGGACGGGCGTTAGATCGCTCGATACGCGGCAAAGGAAACGGTTGACGAACGCGCTTTCGGATCAGTGATAACGTTTACCACTGCCGGTTTACCTGACTTGGCAGCCCGTTCGAGGGCTGGACGAATATCCTGTGCCCGCTCGACATATTCTCCATGCGCACCAAACACTTCCGCCATCTTGTCATAGCGGCTGTAGCCAAGATCACGGCCAGCGTTCATCACGCCCTGCCCGGCCCAGCCACCATTGTTACTGATGACGATAAGCGCGGGGATGTTTTGCCGGACCATCGTGTCGATTTCCATGCCATTCATGCCGAACGAGCCATCGCCACTGAGTACGATCACCTGCGTGTTCGGTTTGGCGACCTTGGCCCCAAGCCCAAACGGCACCGCGACCCCCATACACCCGTTCGGGCCAGCATTGACGCGGTGTCCAGGCGAATGCGTGGGAATGGATTGGCGTGCGAAGTTCAGAATCTCATGGCCATCGACGACAATGATGGCATCGCGATCCATGAAGTCACGGACTTCTTTACAGAGACGCAGGGGATGGATCGGGGTCTGATCGGTATTGAGCAATGCCTGGGATTTTTCGTTCCCGCGTTTGTCGTAGGCTCGCAACGTATCAACCCACGCCAGTTCTTGACGCCCGTGGAACGCATCGCGCCCTTCTTTGGTCAACTGTTGCAGCACCATTTTCGCGTCGCCCACGATGCCCACATCCACCGGACGGTTGCGCCCAATCTCTTCATCCGAAATATCCACCTGGACGATTTTGACGCCTTCGGCGAACCGGGGCGGCAAGCCGAACCCCACGATGAAGTTGAGGCGGGTGCCGACAAAGAGGACCGCATCGGCTTCTTTCCAGGCTTGGTTACGGGCGCCAAGAAAGCTCAGTTTGTGATCTTCTTCAATCACTCCACGGCCTTGCGGCGTAGTGTAGAACGGAATGCCGCTCATCTCCACGAACTCTTTCAACTCCGCCATCGCCTTAGACCAAATAATGCCAGTACCAGTAATAACGACTGGACGTTGCGCACCTTTCAGCAGGGCAATCGCTTTTTTCACCAGATCGGGGTCACCGGAAACGCGCGGCACGCTATGGGGTCGCTTGGGGAAGAGGACTTCATTCTCATCGACTTCGCGGTACAGCACGTCACCCGGAAGATCAATGTAGACAGGCCCTGGCTGTCCGCTGGTCGCGACCCGAAACGCTTTGTTGATGATGTCAGGAACACGACGCACATCCATCACCCGTTCCGCCCATTTGGTGATCGGCTTGAACATGCCGACTTGGTCCATCTCTTGGAACGCGCCCATGCCAGATTGTGACAACGCGCTCGCGCCGCCGAGTGCGATCACCGGCACGCCATCAAGAAAGGCATTGCCGACGCCCGTAATCAAGTTTGTCGCCCCCGGACCCGACGCGGCAAAACACACACCAGGTCTGCCGAGCACGCGACTATACGAATGCGCCGCCATCGCCGCGGCTTGCTCGTGACGGACATCAACCGAACGAAAGCCAATTTCGATGCAGCGCGTCGCCACATCCACCATCGGTCCGCCAGTGAGATAGAAAACCGTATCCACGCCTTCGTCCTTGAGTGAACGAACGACGAGATCATTGCCACTGACCATCTTTGCCATACCTACGCCCTCCTTACTGTTTGTGTATTCGTCAAGGAAAAACTGGCGACCATTAGTGGCATACCGGGGAAAAGAATGCCAGAGCGTGAGACCGGGGAAGTAAAACGTCAAGCGTAAAACGTCAGAGGATGGCACGGAGATTATTGGGCAAACGGCCACAGGTCGAGCGACGGTGAAGGCCCTCCGTCTGAACAATGAGTACAGTGTTCCTTCTCGCCGAGTGTGGGTTGCCGCGGGATGGCATCCTCCTGACTTTTGAGCAAAACAGCGCGCGGAGGGGATTCGGAAAAAGCCGCACGAAAAGTCCAAGGTCCAAGGTCTAAAGTCAAAAGTCTAGAATGGTGACAGCCGCAGGACGAAGAAAAGAGGCGTTCAGACGACTGGGGAATGGCGCAATGCGTGCTCGCATGAGTGTAGCAGCTCACTCAGCTCTCCCCGCTTCCCCGCTTCTCCGTTTCTCCGCTTCCTTTCCCCGTGGGCGGGGTCGCCGACCCGTTCCGGAGTTGCCAGACGTGGCTCAAGTGAGCCAGTTGCTCCGCATCCGGGGAGACCCATCGTCCGGCGACAACAGGCAGTACTGGCGTTCCAAGGTGCGCTAACAATGCGGCTCGCTTCACGGCACGCTCGACATCTCGGACTCCCACTCCCCAGGACACCTCGACTACCAGATACACTGCTGGCCCACCTTTGCCGCGTTTGCCATGCACAATAAGGTCCGCCAGCGATATCTCGTGGGCCTGGGTATCGGAAAGGACTCCGGTATCGACCGCATCCAACAAAAGCGTCGTCAGTTCATCGGGATCGAGCACATGCGGACGGTTCACGACACGAGCGAAATAGGCAAAGACTTTCGTGCGATACTCGTGCTCAAGACTCGCCCCTTTCAGCCCCCCGACATCATTCACCAACGTCGGCCATCCCTGGGTCAGAACTGTCATCTCCTGTGACAACTTGAGAATTTGTTCTTCCGTCCGTTGCTGCGCTTCGGCTAACGCTTCGAGGCGGCTCTCCGTCCGTTGCTGCGCTTCGGCTAACTTTTGTACGTGTTCCGTCAGTCGTCCGAGCGCTTCGCGGAGTTCCCGGAATTGCACATCGGTTTGCGCACGAAACTGGGCGAATTGTTCCGGCAGCAACAGCAGTTCGTCAGTCAAAAGAAGACGACGAAGGTCTCCCCGCCATTCAGGGTGGTCTTCGATCATGCGCACAAGGATATGAAAATCATCAGTGGAGAAAGACATAAAACTGTTCCGTTGACGGCATCTTTGTTTCTTTCCTACTGCAAGTCAATCACGAACCATCACGGTGTCACCACCCACAAACGCCACACTCATCGCTGGCGTATTGTAGGCGTAACCAACGCGCCCGAACGGGTCAAGGAGAATCAGACCACCTTCACCACCAGTTCTTTTGTTGAGTAACTCGACCGCTTGCTTTGCCGCTGACATGGGGTCTTTTCCGCCACGCAAGAACTCAACCGCGGTCCGAGTCAACGTGGTGCGAAGAATCGCCTCGCCGTCGCCAGTCGCTGAACTCGCGCCGAGGGTATCGTCGGCATACGTCCCAGCACCAATGATCGGAGAATCACCGATGCGACCAGCCTGCTTGTTGAAAATGCCACCAGTCGAGGTTGCCGCCGCAAGATGGCCTGCTTCATCGAGCGCCACCGCGCCCACGGTTCCAGGCTCACCATGAGTGTGGGCCGCACGCCAGCGTTGATATTGCCGCTCGGTCATCAACTCTTCGCGTGTCGTCACCGGAAAGCCTTGGGTACGGGCAAAGCGTTCAGCCCCCTCACCTACCAGAAAGACATGATGTTCGGTTTCCAGCAGTGCTTTGGCCAAGAGAATAGGATTGCGCACGGTGCGCACGGCACCGACCGCGCCAACGCGGAACATCGTGCCTTCCATCACCGAGGCGTCCATTTCGATCTCGCCGTTTTCAGTGAGACACGAGCCGACTCCGGCATTGAAGACCGGCTCGTTTTCTAGCTCAACGACCGCACGCACAGCGGCGTCGAGCGCGGAACCACCTTGTTGCAGTATTGTCCAAGCAGCATCGAATGCACGACGGAGCCCGTGCGAACGGGCGTCACGAAGCGTGGGGTCGTGCGTCCCAGCTCCGCCGTGGAGGATGAGATTCATGGGAAAGTAGTCAGTAGCCAGTAGTCAGTAGGGAAAACGAGTCGCTGATGCTGACTACTGGCTGCTCTCCCCCCATGCTGACTACTGACTACTGGCTACTGACTACTTTCCCCTACAGATTGAGTGTCCGCGCCACGACCTCGCGATGAGTCGGCGCGCTGCCGAACGCGGCTTCTGACGCTAGCCCACGGCGATAGAACAGGTGCATGTCATGTTCCCACGTGAAACCGATGCCACCGTGCACCTGAATGGCTTCACTGGCGACCGTTTTACACATGTCACTGCAATACGCTTTCGCCATCGGTACGGCTTGGCGCGCGTCCTCGGTGTTCTCGTCCACCGTCCACGCGGCATAATAGGTCAGTGACCGCGCGTTCTCGACTTGCACCATCATGTCCACGCATTTGTGTTTCACGGCTTGGAAACTACCGATCGGCTTGCCGAACTGCACCCGCTCCTTGGCATACGAAACCGCCATGTCGAGCGCTTTTTGCCCGGTGCCAACCATTTCGGCGGACAGCCCAGCCATCGCCTGGTCAAGCACACGGCGCAATATCGACCATCCTTTGCCCACTTCGCCCAGCACCTGCGCACGGGCGACCGCAACATCCTGAAACGCGATGTGACATTGGCGGCGGGTCATGTCCACCGTCTTGAGCTGCGTGATCGTCATGCCTGGGGATTTGGCATCAACCAGAAAGAGCGTGATGCCCTCTTCGCCGCTGCCACCAGTCCGCGCCGCCACGATAATCTGATCCGCTACATGGGCATCGGGCACGAACATCTTCTCGCCAGAGAGGGTGAAGTCGTTGCCTTTCGCTTTGGCCGCCAGTGTTACCCCGGCAGCATCGTAGCGACCACTCTTCTCGGCGAGCGCGAGCGTCACCACATGAGTGCCTTCGGCGATCTTCGGCAACAGCGCCGCTTTCTGCGCGTCCGAACCACCAGCGAGAATCGCCGTGGTTCCCAGCAATGCCGTGGCAAAGAACGGCCCCGGCAGAAGGGATTTTCCCGTCTCTTCCAAGATCACCACGAGATCAAGAAAGCTGCCACCCGCGCCACCGAAATCCTCGGGCACCATAATGCCGAGCCAGCCGAGTTGGGCGATCTTCTTCCACAACTCGGTCGAGTGCGCGGTGTCATCCGCCATCATCTTACGCACGAACGTCGTGGGACATTCGTTATCGAGAAATTTGCGCGTCGCTTCACGCAACGCCTCTTGATCTTCTGTAAATCCGAAATTCATATTCCCTCCTCAAGTGTGGCGGGCGGATTATAGGAAATGCAGCGGTGCGCGGCTAGAGGCCGGGGAGTTGAGACTCGCGGCTGGAGACTTGGGGCTTGTTTCTTCTTTCTCCGTCACGTCCACACAGCAATTTGGGGGACACAAGTCCTTTTTGTCATGAAAAAAGGACTTAGGGCTACCATTTTTCAAGCGTGCCACCGCACGGTCTTTCACCTCAGCGCATCCAACAAGGCTTTGGCGTCTCGAAGTGGCACCGTGTCGAACCCCTCCGTGAACCATTGATAGGTATCGGCCAAGAGTGTTCTGGCGGATTCTTGCTTTCCCTGCTTTTGCCACAAACGGCAGAGGCTCATCATTGCTTGTAGCTCGTAGCTCGCAGCTCGGTAAACTTTGCTCCGATCGTCTGCGTCAGTCGATTTTGAGAACGCCCTCTTGCCGACTCTCGTATCGGCCGCATAACGCTCGCCGTCTCGGGCCGCCGCCCAGACGGGTCCTTTCAGTTTAAGCAGATCCGCAAGCGGGCGGCGGTCACGAGCACGGCGCTGGTTAGGCGGCCGTCTCTTGGGTGACTTCCCATCCTGGAAAAACCAACACTGCGGGATGGCACTGTAAGGCACGCGCCAGAATCTTGGCCCGCTCGACACCCAGCCGCACACGGTCATTCTCGATAGCAGAGAGGGTTGCTTGTGGAATACTTGTCAGCTTCGCTAGTGCGTTTTGACTGTACCCCTGCAGCTCGCGAAGAATACGGACGGACTCTCCCACAGATACGTCAATACGTTTGCGTGCCGGACGAAAAGGCTTCATCTTAGGGCCTCCGATAGTCATGTGGTGTGACGTGCGCCACTTGAAATAAGGACTGCTTGGAGAACAGGCAGTACATCACGCGGTACTGTAGCCCCAGGCGAGAGGAGCGATACCCCTGCCATTCGCCGTGCAACGCTTCATCATGGAAACCTTTGATCAGTCTCAGCCCTGGGGGACCAGAGATCATGGCGATGTCTTTCCATTTCTCGTATCGTTTCAGAATTTCCCCTGGCACGGCGTCAAGTTGTTTCTCCACCCGCTGATGCTCCTCAATCCGCCACATCCTGCAAGGTAGACATATCCAATATGGTATGTCAAGGAAGTCGCTTCAGCGGCAAGACCATAAGGAATATAGATCTAAGGACTGAGGAACCCCATTTTTCAATTATGCCACCACACCCTCTCTCACCTCAGCGCATCTAACAAGGCTTTGGCTTCTCGAAGCGTCACAGTGTCGAACCCCTCTGTGAACCATTGATAGGTATCAGCCAAGAGTGTTCTGGCGGTTTCTTTCTTCTCCTGCTGTCGCCACAGACGGCAGAGACTGATAATCGCCTGGAGTTCGGTGAACTTTGCTCCTTGCGAGCGCGCCACATCGCGGGCTTGTTGGAGGATCGTTTCGGCTTCTGTCTCAGCACCAGGTGTATTGAGCAACAATTCCCCTTTGATCTGTAAGAGCCGAGGCTCCCAAAAATACTCACCAGTTGTCCGCATAAGGTCTTCAGCCTCGGAGATAATTGTTCGCCCCGCTTCGACCTGCCCGTCTCGCGCACAGCATTCCGCGACGAGCGCGAGTGCTCCGGCCTGACCAGCGACACACCCCACCACCCGCTGCGCCTGAATGCCTTCCGCAACGACTCGTTGGCCTTCCTGGGAACGGCCTTGCATGGCCAGCGCCCCACCAAGCAGCGTTGTTCCCCATGCCGCCCAAAAGGGCATGTTATGTTCACGGGCAACGGCGAGGGTTTCTCGCGCCATCTGTTCAGCAGTGTGACCATCACCACACATCCCATACACCCCTCCAGCATTCACAAGCGCCAAGGCCAGCGTGAGTGGATGTCCAGCCTGCCGAGCGTGAGCCAAAGCCTCACGCACCGTGGCCAACGCTTGATTTGGGTACCCTAATGCCAAAAAAGACCACCCCAGCAACACCGTACACATCACTCCAGGCTCCATGAGTGACGTTTCTGGCGCGGACGACATGGCAGAGCCGAGGGCTCTCCCCTGCAAAAAGTGTTCATGTCCTTTCGCGATATCCCCGCGGAACAGTGAGGTTTCTCCCACGTCAAGATGCGCCCAGACGAGGGAGTACGGGTCTCCACTCTGCTGGGCGAGAGCCAGTGCTCGCTCACCGAGCGCGTGCGCTGAGGGCAAATCCCCCCGCATCAGAGTGAGCGCCGCTAATCCGCTGTACACGAAGGACAAGAGGTAAGTGTTGCCCTGGCGTTCGCAGAGTTCACGGCTGCGCGTCAACGCGCGGAAGGCACCATCACTGCCGTACCCTTCCAAGACCAGGAACGGCGATACTTGCATGAGGAGGAGCAGCGTCTCCTGTTGCTCATGTTCCGGGGTGGAAGGAAGATGCTGAAGGGCATCCAACCCTTTGTCGAGCAGCAACGCGACCTCACGATACCCGAACCGACCGGCCGCGGTCTGCGCCGCCTGTATGCAATAAGGAATCACACGGTGGAATTCCTGTCCCTGCTCGAAATGCAGAGCAAGTTCGACGGCAACCTCCGATGCGCGCCCGCCAAAGCCAGATTCGAGTCGTTGGCCAATACGACGATGGAGTTGCGCCCGCCAGCCCGGTGCAAGTCTGCTCTGGAGCACTTGCTGATAGAGCGCATGCACGAAACGATAGTGCCCAGTCACTGTCCTATCTGGCCAAGTGCGGATTCCTTGAGCATCCACGAACAATCCATGTCGCGCCAAGACACTACAGCGCCGTTCCACCTCCGCCACGTCACCTGCAAGACCAGCCGCGACTGCCGCCGTTGAGAACTCCAGCCCAACCACGCTGGCGCTTTCAAGCAATCGCTGTTCTTCCAGGGACTGTTGCGCAAATTGTTTTTCGATGAGTTGTTCTAGGTTAAACGGGACACTCGACAGAACGGACGCCAACGGGTTTGCGGTCGCCGATCCCTTGGATACTCGTGACATCAGCAGGTGTCGCACCACGCTCACCATGAAGAGCGGATTGCCCTCTGCGCGCTCATTGATCGCACGGACCAGATTCGGTAGCGACAGGGATGCACCAGGAAGCGTGGCGAGTTGCTGTGTCACATACGCCGTAACCGCATGTTCGTTGAGCAACGGTAATGGCATCTCCTCGCAGTTACCATGGGCCAGTAGTTCACGAATCATGGAGAGCAGAATGGGAGTAGTGCGGGTCGCTTCATGGGGGCGATAGGTGCCGATGACAAGCAGTCGAGCGGGTTCCCGCCGTCGCGCCAGGGAAGACAAAAGATCGAGCGTGGCGGAATCACTCCAATGCAGGTCTTCCAATACGAGCACCAGCGTTGGCGCATCATCTTCTGGTCCGGTCAGCGCTTCGATAAATGCGGTGAACTCTCGTAGCATGCGCGCGGGAGTGCCCCCTTGCGTCCTCTGGCGGAGCGCATCAATTTCACCATCCAGCAACAACCACGGCAGTTGCAACAACCAAGTCGGTGCGTACTGACGGAGCAGCGGAATACTCCGCTCTCCCTGCGGACCGCGGCACAAGCGTCCCAACGCTTCCAGAATCGGCAGGTACGCCTCGCCCTCACCATACTGTTCGGCACATTGTCCACGGGCAACCCAAAGCCGAGGGATCGGGGTTCGGGGGACAGGGATCGGTTGTAGAAGGGTTGTGTTCTCTTGTTCCCCGTTCCCTGACCCCCTGTCCCCTGATCTCCGTGAGAAACGCTTCGACCACCGCGGTTTTTCCGATGCCCGGTTCTCCAGTCACAAAGACGAACTGTCGCTCGCCATGCACTGCCTTTTCTAACAATAAGTGAAGCCGTGCGAGTTCAGAATCACGACCAACGATGGGTGCTGGGGGTTAGGGGTTAGGGGCTGGGGGGGACAGGGGACTCCTGACTACTATCCCAATGAACCGATACCCCCGACGCTGCACGGTTTCAATAAACCGTGGGGCCTTGGCATCGTCACCCAGGGCTTTTCGCAATTGTTGGATATACGCTTTGAGTACCGTACTGCTCACACGAGTGCCTGGCCATACTGCGTGTAGCACGTCTTCTTTGCTCACCAGTCGTCCGGCATGTTCCATCAGATAATAGAGGATCGCGAAGGGAGTTGGGCGCAGGACAACACGCTGCGTCCCTATCCACACACAGGAGTGATCGGGGTCGATCCGAAGAGCGAGACTGTCTTGTCGTGCTACGGACATGCCCCGTTTTTACCAAAACTTTACCAAAACACTACCGAGGAGCGTATCGTTTCCACTGGCTACGACTGTAACGCTTTGTTATGCTTTTCCCACACCAGAGACAAGGACGCTGGATGAGCGAAAGGAGACGGATTTCATGGAACACCCACAACTACACACGGAAGCCTCAACTTCTCTCGCCACGCGCAAAACGCCTCCGGGACCGACACCGCGCCTGCGTGACGCCTTGAGCTTTCTCCTCTTCGGTGCACCGGATGATTTGGTCAACATCTACATGGATGCGGCGCGCGAATTTGGCGACGCCGTCAAGTTTGGCGTTCGTCCGATGATTGTCTACTTCTTCAGTCATCCAGACTACGTCAAGCACATTCTGCAAGACCACAATACCAATTACGGTAAGCACCCGGTCTTCAATGCGCAGATGAAAGATTTAGTGGGCAATGGACTGCTGACCAGCGAAGGTGACGTATGGCGCCGCCGCCGCCGACTCCTCCAACCCGCGTTTCATCGCCAGCGGATCGCCGCGTTTGTCACGGTCATGGCCGAAGCCACGGCGGCGCTCCTTGACCGGTGGCACCAGCAATACATGCACACCGGGCAAGCGTTCGATGTGTATAGCGAGATGCGCCGAGTCACGATTGCGATTGTCAGCCGTGTGTTCTTCGGCACCGACGTGAGTAGCTTCAGTGATGACCTGGGACAGATCATCACGACTGGCACGGAGTATCTGAGCCATCGTTCACGACATCCGTTCGCATTCCCACTGAAAGTCCCGACCGCACGCAACCGGCGAACCGTAGCGGCCATTCGACAGCTTGATGCCATTGTCTATCGCATTATCGCGCAACACCGGCGCGACAACACCGACAACGGAGACCTCCTCTCAATGTTACTGGCGGCACGAGACGAAGACACAGGTGAAGGACTGACCGATCAACAGTTGCGCGACGAGGTCACCACCTTTCTCACTGCCGGATACGACACAACCGCCATTACCTTATCGTGGGCTTGGGCGCTACTTTCAACGCACCCACAGGTGCGACGCACGTTGCAACAAGAAGTCGCGGAGGTCTTGAACGGACAGGCTCCAACGCTTGAGGATATTCCCAAGCTGAAATACACCCGCATGGTCGTTGATGAAACGCTCCGTCTGTATCCAGCCGCGTGGGCAATCGTACGCATGGCAATCAGTGACGACGAAGTCGGAGGGTATCACGTGCCAGCAAAGACGACGGTCATCGTCAGTCCGTATGTGACGCATCGACACCCCCAGTTTTGGCAGAACCCGGAAGGGTTTGATCCAGAACGATTCTCAACAGAACGAAACGCGGAGCGGCCACGCTACGCTTATTTCCCTTTCAGCGGTGGCCCACGTCAGTGCATCGGCAATGAGTTCTCGTTACTGGAATCGACGGTTATCCTGGCAATGGTCACGCAGCGCTATGATGTGAATCTGGCGCCTGGGTCGCAGGTCCTGATGGATTCCTCATTCGCGCTGCGTCCGCGTGGTGGAGTGCAGGTCACACTCGACAGGGCGTAGGCCTTGCGGGGATTCGATTCGCTCATCCCACAGTCCGCACCTGCATCCATTTTTACCTTTTGATTTTTGCCTTTTGACTTCTTCCCTTCCTCCATACTCGTCCCTAGCCCCTCGCACTATTCTGCGCTAGTGTCGCTGCCAAGCACACACCGTGATGAAGGAGGACTCCCGTATGGCAGATCATTTTTACCCAACCGATGGCATGACAGGTCTCAAGAAACTGCGCGACCTCAAACCAGACCTCTTCAAGGCGTTTGTTGACTTCGACAACAAGGTGTTTGAGGAAGGCGCGCTCAGCATCAAGACCAAAGAACTCATCGCGATCGCGGTTGGTCACATTACCCAATGTCCATACTGCATTGATGTACACACCAAGCGCGCGGTGAAGGCTGGGGCAACCGAGCCCGAAGTCGCCGAAAGCATCTTTGTCGCCATGGCTCTACGTGCCGGTGGCTCATTCGCCCATAGCACCATCGCCATGAACTGCTTGGATCACAAGTAGTCAGGGACTTTCAATCTCTGCATTCTTCTCCCCGTCGCCTTCGTCTCCCAGGGGAAGAGCGACGGTTGGAGGTTTGCAGTCATTACTCTCGTGGTCTACTCGCATTCCTGCTGACAAGCAAAACGAAGAGGATTCCGAGTCCCGTTCGCACCATTGAACAACGAGAACATCATTAGTTGGTAGGTATTCGTTATGAGCACCATTACTTTTGACACGCACGCGTACATCAAAAAGCTCAAAACCGTCGGTGTACCTGAAGAGCAGGCGGAAGTGCAGGCTCAAGCAATCGCCGAGCTTGTGACAGACAGACTCGTAACAAAGGATGACCTGGAACGCGGCTTGAAAGAGTGGGAGTATCGTCTGGTCATTCGCCTGGGAAGTATGATCGTTGTCGCTATCGGGGTCGTCGCCACGTTGGTGAAATTGCTGTGATTCCCGAAGAATCACCAAGCAACTGTCCTACCCGCCCTTCTCCACACTCCGACACACCGGTCGTAACGGACACACCGGGCAACGCGGTGTGCGCGCCACACAGATCGTCGCCCCAATGTCCATGATCGCTTGATTGAAAATATACGCCTTCCCCACTGGCGTGACCTGCTGAGCCACACTCCACAGGAACCGCAACGTTTGCTGCTCCGGTGGAAGCGCGAAGAAACGCGTGAGCACTCGCGCGGCATTGGTATCAAGAATGGCCGCGTCGCGACGAAACGCGAAACTCGCCACCGCACCAGCCGTGTAGGGACCAATCCCCGGCAAGGTAGCTAATTGTTCCGGGTCCTTGGGAAACCGGCCAGCATACTCGTCCACGATTTTCTGACTGGTGCGATGCAGATTCCGCGCCCGCGCATAATAACCAAGCCCTTCCCATGTCTCACGCACCGCGGGTTCATCGGCACGGGCTAGGTCTTCCACCGTGGGATAACGCTGGAGAAATTTCTCGTAATACAACATCGCCCGCTGGACTTGCGTTTGTTGGAGCATGATCTCCGAGACCAAGATGGAGTAGGGGTCGCGAGTATGACGCCACGGCAGGTCTCGTCCGTGCCGTTGATACCACGCGATCAACCGCCGCTGAAACGCGCGGATCGTTGCCGGGTGGGCCACTGGTTCGGGCGCGGGTCTTGTTGCCGGAGGGGAAGTCTTTTTCATCGCTCAGGGTTGTGACAAAAGCCGGGAGCCAAGGAAAGGGGGAGGACGTTTACCTTGACTCCAAGAATTGAAGCTCCTAATGTAGCGAGCGCATATCAACAAGGAGGGCGGCATTCATGGCCGGACGGGAAAGTCTCGAAAAAACGATTGCGAAAATCCTCCACCGGCACTGCGAGTTCGGTTGGGCCCACTACTACATTCCTAGTGAGAAGTTCCCCAGCCTCGTTGACGAACTCCTCAAAGTGCTGCAACCGACCGACGAAGCCAGTGACGAAGAATTGGTCAAATTCTTCCTTGGCTCCCGCCGCTATGCTTCCGAACAAGAACGGGTCGAGCGCCTGTTGTCGGAATATCGCCTCATGCGTCGTAAAGAAGCCAAATGAGGTAGGGTCTCTCAATCCCCCTCACCCTAGCCCTCTCCCAGCCGGGAGAGGG
>CAMBFS010000070.1 GCA_945865755.1 Klebsiella pneumoniae
ATCCGAGGCGAAAACCACGCGCTGCGGCTCTCCCGAAGGCCCGAAAAGAGGCTACGGCCTGCTCAGTTGTGACGAAGAACCGAGAACCCTGCGCGCCTCACGAAGTTTCCAGAGAAGCCAAGTAGCCGATTTTTTCACAGCCTCTCAGCGCTGGTGCCGGCGATGATCGTGCGGCGGGCTTCTTCCGGGGTCATCTTCGTGTAGTAGCGGGTAAGCATTTGCACGGCTTGCTCCACCTTGGCGGGATCGGTCGAGAACACCAGGAACGTTTGATAGGACTTATCCATGCCGGAGCAGTCGCGTTTTATTTTCGCGCACGCGGCGGTGAGGGCTTTGATCTTCTCGGCGATTTTCTCCGGCGTGAACCCGGCGGGCACGCTCCATTTATCGGCGTAGCGGGCCACCAACGGTAGCGTCAACTTCTCGCCCTGGCCGCCGATGGTAATGGGTGGATGCGGTTGCTGTTGCGGCTTGGGCATGAACGGGGCTTTGTCCAGTTTGTAGTACTGACCAGCGAAGGTCGCCTCCTTCTCGGTCCAGAGGGCCTTGATGACCTGCAGGGCCTCATCCAGCCGCGCGGCGCGTTCCTTCATGGTGTAGAACGGGATGCCATAGGCGAGATGCTCGCGCTCGAACCAGCCGCCGCCAATGCCAAACTCTAGACGGCCATGACTAAGAAGATCGACGGTGGTCGCCATCTTGGCGAGAAGCGCGGGGTTGCGGAACGTATTGCTGGTGACCAGCACGCCGAGCCGCACGCGCGAGGTCTTTTCCGCCAGGGCACTGAGCAACATCCAGGCATCGTAGGCTGGGCCGTCCTCTTTACCGAACTGCATGACGTGGTCGTTGAGCCACATCGTGTCATAGCCCCAGCCTTCGGCGTCTTGCCAGAGTGTGATGAGGTCATCAAGCGACGGCACCTGGTGGGCGGTCTGGATGCCGAACTGAATCGTGCGTTTGGGGGTGAGAGATTCGGCGTGGACGACGGAGGTCCACGAACACAGGAAAAACAAGACGACAAGAGTAATCGTTTTCATCGGGATGTCTCCCCCTCGTAGGCCTCAGCCAACAGATCGATCGTATGCACGGCTTTGGTGGCCAATCCTCGTTGCTGCAACCCAGCCCGAATTTGCATGAGACAGCCAGGATTTCCCATCACGACCAGTTCGGCCTCGGTCGCTTCGATATGCTTCACTTTCTTGTCGAGCAGGCGACGCGCCATCTCTGGCTCGGTCAGGTTGTAGGTCCCGGCACTGCCGCAGCACCAATCCGCATCTTGCAATTCCGTCATCTGAAGCCCAGGAATCGCCCGTAACAGGGCACGTGGCTGCGCGCGCACATTCTGGCCGTGGGCAAGATGACAGGCATCGTGATAGGTCACTTTCTTTTTCACCTCACGCGAAGGCGGGATGAGCGGAATGCCGCCAAGGAACTCGGTCACATCCTTGGCCTTTGTCGCCACCTGTTTGGCTTTGTCGCGATAAATGGGATCGTTCTTGAACAGCTCGTCGTATTCTTTCACCATCGCGCCACAGCCGGCGGCGTTAATGATCAGCGCGTCAACGTTCACGCCGTGAAAGACATCAATGGTGTGGCGTGCCCGGTCGAGGCCATCGGGCTTGTTGCCATTGTGGAGCAGCAGGGCACCGCAGCAGCCCTGGGCTTTGGGCACGAGTACCTCGCACCCGTTATGGCGCAGCACTTTGACCGTGGCTTCGTTGGTCGCGCCAAACACCGCGGGCATGACACACCCCGCCAGCACGGCGACGGTGTACCGTTTCTCGCCAATGGCGGGATAGTGTTCGAGGAGTGTGGCGGAGGACACACTGCCACGTTCCGGCACCATGCTGAACCACGAGCGGAGTTGTTGCGGCAGCTTCTCCACGCGCGCGAGGCGACTGAGTCCCAAGGCGGACCCGACTTTGAGCATCGAAGCGAACACGCGCACGCCGAGCGGATTGGGAAAAACCTTGTCGATGGTCCAGCGTTTGAGGCGGTCGAGCAGTGGGCGGCGATAGTTTTCCTCAACGAAGGAGCGCGCGCTTTCGATGAGTTCGCCGTAATGCACGCCGGACGGACACGCGGTCTCGCAGGCGCGACAGCCGAGACACAGATCAAGGTGGCGAACGACTTCGGCATCAAGCGGGAATTTGCCCTCGTGCAGAGAGCGCATGGTGGCGATCCGGCCACGGGGCGAGTCCATCTCGGTGCCAAGTTCGACATAGGTCGGGCAGAACGAGAGGCACAGGCCGCAGTGAACGCAATCGAAGAATTTTTCGTAATCGACGAAGTTGGTTTGAGTAGAGGCCATAATAGTGACTATACGTTTTTGAGAGGCGTATTCGTTAGGGAATCAAAATCCGATTCGCTCCGACGGCTTAGGGATTTCAATGAACCGAGAGGGCAGTTAGCAACATCGCCTGCCGATCATCACGTTCTCAGGGTTCAATGCCAATAAGAATAAGTGGAACCGCCGGTACCCCTCGGCCCTGACGGACAACGTTATAAAATTCGCCTTCGTAATAGGCGACTCCTGAACTCATCTGACTTTGCAAGGACTTCATCGGAAGAATTTCGACCCCGACATCAATCCGATCACCGACGTAGAAGGCAAGGTGCTTCACAAATAGATCATAGGCGACAAACGCATATTTCCCGAACTGGACCTCAATGGCCACACGGTCCTTAATAAAGTCGGTCTGATTGTAACTAAAGATCGGCGTTTCTCCAGCAGCCCTGATCTCTCGCTTTTGCTCCTCAGCCGACATCGTCAGCGTCTTACGGATTAGCTTTTCTTTTCGGGTCACCCAGTAGCTCACTCGGCTTTCCTCCCAAGAACGTTCCCGAAGCAAACCCTTGAATGCCGCGTTCATATCAATCGGACTGTAGAGGAGCTTTCCTTGCATGGTCTTTTCTTTGGAGACCTTGGTCCGACACTTGTTTGCTTCCACACCGACGATGACCGATTGAATCTCTTGCCAAAGAACGGGCTTGTGCACGAGAAGAAACTCAAGCCCGTTCAGATGCGAGTAGGTTTCCGCGATCCTCATCGGCCTGCTGTTTTCCTGTATTTCGGACTTCTCTCAAACAGCCGAATCTGTTCGGCGTCCTTCTTCCAAGGGGCGATAGTCAAACTGTTCCCCGCTTCAATAGGGTCATAAACTGGTCTGTTCATGGGGCGGGTTCGCAATGTTCCATCAATCTCCTGTTGAATCCGTTGTCGGGCGAGCTGAACGTACTTGGGGACGATCTCCGCGCCAACTCCTCGACGGCCATGGCGAAGAGCGGCAATGACTGAGGTGCCCGTGCCAAGAAAGGGGTCCAACACCCAATCCCTATTGTCGGTTAGAGAGAGCACCAATCGTTCCACGAGTTCGACTGGAAACTGGCAGGGGTGCTCAATTTTTTCGACATGGTTACTCTTAACGTTGGGAATCACCCATAAATCTCCGGGATTTTTCCCAAGAGGATTACACGAATACTGACCAGCCTTGGGACCTTTGAAATACTTTTTCCCTGGATATTTTTGAGGCACCCGTACCGCGTCAAGGTTGAACACATATTCATCGGATTTCGTGAACCACATGATCGTTTCATAACGTCCGGAAAAGCGACGGCTCCCGTGCAATCCATGCTCGAAGTGCCAAATGATACGATTGCGCATCCTCAGCCCGTGACTGGCAAAGATGGGATAGAGCACGGTGTCCAGCGGGATGATTGCCCCTTTGTCAACGTAGTTGCCAACCTGCCAGCAAATGCTCCCTCGTGGGGACAAGATTCGCGTGCACTCCGCGATCACCTGCGCTTGCTGTTGGAGATATAAATCCAGGTGGAGCTTCTTCTCATATTCTTTGCCAATGTTATAGGGAGGCGAGGTAACAATGAGTTGCAGGGATTCATTCGGAATAGTTTTCATCAGATCAAGACAGTCGCCGGAAAAAACGACGATAGATTCCAACAAAGCAAACTCGTCCGCAATCCGAGATTCTTGCTTGAAAAGGGTCTGCGAGTTTGGCTTCATACTTCTTCTCTCAGTTCAGCTTTGAGCGCGACTTCCGACCAGGAGGAATACACTGTGCGCGCTCTCCCACCTTTGAGATCACAAAATGAGATCTCAAACCTCAGTTGTCAGTTTTCCAATCGACAATCCGCAATCCACAATCAGCAATGGTTAAATCCCCCCTACAAATCGTCCCGGATTGAGCATCCCTTGTGGGTCCAGCGTCTCCTTCAGTCGTTTCATCAGCGGGAAACTGCTCCCCACATGCCCCCAGACATCGACGCGGTCTTTCAGTGCCGGATCAATCGCTTCAATCACCACCGTCCCGCCCAGTTTCTTAGCGAGGATGCGGAGCCAGTCAACAAACGACAACAGTTTTTCTCGCGACGGATTGTCCCGTTGTGGGAGCCGACAATAGAGGATGCCGTTTCCCGCGTGCGCGACCATCTCCAGCGACACCCCACGAATCGGAGTCTCTTCTTCCACCGCTTGGCAAAAAGGCGTGATCTGTGAGGGGACCAAGCTGACTTTGCAGCGCAGCGCGGCGTCGCCACTCACCGGAAAGTCGCGAATGGCATCAAGCAGCGCGGGCTGCTGCTCGCCACGAGCGCCGGCGATCTCTTGGAGGCGGTTGTGTTGATAGGCGATCTCTTCCGCGCTGCCCGCGAAGCCAATATAGAGCTGATACGGTGACCGACTGTCGCCTTGCCCGCCCACGTCACAATTGGTCAGTTCGAGCAGCGTCGGTTGCAGTTCCGTGCCCAGCACGCGCAACACCACCGCCATCGCCTGCTCCGCCGTGGGAAAGCCCAACGCAACAACCGTCCGCGCCTCTGGCCGTGGACGAATCTTGAATATGGCTTCGGCGATCACACCGAGGGTGCCGAATGATCCACAGTATAACTTGGCGAGATCGTAGCCCGCGACATTCTTGACGACGCGCCCACCGCTTTTGATGACCGTCCCGTCGGCGCGAATCACCTTGATGCCAATGAGAAAATCGCGGATGGTGCCCTGCGAGAGGCGTGACGGCCCACTGAGGTTCATGGCGATCAGCCCGCCCACCGTCACCCGCTCCGGCCACGGCGGGTCAACCGGCAACCATTGATTTTGTTCGCCCAAGACCTGTTGCAGGCGCGCGAGCGAAATGCCCGCTTCAACCGCGATGGTCATGTCGGTCGGTTGATAATCAAGCACCCGATTCATGCGTTGCAGGCAGAGCGCGAGATCATAGCGTCGCGGCAGGCCCCCAATGTGAAGAAAGGCGCCGGTCCCGACCGGACAGACCGCGCGCTGGTGCTCAGCGGCGACATGGAGCATCCCCGCCGCTTGCTCGGTGCTCTCGGGAAACACGATCTCTTGCGGTGCACGACCGTCGATCTCGAAGCGCGCCCCGTTGTCGCCACCACTCATAACTCGGCCCTCATTGCTCCGCACCGCTCACAGCGAGGCTTGCCGCCGTGGGACGCGCGTGTCGATACACCCGTGCGGGGTGGGAAAAATTTTATGCGGGTTACAGCGATTCTCTGGATTGAACACGCCTCGAACCTGGGTCATCGCCAGCAAATCGTCGGGACTGAAAATCAACGACATCTGCCCCATCTTCTCGACGCCGATGCCATGCTCGCCGGTAAGGCTGCCACCGAGATCGACGCAGGCTTGCAGGATTTCTTGTCCCGCTTTCAGGACGCGCTCGGTCTCCTCGGCATTGCGTTCGTCGAACAACAGAATCGGATGAATGTTGCCGTCGCCCGCATGGAAGACGTTGCCGATGCGCAACTGGTATTTTTCGCTAATCCCAGCGATGGCGGCCAAGATGTCCGGCACCTTGGTGCGCGGGACCACGCCATCCTGCGTGCAATAATTGGGCGCGAGGCGGCCCGCCGCGCCAATCGCCCGTTTGCGGCTTTTCCATAACGCCGTGCGTTCGGCTTCATCACGCGCGAGCCGCACTTCACGCGCCGCGTTACGCTCACAGAGAGTGCGGATCTTCGTCGTCTGTGAATCGAGCCCGGCTTCGAGTCCATCAAGCTCGATAATGAGCACCGCCCCGGCATCGGTGGGAAACCCAAAGTGAAACGCCGCCTCGACGGCCTGGATCATCAGGTTATCCATCATCTCCAGCGCGGCGGGGATAATGCCCGCGGCGATAATGTCGGACACCGTCTGCGTCGCTTGCGGTACGGTCTCGAACACCGCGAGAAAGGTGCGATAGGCTTGGGGTTGGCGGGTGAGCCGCAAGGTGGCTTGGGTGACGATGCCGAAGGTCCCCTCCGCGCCAATCGTAATGCCGCGGAGATCGTACCCTGGCACATCGTCAACGACGCCACCGAGCTGCACCACTTCGCCATCAGGCAAGACCAGCTCGACCCCCAACACATGGTTGGTGGTGACGCCATATTTCAGGGTATGCGGCCCACCGGAGTTCTCGGCGATATTGCCACCAATCGTACACGCCTGTTGGCTGGATGGGTCAGGCGCATACTGGAACCCCTGGCTCTTCACGGCATTACTGACCCACAAGTTGACGACGCCCGCTTGCGCGACCACGTAGCGATTGACGAGGTCGATATGCAGGATTTTATTCATCCGGCTGGTCCCGATCATCACCGGGGCTTCAACCGGCAGGCAGCCGCCGCTGAGCCCAGTGCCCGCGCCACGGGGGACGAAGGCGATCTTCGCCTTGTGGAGCAATTTGACCACGGCAACGACTTCCTCAGTGGATCGAGGAAGCACCACGACATCAGGCGTGGACTTTTCCAGCGTGTAGCCGTCGCAGTCATACACGGAGAGCGCCGTCTTGTTCGAGATCACGCCGTCAGCGCCGACAATGGCGGCGAGTTGGGCAATAAACGCGGTATCCATACTGTATTAACCCTCACCCCAACCCTCTCCCGTACAAACGGGAGAGGGAGAAAAGAGCTATCCCTTCGGCTTGCGACGAATCATGCGTTTGACGGTGTATTGCAACAAGACCTCGCCCTTCTGGTTGAGCACTTGTTGTTCGGAGGTCACGATCCCGCGATCGGGTTTGGAGGTTTCGCGTTTCTCCAGCACTTTGACTTTGATATGGACGGTATCCCCGCAACGCAGGGGCGCGGGGATCTTCATCTCCTCGACCCCAAGCAGCGCCATGCCGCCGCGCACGAGGCCGGACTGAATGGTCATGCCTTCGGAGAGCGCGAAGGTGAACGACCCTGGCGCGATGCGGCTACCGAACAGACTGTTATTCTTGACGAACTCCATGTCGATGAACAGCGGCTCGTGAAAGCCGAACAGGTTCACGAAGGTGACAATGTCGGTTTCGGTGATGGTTCGCGCGTGAGTGGCATACTCCGCGCCAATGACAAAGTCCTCAAAAAATTCTACTGCCATGCGTGCTCCTTTTCGTGCGGGGCAGTGTTATGGGTTCCTCTGACGAAGTCAAGGGAAGTCCCGGACAAGTCTGAGACTCGCAGTGACTTGTCTGAGACCCTCCTCCGGGATGTTGACAAAATAACCTCCGTCACGTTGATTGAGGCGCTATGAAAAAACGAGTTGCTATTGTTGGGGCAACCGGAATTACCGGTCAACAGTTCCTGGTTGCGTTACGGAATCACCCCTGGTTGGAAATTGGTGTGCTGGCGGCTTCGGAACGCTCGGCGGGGAAGAGTTATGCCGAAGCCATTCGTGACCCGAAGACCGGGGCACGCCGATGGTGGTGCAAGGAAGAACCACCGAAGGAGGCCCTTGCTCTCCCAGTCTATGAGGCATCAACCCTCAACCTGAGTGACATTGATTTAGTGTTCTCCGCCGTTGAGTCGGACCCCGCACGGGAGCTGGAACCGCTGTACGCCAAGACCACGCCAGTTATCAGCACGGCCTCCGCGTTTCGCTATGAACAGGACGTGCCGATTTTCATTCCTGGCGTGAATCTCGATCATATCCGCCTTATTGATACTCAGCGGAAGAACCGTGGCTGGAAAGGCTACATCGCCACGCAACCGAACTGCACGACGGTTGGGCTCGCCATTACTCTCAAGCCGCTGTTCGATAACTTTGGTATCAAGAAAGTGATTATGACCTCGATGCAAGGCGTGTCTGGCGCTGGCCGCTCTCCTGGCGTGATCGCGCTCGACATCCTCGACAACATCATCCCTTTCATTTCCGGTGAAGAGGAAAAAGTCGAGAAAGAAACGCGCAAGATTCTTGGCGCGCTCAGTGGCGGGAGCATCGCGCCAGCCGACATCGTGGTCAGTGCCACCTGCACACGCGCGGCGGTGATGGAAGGACACACGGAATCGGTGTTTGCCTCGATGGATCGCCCCTGCTCGGTTGATGATGCCCGCGCGGCGATGATTGAGTTTGGTCAGAGTTTCGTGAAGCAGGGATTTCCGTCCGCTCCACAACACATGATTATCGTCCACGACGATCCATTCCGCCCGCAGCCACGGCTTGATCGTGACGCGGAAGACGGCATGGCGACCTCAGTCGGTCGCATCCGCAAGGACACGGTGCTTGAGAACGCGATCAAATATATGTTGGTGAGCCACAACACCAAGATGGGCGCGGCCAAAGGTGCGGTGCTGATGGCGGAATGTCTGATGCAGAAGGGGTACGTGTAGGGCCGACCGGGGACCGGGGACGGGAGACCGGGGCCAAGCGCGGTTCGACTTTTGGCTTCCATTTCCCGTCATCGGTTTCCCATCTTCGAATTTGAGATGTTGAAAGAGGGCCTGCCCCGCTCAGGACAGCGGCTCGATTTGCATGTAATGCGCGGAGTATGAACGAAGGAAAGAGACGGAGGGCCGAAGACCAAGGACTGGGGACGGAAGCGAGGGCAGGGTCCGGTTTTTGGCTTCCGTCCCCAGTCCCCGGTCTCCCGTCCCCGAAGGTTAGAGTTTGCCAGAGAAAATGAAGGCAATAACCAGCGCGTAAATGGCCAGCGCTTCCATGAACGCCAGACCGATAATCATCGGCGTGAACACTTTGTCAGCCGAGTTGGGATTGCGACCAATCGACTCCATCGCCGATCCCACCGCGCGCCCTTGACCGATACCCGCGCCTAAACCCGCTAAGCCAAGAGCGAGCCCAGCACCTAACGCGCCAAGCCCAACTCCCAAACCTCCACTGCCACCAGCGGCGGCCGCTTCGGTCGCTTCATGGGCCGCGTCTTGCCCAAACACACTCCCCACGATCGTCAGCAGTGCCAACGTCGTGAGCGATCCAATGAACCCAGACTTCTTCATACGGACTCCTTTCGTGCTCTCTCGCACGTGAGCTGCGTGGGCGCCACCTCTCCTCTTATCCTCTTCCACCAGTGCCCGCTCACGAGCAAGATCGCGGTTGATATGGCAATTGTTGTTAATGATGCGCCGCTTCGCCGTGTCCATGTCCAACGCCGCCAGCGAGCGACACGTACACCATGCTCAGCAGCGTGAAGACAAAGGCTTGCACGACACAAACAAAGGTTCCCAGCATGTAAAACACGACAGGAATAATGAGCTTGGTCAGGTCAGTGAAAATCTCCAACACCACATGGTCACCCGTCATGTTCCCCAAAAGCCGGAGCGAGAGCGAAAACGGTCTGACGATGTTGTCAATGATTTCTAGAGGGATCATCAGCGGCGCGAGCCACACCAGCGGCCCCACGAAATGCTTCAGGTAGGCCATCCCCTGTGCCTTGAAAGCGTAAACGTTATAGGCAACGAACGAAATCAAGCCGAGCGCCAACGTGACATTGAAGTTGCTGGTGGGCGGTGAAAATCCTGGCAGCAGCCCAATGAGGTTCGCGGTGAGGATGAAGATGAAGAAAGTGCCGTACAGCGGCACGAAGCGTTTGGCCTCGTTGCCCAGCACGCCTTCCGCCATCCCCTTGATCCCTTCGACCAGCAGCTCCGCGATACTGCGTAGCGTAATCGAATCATCGGGAATCGCGCTGTCGTCGGACGCATACATCTGGTCATAGGCGCGATAGGCGCACCACATAATCAGCAGCGTTACGAAAATCGACGTGACGAGATGACCAGGTAACAGGTTGATGACAGGGATAGCCGCGACCCAAGTAAAGGGATGTTCCATGTTCTGTACCGTGAGAGAGTGTCGGGGAGGTTAGATTTTTTGTTGGTTGGGAGCCGTGGAGGTGATGCGCGTTCCCGCGCCGGTCAGGGTGACTATCATGCAGGTCACAAGCAGTAAAGAGACCCCAAGCAGAAAGCTGCCCGCGCGGATCGGATACCGCAGGAATAACGCGCTCATCAGAAATAAGAACAGGACGCCTTTGACCAGCACCCAGAAGATCGCCCAGTTCTTTTCTCCCGTCCCCATCTGAGCCTGAAAGAGCAGAACCCCGGCGATGCGCTTCCATAGCCAAAAATTGGCCTGCATGACGAGCCCACCAGCGAGAAAGCTGGCGGCATGAAGCATATCAAGACTCCACCCCACCAGCGCACCAATGCCGAGAAGCAGCACGTTGAGGCGTTCAATCCTTGTGATGATTGTCGATGTCACGGTGCGCCGAAAGTTTTGGCAGAACAACGATAAGCCGATAGACCGCGCCAACCAGGCCGCCGAGAGCCCCAAGCAGCGTGCCCCACGGACTCGTGCCGAAGAATCTGTCGAGATAACTCCCCAGTAAAATTCCGCCGAGCGCGGCGGCGGCGAACTCAAATCCTAGAGCCGCGTACTTTCCATAAGAGAAGAGATCTGGCTCTTTTGGCATGGCTCTCACGATCGTAAACTTTTCAGGACCTCCTTGGCCGCCGCGATGGTCTCTTGGATTTCCGCTTCGCCGTGGACAAGAGAAATAAAGCAGGTCTCGAATTGTGACGGTGGTAAATAAAACCCGCGTGCAATCATGCCCTGAAAGAACCGCGCGAACAGTTTGGTATCACTGCGTGTGGCGGTTTCGTAGTCATCAACCTGCGCAACGCCGAAGAACAGCGTGAACATCGACCCGATTTGATTGACGCACGCGACGGTTCCCGTTTCTTTCACGGCGGCGCGTAACCCCTCGGCCATCATCGTGCCCAGCTCGTCAAGGCGCTGATAGGTTCCTGGCACGCTCACCAGTTTGAGCATTTCAACGCCCGCCGTCACCGCTAACGGATTCCCGGACAAGGTTCCGGCTTGGTACACCGGACCCAGCGGCGCGAGCATATCCATGATCTCGCGTTTGCCACCCACCGCGGCAAGCGGCATGCCGCCTCCAACGATTTTGCCGAGACACGTCATATCTGGCGTGATGTTATACAGCACCTGCGCGCCACCAAGTCCGACACGAAATCCGCTAATGACTTCGTCGAAAATAAGGACAATTCCATACGCATTCGCAATTCTCCGTAACCCAGCAAGAAACTCAGACCGCGGAAGAATCAGCCCCATGTTGCCAGCGATGGGTTCGACGATGATCGCGGCGATGCCAGTCGGATCGGCTTTGCAATGGGCCTCGACACTCGCGAGATTGTTGTAGTCCGCGACTAACGTCTGACTGGCGAAGGCTTCTGGAACGCCTTGGCTATCAGGTTGGCTAAAAGTGAGGGCTCCAGAACCCGCACGGACCAGCAGCGCGTCACTGTGGCCATGATAGCAACCCGCGAACTTGAGAATCTTAGCGCGCTTCGTATACCCACGCGCGAGTCGCAACGCGGTCATCGTCGCCTCGGTGCCAGATGAGGTGAGTCGCACTTTCTCGACCGAGGGCACCGCCGCGACGATCATCTTGGCGAGTTCGATCTCTTTGGCCGTGGGCGCGCCAAAACTCGTGCCTCGTTTCAGACTGTCTTCCAAGGCTCTGAGAATCCGCGGATGCGCATGCCCAGCGATCAGCGGCCCCCAAGACCCAACATAGTCTAGATACTCCCTGCCATCAGCGTCGGTGACATGACAGCCACGTCCCCGTTGAATGAACAGCGGATCGCCGCCTACCGCGCGCCAGGCGCGCACCGGACTGTTGACCCCACCGGGGATATATTGTTGGGCTTCGAGAAAAAGCTTATGGGACGTGGACATAGAAGTGTTCCCCGCGTGTGAAAAGAATGTGGCCTTGTTACCACCCGACATTTTGTGAGTCAAGGCAAAGCAAAACGATAGACATCACAGCTACTTCTACCGGGGTCGGTTTTTTTGCTTGCCAAGGGAAAAAAAAGCGTCTAATCCATCCCCATACTCATTCAGTTCAATCTCTTTTTTTCCGAATACAATGCAGTAAAAAACGGTGACGGCTTTCCCCCTCTTTCCCATTGATACTTGGCGAAGTTTGCCAGGATTTCCCTGGGACGGAGAGAAAGAATGTGGGGGAGAAGTATGTGGAGAATCTTGTGGTGCAAGGGGAAAAACTTCGGTCATTAGGCCATGTTGGAGAGTTATTCACAGGTGTGAATAACTCCCTTCTCGCGGCACAACGAGAAGGAGGGGGAGGCGGCGTGCAGCAGGTGTGGGAGCAGGTTCTCGTTCAGGTGGAGGAGAAGGTTGGTCGTGTCACGACCGAAACCTGGCTCAAGCCAGTGAAGCCGCTCGCGCTTCGTGAGGAGACACTACATCTCGAAGTGCCCAATGGGCTGTTTCGTGACTGGCTCCTGGAAAATCTCCTGCCCCATATTCGCAAATCGCTCGAAACTATTCTTGGCTTCGCGGCCCAGATCGTCATCCATGTCGCCGTCAAACAACAAGGCGAGTTGTTTCCGTCGCAACGCTATGAGGAACGGGAGAACACCAAGGGCGAGTCCGCGCGCGCCACGAACACTAAAAAGAACGGCCTCGTCTCCAATTATACGTTCTCCTCTTTTATCGTGGGCGCGGGCAACCAATTCGCCAACGCCGCCGCGCGCGCCGTCGCTGAGCATCCCGGCAAAAACTATAACCCGCTGTTCATTTATGGCGGTGTCGGACTCGGCAAAACCCATCTCATCAACGCTATTGGTCACGAAACCCTCGTCAAGCAGGGAGGCAAGAGCGTTTTCTACCTCTCGTCGGAAACGTTCACCAATGAGTTGATCGCGCACCTGCGGCGCGATCGCATGGATGACTTCAAGACCAGGTTCCGCCAAGCTGATGTCCTCATCATTGACGACATCCAGTTCCTCTCTGGCCGCGAACGGACCCAAGAGGAGTTTTTTCATACCTTCAATACGCTCCATCAGGCTCACAAACAGATCATCCTCACGTCCGATAAATTTCCCAATGAGATTGAAGGACTCGAAGAGCGGCTGCGCAATCGCTTCGAGTGGGGATTGATCGCCGATATCCAACCGCCAGACCTCGAAACGCGCGTGGCCATTCTGCAAAAAAAAGCGCAACAGAAGAAAATCCAGCTTCCACATGATGTGTCGCTCTTTATCGCGACCCATGTCACCGCCAATGTCCGCGAACTTGAGGGTGGGCTCACCAAACTCGGCGCCTTTTCCACGATGACCGACACTCCGATCACCGTCGACCTTGCCCAGCAAGTCCTGCAAAACCTGATGAGAGGAGGCAAGGACAAAGACAAAGAGGTCTCGGTCGAGACCGTGCAAAAAGCGGTGTGCAAATACTTCGCCATCCGCGTCGTGGATTTGACTTCCAAGAAACGGACACAGATGGTTGCCTTTCCGCGGCAAGTCGCCATGTTCCTCTGCCGGAAGTTAGCCGGGGCTTCATACCCCATGATCGGGGTCCGATTTGGTGGTAAAGATCACACAACAGCGTTATACGCCTGTGCCTCCATCGAGAAACGACTCAAACAGGACGAAGAACTCCGAGCGGTTGTTGTGCGGATTGAAAACATCGTTTTCGGAGAGGAAAAATAATTTAGAACATGTTTTGAGAGGGTGTGAATAACCCTGTGGATAACTATGTGAATAACCTGTGAATAACCTGTGAATAACCTGTGGATAACTTTTTGCCTCGGTCAAGTTATTCACAGGGTTATCCACAGGGGGTGTGAATAACTATTTCAACGATTTCATATACTTAATTGAGTTATCCACATATTCACACCCCCTACTGCTACTATTAGGAAAGAAATAAGAAGTAGGAGTAGAAAAAAGGGGATATGAAAATGTGGATCACTCCGAACGATAGGGAAAAAAGTTGAGCAGACAAGAAAGGGAAGAGAGGAATGGAAAGCATTCTCGAAAAAGAAGATTTATTACACTGTTTGTATTTGGTACAAGGCGTAGTTGAAAAACGACCATCATTACCCATCCTCTCGCACGTACTCATCGAATCGAAAGAAGGGGCTATTTCTCTGCGCGCGACAGATCTCGAAATCGGACTACGTCAACAGTGCAAAGCCACGGTCAAAAAAGAAGGGGCGGTGACGACCGATGCACGCAAGCTGTACGAAATCGTTCGAGAGCTTTCGCCGGATCGCGTCTCCTTGCGTTCCACCGGCAGTGGCTGGGTGGAGGTTAGCAGTGGCCGTTCACGGTTTCGTATGGCGAGTCTTGATCCGAAGGAATTTCCCGCGCTCGTTTCCACACCGACATCGGACACAGAAGGCAAAAAACCGTTGGTCTCGGTCGCTATCGCCGGACAGACCTTACGCGAAATGATCGAGAAAACGCTTTTCGCGGCCTCGCCCGACGAATCCCGCCCCAACCTCAGCGGAGTCTATTTCGAGGGCCGCACGGCCCAAAAGGGACAGGAAAATGGCCGTCTCAGGATGGTTGCGAGTGACGGCCACCGCTTGTCGTTTATCGAACGTGAAGCGGTCGGTCCCGTGCCAGCGGATTGGCCAAGCGCGATTCTCCCTCGTAAGGGTTTGGTCGAAGCTCGCAAGTTACTTGAAAAGGGCGACGAAAAGACCGAACTCGTGCTGCATGGCTCAACGCTGAACGTCGCCCAGGATTCCACCGAACTTTCCATGCGACTGGTCGAAGGCGAATTCCCCGATTACAATCAGGTCATCCCCAAGAGCGAGAATCATGTCATCAGTTTTTCTCGTGAGGACCTCCTCAGCGCCTTGCGGCGGCTTTTAATTCTCACCACGGAACGTTCGCGTGGCGTCAAAATCCAGATTGAAAAAGACAAAATGGAAATTTCGGTCAACACCCCCGACCTTGGCGAAGGCGTCGAGGAAATCGCGGTTGATTATACGGGCGACAACCTCGTCGTCGGATTTAATGGCCGGTACCTGATCGAGATGCTGTCGGTTCTGGAGCAAGAGCAAAAAATTTCGTTCCTGCTCAAGGACGAATCGAGCCCGTGCTTGATCCGCGCCGAGAAAGATGTGCACTTTTCCTACGTCGTGATGCCCATGCGGATTTTTTAGTTTTGTAAAACTGTTTTGGAATGATTTTTCTTTCAGTAATCACCTTTACTTAAACTCCTTGGCGTGATACTTTTTTGGAGGAAAATTTCCACGGAAAAATAACAATTTTCTAAATCCAATTTTCTAAATCATCGTTGATTGAGGGATACATGCTCGAACAGGACTACGGAGCGAGTCAAATCAAAGTGCTTGAGGGACTCGAAGCTGTCCGCAAACGACCGGGAATGTACATCGGCGACACCGCCGAAAGAGGGTTTCATCACCTCGTTTTCGAGGTCGTCGATAATTCCGTCGATGAAGCGCTCGCCGGCCACTGCACCAACGTTCACGTCACCATCCATATCGACAACAGCGTCACGGTCACCGACAACGGGCGTGGCATCCCCACCGACCTCATGGAGGGAGAAGGGCTCTCCGCCGCTCAGGTCGTCCTGACCAAACTTCACGCTGGCGGCAAATTCGACCGCGCCTCTTACAAAGTCTCTGGCGGTCTGCACGGGGTAGGCATCTCGGTCGTCAACGCGCTGTCTGAACACCTCGAACTCGAAATCAAACGCGACGGCAAAGTCCACTACCAAAAATACCACCGAGGAGACCCCGAAGACCTGCTCAAGGAAGTTGGCACGTCCACCGAACGCGGCACAAAAGTTACTTTCAAGCCTGACACGGAAATCTTTGGAGAACGCGAGTATAGCTTCGATATTCTTTCCCAACGCCTGCGTGAGCTTGCCTTTCTCAACCCTGGGCTCCGTATCGTCATTGAGGACGAACGAGACACCGAAAAGCGTCACGATTTCAAATACGAAGGGGGAATCACCTCGTTTGTTGAAACCCTCAGTCTCGCCAAATCGCCGATTCATCCCAAAGTGATTTATCTTCGTGGGGAAAAAGACGGTCTTGAGGTCGAAGTCGCCCTGCAATGGAACGAAGGGTACAGCGAAAACGTCTATTCCTTCGCCAACAATATCAACACCATCGAAGGCGGCACCCACCTCATCGGCCTCAAAGCCGCGCTCACGAGAACCGTCAACTCCTACGCCGTTGCCCAAGGTCTCATAAAAAAGGAACAAGAAGGGTTGCAAGGCGAGGATATTCGCGAGGGCCTCACCGCCATCATCAGCGCCAAAATCCCTGAGCCCCAATTCGAGGGGCAGACCAAGACGAAACTTGGCAATAGCGAAGTGAAAGGGTTTGTCGAAACCCTCGTGAATGAAAAGCTGGGAGCCTACTTCGAGGAGCATCCCGTCGAAGCCAAACGTATTGGACAAAAGACTATTGACGCCTCGCGCGCGCGAGAAGCGGCCCGTAAGGCAAAGGACCTCGCTCGACGCAAAGGAGCGTTGGATTCCGGCTCCTTGCCCGGCAAATTGGCCGATTGTCAGGAACGCGACCCCGCTAAGAGTGAAATCTTCATCGTCGAAGGTGATTCCGCCGGTGGGTCCGCCAAACAGGGCCGCAATCGCGCCAACCAAGCCATCCTTCCGCTCCGTGGCAAAATTCTCAATGTCGAAAAAGCCCGCTTCGACAAGATGATCTCGTCTCAAGAAATCAGGCTGCTGATTACCGCTCTCGGCGCGGGAGTTGGACGCGACGAATGCGACCTCACGAAGCTGCGCTATCACAAGATTATTATTATGACCGACGCCGACGTGGACGGGTCGCACATCCGCACGCTACTGCTCACGTTTTTCTATCGTCAGCTCCCCGGTATCATCGAAAACGGCTATCTGTGCATCGCCCAGCCACCGTTGTACCGCGTCAAAAAAGGCAAGACCGAGCGCTATATTCGCGATGAATCCGCGTTGGACGATTTTCTCATCGGCTCTGGGATCGAGAACATTTCCGTGGGCATTCTCGAAGGCCAGCCCCTCAAAGTCTGGGTCAAACAGTATCAGCATTACGAAAAGATGCTCGATTTCATCGAACGCAAAGGGAAAAACCGTCATCTCGCCGCGGCGATTCTCAGTCACCCCAGTTTTTCCGCGGAGCTGCTCAAGGACAGAGACGCACTCATCCGGGTGCTTACGATGGCGGAAGAAACTATCCGTACCGAGCAGCCAGACTTGCTCCCGGTGTCTTTCACTGTTGACGAAGACGCAAAGCTCGGCAGCTATCGTATTACCGCCACGGCAAGAACGAACGGGTCTGGTATTCACCAGGTTTTCGACCATGACTTTTTCAATTCTCCAGAAGTGCTGGAGATCGAGAAAACCATGATTGAGCTTCGCATCATTGGCGTGGCGCCGTTCACGCTTACGGAAAAGAATGAGCCCTCGGTTTTACCCACACAGAAGGCCGTGGTGGATTACATTCATTCGCGCACCCGTCACGGCGTGGAGATTCAGCGCTACAAAGGTCTGGGCGAGATGAATCCTTCGCAGCTCTGGGAAACGACGATGGACCCAGACGCACGCACGATTCTCCAGGTGAGAATCGAGGACGCGTATGAAGCGGATGCGATTTTTTCGACGCTGATGGGCGACGAAGTAGAACCGCGGCGGCGATTCATCGAAGAGAATGCGCTGTCCGTGAAAAATCTCGACATTTAGCGGGAAAGACCGGAGACCGAGGACGGAAGACCGAAGACAAAAGGAGAAAGGCTGAGGCCAACGTGGGCGTGGAGACGAGTTGCGAATGTATCTACTTTAAATTCCAAGGCAACCCGAAAAATCGCCAAAATATCTTGACAAATAGCCGCTAAACACACACACTTTATGGACTTTGAACAGAGAAGACTTACAGGCTGAAATCAACGCCATCGACCAAGAAATCGCCCAACTG
>CAMBFS010000071.1 GCA_945865755.1 Klebsiella pneumoniae
GCGATGTCCTCCTCGTCCGTCGCCTCCGCCTGGAGTCCCAGCACGCGCGCGAGCGGCATCGGTTCGGCAATGCCTTTGAGCGCATGGGCGCCGAGATCCTCCAGTGCAAACGTGTTGCGCGTCAGCCGCACCGTGGCGGCACTCAGCACCAGCGTATCGGGCGCGGCCAGGGCTTGCAGGCGCGCGGCGATGTTGGGGGTCTCGCCCAGCGCCAAGTGTTCACGCTTCTCTCCGCCCCCGATCTCGCCCACCACGACCAGCCCCGTGTGAATGCCGATGCGCACTTGGAGGGGGTGCGGGAGGCGGGCTTTGATCGCCGACGGCAGCCCGGCATTGAGGGACTGGAGTCCCGTCAAGATTTCTAACCCCGTACGTACCGCGCGTTGGGCATCGTCTTCATGGGCGGCGGGATAACCGAAGTACACGAGCAGCCCATCGCCCAGGTGTTGGGCGGTGTGCCCGCCATAGCGACTGATGACACCTGCACACGTCTCATGGTAGGCGTGCACGACATCCCGCAGCTCTTCGGGGTCGAGGAGCGTGGAGAGGACGGTGGAATCGACCAGGTCGCAGAACATCACCGTGAGCTGGCGACGTTCGGCAGCACTCAGTCGAGAGTCTGTCGGTCTTTCAGTCTGGGAGGCCGTCAGTCCGTCAGTCGGAGAGCCAGGAGTCGAGGGTGCGTGTTGTTGTTCCGTTTCCCCGTTTCTCCGCTGCTCCGTTTCTGTCGTGTCCGTGCCGCCCGCCCAGACCAGCACGTCCCCGGCTTCATCCGCCGCCACGCCCTCGGCGCGGATGAGTTCTGCTTTCAAGTCTTCTAGATACTCATCGTCCAACTCGAAGCGACGTTTCAGCGCGCGGTACGCGACGCGACCTTTGCTCTGCAACAGCTCCCGGACTTGGTCCAGCACTTCATCAAAGGTCATGGTTAGTCTTCCTTAGGGTCCCATCTGTAGCTACCGTCGCTTCTATGCGATGGACGTTCATAGAGCGCCTCTCCAGATAGGAAGGAAACCGCTCTGTCATTCTTTGGGCGGCAAAGGCAGGCCGTGCAGTCCTTCCAGTCGTTGAGGGTCAGTCCGCTCCGAATACGTCAGGGTGGGGCCAAAAGCCTGCCGCACTTGTGCTGAGAAATTAAGGATATCAACGGAGATCACGTGGTGAGTCTGGGGATCGTAGCGCACCCATACGTCGTCCGCGGCTTCCTCGGCCAGGGCTGGCTGAGGCGTCTCGGTAAAAGTGAAGGTTAATATATCCGCCGGTGCATCGTAGACGACCGCAGTCACTGGAGAACGGTCTTCTTGCTTGGCCATAGTTGAGCTCCTCGTGCATAAACAGATCGGCTGAGATACATGGTCCCAATATCTCCTCGCCGACCATTCGCCTCGTGGACGTACTTTACGATAACGACGAGGTGTTTACCAGCAAACTCGCCTCTCCCTACACCAAGACGATAAAAGATACGGCAGCGCTCATCTCGCGCGCTTTGGAAGACCAGATGAGGCGCCTCTACCGTCTTACGGATGTCCTCTTGATAGTGCGGAATTTCCGGATGTGCTCCTGGACCTCCATTGCCAGCCTTGACCTGCCAGGTTGCGGTACTCAGCACAACGGGAGTTCCTTCGTAATCAGTGGTCTCAAATACCAATGCTGACAAGATCCAAACTCTCCCTCGTTACAGAGACATCGAGACAGTTATCATTTTCCGCCAAACTTTAACTCGTCTAACAGCGCCTGCGCCTCTTGTAAGTCCTTCGTGTCAAACCCTTCCGTGAACCACCCGTAGATCTCCGCCAGCATCTGTCGGGCTTCGGCGGACTTCCCTTGCCTCTGCCACACCCGCGCCAGACTCATCACCGCGCGCAGTTCGAGGGATTTGGCGTGCTGCTTTTGCGCAATGGTGATGGCTTTGAGAAAACACGCTTCAGCTTCGCCTTGGGGATCGGGGTTCAGGGGTCGGGGGTCGGTAACTTTTGACTTTTGCCCTTTGACTTTTGACTTTTGACTTTCCTGCTGCAGCGTCAGCTCCCCCTTGATCCGCCACACCTCCGCCTCGTAGAAGCGTTCCTCGGTCCGGTCTACAAAAGCCAACGCCTCGGCCACGGTCGCCAGCCCTTCCTCGACCTGCCCGTCGTGCAGATACGCTTCGGCCAGCATGCACAGAAAATACGACTGTAGCAGCTCTGATCCAGTGTCTCGCATCGCCGCCATCCCCCACCGCATCTGATCAATCCCGGCTGTTGCTTGCCCGTGCTCCGCCAAGGCCCGTCCGCGACAGGTCGTGCACCACGCAACCCAGTACGGGAATCCTTGCCCGGTCGCGAGGGCGACCCCTGCTTCAGCCCGCTCCTGAGTCTGGTCCCATTCCCGGCGGTATTGGTGCACAACGGTTGCCATATTGAGGGCATAGGCGAGACTAAAGGGATGGGCGAGCCCGTGGGCGAGGGTCACGCTTGCCTGGCTCTGCCGCAACGCTTGCTCGGGATAGCCCAGCGACCACAACGCCCACGCCTCAATGGCGAGAGCACTCATGGCCAGATCGTGACCATATTCGATGGCCAGGGAACGATGCTGCTGTGCGTCGTAGTGCGCCATACTCTGCTCACAGTGCCGGCGGGCCGCTGCTACTTCTCCCATGTAGAATAGCGTCTCTCCCAACGTAGAATGCGCCACTACCAGGAGGGCAGGATCGTGTTCCTTTTCCGCAAGGTGCAGCAGTTCTTCGCCGAGTGTGCGTGCGGTCTGGTGTTCTGCTCGCACGATCCGAAACCCCCACATGCCGTACAGCACAGGAAAGTGCTGCGCCGTTTCTCCTAACTGCTGGCAGAGTTCCGCAGCCCGCGTATAGGCAGCGCCGGTCTCGGGTGCCGACCACCCCTGGGTCTGGATCAACACCGGCCCCAGGGTCGCCTGGAGAGCGAGTTCGTGCTGGTTACGCTCAGGGGTCTCGGGCAGCAGCTCCACCAAGGTGAGCCCGCGGCGGAGGTGACTGACCGCTTCCACATTGGCCGAGCGTTGGGCGGCGCGACGTCCCGCCTGTTGCCAGTAGGGAATAGCTTGTTCAATTAGCCCTGCCTCGGTGTAGTGATGGGCGACCAGTTCGGGCTGCGTCTCGACAATGTCAGGGAACTGGCGCTCAAACAAATGCGCAATCTGCTGATGATAGTGCTGGCGGCTGCTCTTCAGTAATGACGCATACGCCACGTCTTGGATCAAAGCGTGCTTGAAGACGTAATGAGCGCGCGGCGGGCGTCCGCGTTGATAGAGCAGCTCCGCCTCCACCAACTGCGCGAGCCGCTCCTGGAGTGTAGCATCGTCCAGCGGCGTCAAGGCTTTGAGCGTGGTGTATGCAAACTCTCGCCCCAGCATCGCGCCCAACTGCGCCACCTCTTTGCTCACCGGGTGCCGATCCAGCCGCGCCATCAGCGAATCTTGCAAAGTGGAGGGAATAGCAAGGGTGGACAAGGGTCCCAGCAGCTCGTAGCGTCCATTCACTGGCCGCAGAATGTTGGACTCCAGCACGGTCTTGGTCAGCTCCTCGACAAAGAGCGGCACCCCATCGGTCTTGCTGACCACGTGCTGCATCACCTCGGCAGGCAGGACTTTGCCACCGGCGAGATGCGTCACCAGCGCCTCCACTTGGAGCCGCTCTAAGCGATTCAAGGTGAGCGGGGTGATATGCGAGCGCAGCGGCCACGGGGGTTGAAACTCGGGTCGATAAGTCAGGAGGTTCAGCATGCGCACCGTGGGTGCTTGCTCGATGACCAGGCCGAGTACCTCCAGGGTGGAGGGATCGGCCCAGTGCACGTCTTCCCACGTCACCTGTACTGGCTGCCGTTCGGCCTCGTCGACCAGCCAGGCGACGAGCAGGTCGTGGGTGTGCTGGCGTTGGCGCTGCGGACTGAGGTTGAGCGGCGGATACTGCTCCGCTGGCACGGGCAGCGAGAGCAACGCGGCAAATAGCGGCACGGCCTCTGCCACCGGCAAACGGGACGCCTGCACCAGCTGCTCGAGCTTGTCGAGTTTGGCCGCGGGCGCCTCCTCCGGCTGCCAGTGCAACAGCCGCTGCAGATGCGCAATGATCGGGTACAAGGCGCTGTGCTGATGATACGGCGAGCAGCGAAAGGTCATGCTGGCGGCGCCCGCGTGTTTCACCGCAGTGCGGCTCATCTCCACCAGACTCGATTTGCCAATGCCCGCTTCGCCACTGAGCAAGACGACTTGTCCCATGCCTTCCTTGCTCTGCTCCCAGCGCCGATGCAACAACCCAACTTCTTCGTCACGCCCAACCAGGAAGAGTGCCCGTGCAGCAGCGGCGTCCTCGTCGTCCGTCGACTCCGCCTGGAGTCCCAGCACGCGCGAGAGCACCATCGGCTCGGCGATGCCTTTGAGAATGTGCGCACCCAGCGCCTCTAGCCGGAACGTGTGTTGGACCAGTCTGGCCGTGGCGGCGCTGATCACGACGGTATCGGGTGCGGCCAGTCCTTCGAGGCGAGCAGCGATGTTGGGCGTCTCACCCAAGGCTAGCTGCTCATGCCGACTGCCGCCGCCCATCTGACCCACGACCACCGGGCCGGTATGGATGCCAATCCGCACCGCCAGCACCACGCCGTAGTCTGTCTGTAACCGGCTATTCAACGCCTCCAGCGCGGAGACAATCCCGAGACCCGCATGGATCGCCCGCTGCGCATCGTCTTCATGGGCCCGCGGATAGCCGAAATACACCAGCAGCCCATCACCCAGATACTGCGCGACATGGCCGTCGTAGGGCTGGATGACCTCGACCGCGGCCTCTTGGTAGGCGCGCACGACTTCGCGCAAGTCCTCCGGGTCAAGCTGTGCGGAGAGCGCGGTCGAACCGACCATATCGCAAAACATCACGGTGAGTTGACGGCGTTCGGCGAGGGGTTGGGCGTTAGGGGTTGGGGGCTGGGGGAGACTCAAGACTCGGGACTCGGAACACAGGACTGGCGCGGCGCCCGCCCACACCAACACCCGGCCATCCTCATCGCGGGCTACTTGCTCGCTAAAGATCAGCTCTTCCCGCAGGGCTTCGAGCAATGCCTCATTAACGCCGAATTCGTACTGGAGAGCTCGATAGGAGATGCGACCCTTCTGTTGCAGTCGCACAGTGACGAGGGAAAGAACAGTCTGGAAATCGCTTGAATCAAACCCGCAGTTTGGACAGTGCATCGAACTTTTGTATTCCTCGGACTCTCTGGGTGCAAGTTGCACGGTTAGACGGCCAGCTTCTGAGCAATGGCATTAAGTTAAGCAACCGTGTCATTGCGAGCAGCGAAGCAATCTTTGTTTTGTTGGAGATTGCTTCGTCGTCCAACTCCTCGCAATGACAGTCACCCCTTAACTTAATACCATTGCTGAGAAGGGGTGAGACGATGCTGACCATCCTCGGACCGGGCACCGGTATACTTGCTCGTGCCTTGATTCTTCGTCTCTTCGCAGGCACAACGCTCAGTGCGCATGACGGAATCCCTCTCCACCCGTTCCAAACTGACCTGGGTCGCCATCCTCTACTTCGCCGAGGGGTTCCCCTTCGGACTCTTGTTCGATGCCTTCCCCGTCTACTTTCGCTCCCTCCATGTCAGCCTGACGGATATTGGGCTGATATGGCTCGCGGGGTTGCCCTGGACGCTCAAATTTTTCTGGGCCCCGGCAGTTGATCTGTGGGGCAAGCGGAGAACGTGGATCGTCGTCTGTCAGACGCTGCTCGCGCTTGACCTGTTGCTCATCGTCCTCTTGCAACCGACACAAACGGGTCCGCTGCTATGGGTGCTCCTGATTGCCCTGGCCACGTTCGCCGCGACCCAAGACATTGCCATCGACGCCTATACGATTGAATTGCTCAATGAGGACGAAGTGGGGCCGGGCAACGGGGTGCGCGTCAGCACCTATCGTGTCGCCTTGATTTGTGCCGGAGGGGTGTTTGTCGCGCTTGCTGGTCTGATCGGCTGGCAAACGGCTTTTGCTACTGCTGCCGTGTTGCTCCTGGTATCCGCCGTGTTGTCCAGCCAAATGCCCGACTTCCCCCGCCCTGTGTATGCGCACGAGTCCTGGAGTGCGACACTGCATCGGGTGGTCATCGGCCCAGTGCAAACGTTCTGGCAGCGGCCCGGTGTGCTGCACGTCATGCTCTTCATTTTGATCTTTAAGCTCGGTGATATGGCATTGGGACCAATGGTGCGGCCCTTCTGGGTCGATCGCCATTTCACCCCACTGCAAATCGGAGCGGTCCCTGGCACGATCGGCGTAGTGAGCACGATCGCGGGCGCTTTACTGGGCGGAAAACTCACGCAAAGTTGGGGATTGTTTCGGGCCTTGTGGTTGTTGGGCATCGCCCAAGCCGCCTCGAACCTGATGTATGCGACCGCGGCCGCGCTTCCTCCGTCTTCGCTCCTCATGTACAGCGCTTCGGTGGTCGAGTCGTTTTGTGGTGGCCTGGGAACGGCCCCGTTTCTCGCGTTTATGATGCGCATTTGCGAGAAGTCGCAGGCCGCGACACAGTACGCACTGTTGAGTGCGCTGTTTGGTCTCACCCGCTCCATTTCAGGCCCCATCTCTGGCGTACTCACTGAACAGTTTGGCTACGCCACCTACTTCGCCGCGACGTTCTTTCTCGCGTGGCCCGCTTTTCTCCTTCTCCCGTGGGTGAAGTTGTGGATCAAGGAGGAACAACCAGATGGTGAGAGTCCGGTCACTCCGCCGCGCTCCTGAGTTCGATGCTGTTCGCGAACTCTCGCTTCAATCGGGTAAACGCACTGACGCCTTCCCTCACGACCGCCGAAGCAATCTGAATGGCGGACCTAAAACGTAAAACGTCACCACCCCGCCCCTGCCTTTTTACGTTTCACGTTTTACGTTTCACGCAATGCCCACCGTCTCCACTAGTCGAGCCGTTTTCCCTTCTGCTTTCTCCAGCAATCCAGCCGCCACTTTGTCATCGTGAGAAAAAGAGATCCACAGATTTTTTGCCCGCGCTTCAGCGAAAAAGCGCTTCTTGGCGGCGATGGTTCCGAGCGGGTTGGTATCGTAGGCGGCATTCCACGCGAGTCGTAGGTGGGAAGTCGTCGGCACGATGTCGCCGAGATAAATCAGTCCGGTGCCGCCAGCTTCGACGATCACACATTGATGCAGGTCGGTATGACCACCAGAAATAGCGGTGCGGACATAGGGGACAATCTCGGCGTCGCCATCCACCAACGTCACCTTCTCCAGCGCGCGCAGACATTCCGGGGCGTGGCGATAGGCCGCCGCGAGACGTTCGTCGGTTGGGGCGAGCGCGAGGTCCCATTCCTTCTTTTGCATATAAACCCGGGCGTTGGGGAAAATAGGGCGAATTGCCCCGGTCGCGGACTTATCAATCACTCCACCGATGTGATCGAAATGCAGGTGCGAGAACACGATATGCGTGACCTCCTCAGGCGCGAGCCCCAGTTGCCGCAGCCCGTTCACCAAGCGATCACTCGGTTCGGGCGTATAGATTTGTTGTTCTCGCTCGCTGAGCCGGTTGCCGATGCCGGTATCCACCAGAATGACCTCTTTGCCCGTGAGGATCAGTGGGCAGGTCAAGCTCATCTTGATGCGATGGCGAGCATTGGCGGGTTTCTCTTTTTCCCAGAGTTCGCGTGGGACGATGCCGAACTGCGCGCCGCCGTCGTCCCACCAGAACCCCGCGTTCAGAAAATGAATGGTTGTGTGTCCGGCGTGTATCATGCGGGGGACTATAACGGGCGAGCGCGATAGGGGACAGGGGTGAGTCGCCAGTAACTCTAAGCCCCGAACTCTGCTTCGAGGTCGTCTGTCTTCTTTCTGTCTTCTTATTGTTGCCCGTTGATCTTTGTGTGGTCGCTCCCGGAGTGCACGCCGCGTCATCCGGGCGACGGCACGGCTGACGCATATTGTTGTAGCCACTGTAATCGGGCGGCCTCGAATTCCTCTTGGCTCGTGCTATCCCTCGAATACTTCTTCGAGCGAGGATGCGGTCAAGAGACGATCTCCCCACTGCAAGAGGGTCTCCGTATCCGTGGTCTGGACTCGCTGGCGAATGGATTCCGCCAAAGGACCGAAGCGCCGTTCCATCTGCCGTAACAGCACAGCCGCTTCTCCCTGTTGAAGTCCCTGTTGAAGTCCCTGTTGAAGTCCAATCTCCAACCCTTGCTGCTTCCATTCCTTGGTCCACTCAGTGACCTGTTCGGCTAACATGCTTCGCACCTCCTGCAAATCAGTCAGTTCGTCAAAGGCAACGTTCGGTATTCGCCCTGGCAGAAATACTCGCTTCAGCCATGTCGTGAAAGCCCGGCGCAGGGACTCTTGATCGGGGTCTTGGAGCCACTCCACCAGCGCACTCAGTACCTGCTCCACATCGCTGGGCGTGCGACTGTTCTCCATGCGGAATAACGCCGCCGCCAGGTTCTGAAGGACGGGCATGTCCTGCGCACGCAACCGCCCCTCATCCAACAGAAAATAGCGCATCTGGGGCCGGTACCGCTCCAACCCGCCCGGCACGGGCAAAATCAAGTCCGCTACCTCTTCCGCCGCATTCCACGGCGGGCGGCCATTGTACAACACCACGGGTAACACCGGCGGTAGGAGACGCCCCGCAGTCCATTGCCCGCTCCGAATCAAGTCTTGGTACAACAGTCCCACATACGCCAGGATGCGCACCGCCATGAAGCGGTCGATGCTCGATTGGAACTCCAGCAGCAGATACACATACAGCCACTCGTGGCCCCAGCGGACCCGCCAGATAATGTCATCCGCGCGGTCGAGTAAGTCATCGGTGACGTAGGTTCCATTCACCCGCTCCAAGGTGCTGAAGTCGAGCCCTTGGACCCAGGGCTCATGGACAAACCCGCGCAGGAGGTCTTCGACCATGTCGCGATGGGAAAATATCAGTTTGTAGCTGCGGTCGTGGTCCATATCGAAACGCTCTCTCCGAGGATACCGGGGGGCAACAACCTGTCGACAGGATCGCGGCAGACGCGACACTTGGGACAGGGATGCTCCAATCTTCCCAGTTTTGCCTTTTGCCGTGGCCTTAATACACCGCTGAGACCGTGTACCCGCGCTCCGTCAACAGTTGCAAAATGCCTTTCTCGCCTGGCAGATGGAGTGCCCCGACGGCGATGAACGCCGACTCCTGTCGAAGGCGCGGGAGCATCCGCTCGACCATGCTCACATTGCGGTCATCAATCAACCGGCGCATGAAGGCTTCGGCGCTTTTCCGCTCCTCAAGGGTTTCGTCGTCGAACTCCCGGCTCAAGGCGAGGAGCCCGCCGATGTCATGGGCAAGGTATCTTGCCGTGAGCTGCGCAAGCTGGGTGTCCACCGCGTCCGGGTCTTTCACAATCTGTTCAAGCAGAAGAATCTGGTCCGCGAGCGGCGTCTCCTCGAAGATGCGCGTTTGCTCCTCCGCCGTCTCCAGGCCACAGAGCAGCTTGTCCTGTTGCTTCGCGCTCTCGTAGAGCACCAAGTCCAAAAACATCCCCGTCTTTTGCGGCGGCACGGTCAGCGTCAAGAACACCGCCCACGGCTTGAACATGGCCAGCGCCTGAGCGGGGATGCCTCGCTTCATCATCAACGGCGTCAGTTGCTCGAACAGTTTCTCGCCGACGACAGCCGGAAGCGTCTTCCCATCCGCGAGCAACATGCTTTTGCCCATGGACATCATCGCTTCGGTATCCGGCACCATTTCCATGCAGAAACTGTCACTCGCGGTGAGCGCGTGTTGGACCGGCTCCGGGACGATGGTGATCTGGGGATCATCCGAATGCATGGTGCCGAAGAGGTAGTCGGATGTCGTGTCAGCCGAGGATGAATCCCTTGGCGTTTCGATCTTCCACAATAAACCATGAGTGAAACCTCCCGCTTGTGGAGTGGCCGTTGCGGCGACGGGTTCGCTTATGAGCCGCGCACTCGGTTGCGCCACGTCGCATCGGCTTGCTTCCGACACATCGCATGAGCTGAGTTCGCTTGTGAGTCCCGGACTCGGTTGCGCCCTCGCCGGCAAGGGCGGCAACGTGGATACGAATGCGATGCTGAGGGACGCGAAAAACCTACGAACGATTGGATGGATCATGTGTTGCCTTTCATACGGGGAGCAGCCGCATAGAGCACTGCTGGACAAGCCAGCAGTGGCACCCACTAGCGGCACGTTATTTCTTGACGAGATCTATGCAACCCCTTTCCGCCTATGGTAAGGCAGAAGCCGTCACAACCCAAGGTCCAACACAAAAGGGAGGGTCCGCGTATGGCCTACGAAGCAATCATTTACGAAAAAGTCGAGGACAAAATTTTCCGTCTCACGCTGAATCGCCCGGAAAAATTGAACGCCATGAGTCGGCAATTGCTGTCGGAACTCGATAGCGCGATGGACGAATTCGAGGCGGACAATGATGCGAGCGTGCTCATCTTCCGTGGCGCTGGTCGAGCGTTCTGCGCGGGGTATGATCTTCAGCCTGTCAGTGGGTCAGGTGGATTCACGGTGACCAGTGATCGCTGGGGCCTGCGCAAGATCGTTGCGCGGTGGCAACGGCTGTGGAATCTGCCGAAGCCGACCATCGCGCAAGTGCATGGTTATTGCCTGGCTGGAGCCACGGAGTTTGTCGGCCATTGCGATTTGGTGTTCGCGTCGGAGGACGCGGAATTCGGTCATCCGGCGGGACGCTCACTGGGTGTGTTGCCGACTCTTTCGCTGTGGCCGTATCTCATTGGCATTCGCAAGACCAAGGAATATTTTTTCACGGGCGATTCGATGTCAGCCAAGGACGCGCTGGAAAATGGGCTCATTAACCGCGTCTATTCACGCGAGAAACTCGAAGAAGAGACCCTGGCCTACGCCCGGCGTGTGGCAATGGTGCCGTTAGATTTGCTGACGCTACATAAAGGCGCGACTAATCGCTTCGTGGAGCTGATGGGCATCTACGCGGCGGAACAGTCGGCGTCCGAATACGATGTGATCGCGCATCAAACGGTGACCGTGAAAAACGAAGTGAAAAAGATGGGCGCGCGGGGACTCAAGGACGCGCTACGAGATCGGGATAAGCCGTTCGCGGGGAAGAAATAGGGGCCGACGGGGGACCGGAGACTGGGGACCGAGGAGAAGACGTTTACCTTCACCTCGTCCCTTTAGCCCCAGTCTCCGGTCTTCGGTCCCCCGTCCTGCGGACGACCGGGGAGCGAATAAGAACAGGGAACATTGTATGGCGGAGCAAGAGAACCGTCGCATCTATCTGATGCGACATGGGGAAACTTTATATCAATCGCGTGCCTCTGAAGGAGCGCTGGGCAATGGGGAGCTGACGGAACGTGGACGTGAGCAGATCGCGGCGGTGGCGCTGTTGTTTCGCGGTGTGCCGCTGGATCGCGTCTATGCGAGCCCGCTCGCGCGGGCGCAAGAGACCGCGCGTATCGTGGCCAAGGAGAAAGGGCTGGATGTCTTGTTGTCCAACGATCTCCGTGAAGTCACTCCCAACCCTGAAGTCGTCGCGAAGCTCCCAACCAAGGAGACGCTCCAAGAAGTGCACCGCTTCTTCAAGACCCCGCACGCGAGTTGGGATGAACCCTATCTTGGGGGAGAAACCTTCCGCGAGGTGCAAGAACGGGGCGTGCGGTTCTTCCTCTCCCTTCTGGGTCAGGAAGATTGGCAGACGGTCCTCGTTGTCGCGCATGGCGGCCTCAACAACGCCCTGCTGGCCCACGTGACGGGTGTGACCAGTGGACGGCTGTTCAATATCGAGCAGGATTTCGGCTGTATTAACGTGATTGATTTTATCCACGGCAGTCCGCTGCTGCGGCTGGCGAATTTCACGCTGTACGATCAACTCAAGATCAACCTGCGGGTGCATAGTCTCGACATTATTCTGCGGCTGCTTCAGGAACGAGGCATCGTCGGACGGGAAGAGAATGACGGAGGACCGAAGACCGGAGACTGAGGGCAAAGGAAGGGACTACGTGAAGGAAAACGTCTTATCCTCGGTCCCCAGTCTCCGGTCCCCGGTCGTCAGAAAGAAAATCCGCTTGACTCCATTTCAAGCCCCGCTTATATAGTCCACACAAACTACTCCGCAAAGAATACAGTGTGAGCGTTCAACTCGTCATCCTTGGTCTTCTCTCCGAACAGCCGCGCTACGGCTATGAGCTGCGTCAGGAAGTCGAGCGGCGGCTGTATGCGACCTACATCAATCTGAGTGGTGGGTCGCTGTATTACAATCTGCGTCAGCTTGAGCAGTCCGGCTATGTGGAAAAAGCCTGGGCTGAACAAAAAGGACGCTATCCCAAGCGCCAAGTCTACCAAATTACCTCAACCGGCAAGGCGTACTTAGGGGACGAAGTACGTCGGCTGTTCGTGGATACCGCAAGCCGGGAGAAAATGTTCGATCCCCTGAACACCGCGTTGGCGTTCGGTCACTTCGTGGACACTGACACCATACGTGACGCGCTCACCCGCCAACTGTATTGGGCGCAAGAGCGGGTGGCCTGGATTCACGGGCAACGAGAATTCTGGCGGACCCAAGAGATTTCCCTCGCCCAAGCCAAAATTATTGAACACGGCCTGGCCCATTACCGAGCGGAAATTGCTTGGCTCGAAACGTTTCTCAAGGACCTCACCGCGGCACAATCAGCGGACCAGCCACCCCACCAGGCATTGAAGCGTACCGCTCGATCGCACGTCTCTAAAAATATAAGCGCAGCGCATTCCTAAATTATTATCCAAAGAGGAGGGACCATCGTGGAAGGCTTAAGTGTTCTCGATATGATTCACCAGGGGGCGTTAGTGACGTATCCTCTGATCGTGATGTCGATAGCGGTCATTACCATTATTGGCGAGCGCCTCTGGGCCTTACGTGGGCTCATCGCGAGTACGCTCCAGACGGCCCAGGGGTTAGTCGGCAAATTGCAAAAAGGCGATTTCAAAACCGCCTTGGCGACCGCGCAGCAAGGGAAAAGCTCCCCCGCCGGGCGGATGTTTCGTGATGTGATCTCTCAGCAAGAAGGCGAATCGCTCGAATATCTCTCCGAGGTGATTGAAGACCGCCGCTTTGAGGAGGTGGAGGCGATGAAAGGTTCGATTTGGATACTGGGCACCGTCGCGGTCAGTGCCCCGTTTATTGGCCTTCTGGGCACGGTCATCGGCATTATCAAATCGTTCCACAGTATGGCTGTGCAAGGTAGTGGCGGGTTCACCGTCGTCGCGGGTGGTATCTCCGAAGCCCTGATCGCCACCGCCTTGGGGCTCGCCGTCGCGATTATCGCGGTCATCTTCTACAACTACTTCCACACCAAACTCGAACGCATTGAGGCGGTGATGACGATCGCGTCGGACCGCGTGCTGGAAGCCATCCGCTTAGGGAGGAAAACCAATGGGAATGGCTAGTCCACGCAAGAAAAAGGGTAGCGGTTCCGCCATCATGGCGGAGATTAACATCACGCCGCTGACCGACATTTTCCTCGTGTTGCTGATCATCTTCATGGTAACCAGCGTCGCGATGGTCCAGTCCGGAGCCAACATCACTCTGCCTGAAGTCGAGGAGACGAAATCCGAACCGCGACAGATTGTCATCACGGTCACGCCTCAGAAGGAAGTGTTCGTCAATAACGCGCCGACCACCTTGGCCGATTTGGAAGGATTCCTGCGGCCACTCATTCAAGCGCAACCAGACATTCCCGTCGTGCTCGAAGGAGACAAGGACGTCATCTTAGGCGAGGCGGTCAAAGTGCTGGCGATCGCGCAGAAGGCGGGAGCGAAACAGATCGCCATTGCGGCTGATAAACCAGGAGGGGCATAACCTCAGTCCCTCCCATAACTCAAGAGCAGGTACCATTATGGCTTCTTCCGAAGACACAAAAAAACCGCAGTCGCAGCCGCTGACGACGGTCGAACAAGAGTTGCAAGAGGACCTGTGGCTCTATCGAAACCGGGGGTTTGGCAAGAACGCGCGCTGGTTCGCGGTCTCCGCGGCGGCGCACGTCTTGCTGCTGGGCCTCTTCGCCACACTCACCATCACCATCGCCAAGAATCGCGAAGAGCTGATTAAGCTGGTCAAGGTGACGGACGTCACGCTTTCACCCGAGGAACAGGAACGCCGGGCCAGGGAAGCGGCGGCGGAGAAACCGCCAGAGGAACTTGAAGGTGAGCCGTCACTCAAGGATTTGCCAGGCGTGCTGACGATGGAAGAGTTGGCCCCTAAGAAAGCGGCCACTCCAGCCGGACCACCGCCGGAAGTAGGGAAAGTCCAAGCGGTCCGTGCGCTCACGCTGCCGTCCTCACCTCCGCCGGTCGCGGCGCAGCGATCACTTCCCGTGATTAGCGGACTCGGACCGGGCCTGATTCAGACGGCTCCAAGTCGTGAAGGCTCCGCCACGGGCGGGAGCCTGAATGGCATTGGCAACATCTCCGGTGTGATCGGTGGTGGTCTCGGCGGTGAGGCAGGGGAGGCCGCGAACTCGTTACGCAAGGTCGGGTTGGATGTCGCCCTGGTGGTGGATGCCACGGACAGTATGCAGTTTGTCACCGACTCGATCAAATCCCGACTCCTCAAACTGATCGCCGCGTTGCAAAAAATGGTGCCCACGACACGGATCGGAATCATTGCCTATCGCGATAAGGGTGAGGAGTACGTCACCAAATGGGTCGATCTCAGTTTCTCGACCAGTAAGCTGCAAGATTTCGTCTCGAATCTCAAAGCTGGTGGAGGTGGGGATTGGCCGGAGGCGGTGTACGATGGGATGGAAGCAGCGGTGAACGACCTCAAGTGGCGCAAGAATTCCAAACGCGTCATCATCGTACTCGCGGGTTCACCGCCCCATGCGGACTCCATCAGCAGTGTGCTGCAACTCGCGCAAAATTTTCACGCGCAGGGTGGCGTGGTCAGTGTGGTCGATCTCGCCGAGAAGATGCACGAAGATTTTGAGCGGGCGATCTATAAATCGAGCGGCACGGCGCTTGGTCCTGATTACAAACCAACGCCGCTACCGGCCTTTTACCAAGAATTTCGCAGCACCATGTCCTCGGTCGCAAAAGCGGGCGGCGGCGACTTCTTACCGCTGACCGAAGAGAAGGCGCTGATGCGGCAGATTGTGGTGGTGGCCTTTGGCTCCCGATGGCAAGTGGAGCTGGCTAGGTTTCTCCGCGATTTGGAATAGGAGCATACACGTGCGTCGGGTGATCGTCCTTGGTTCTTTCCTTTCCTTGATAACGAGTCTCACGCTCTTGAGCGGAGTGGAGGCGGCGACGGTCGCCGACCTCCTAGGGCAGGCGCGCCAGGCTCAGGGGCAAGCCCGGAGTCTCAAGAGTGGCGGTACCGGGGAGAAAATCCGTGCCACCGAAATTCTGGGCCCCATTGTCTTGGGGTTGGTGGGAGCGTCCGACCTCTCGCAGGCCGCCCAGAGTCAGCGCGCGACCGTGCGTGAGGTGTACGACATCCTGAATAGCCCACTCGAAGATATTTACGAGAGCGCCTTTAGTCACATCAACGCGATGCAGAAGTCGATCATGGACCAAGACGGTGACCTCGAAGCGTTGTATGAGACCCGCGAATGGAAGGACGCACAAACCGTGGCGTCGCAGTCGCTCTACTTCCTGAACTGGCTCCGGTTCATTGGCTCGTTTGTTTCCGATGGCCAGAAAAGAAAAGAGTTGTTGCAAAAAGCCTCGGACGGCTTCTCCGAGTTCACTGGTGGTCAACACTGGACCCCACTGAAACGTGAAAGCCTCTTCGGACGTGCGCTCTGCGAAAAGGAACTGCGACAATTTGACTGGGCCATTCGTGACCTGGAACTCCTGTTAGGGGACACGGGTCTGCCCTCCGATATGGACCGCAAAGTGCGCTCCACCTTAGCGGACGCCAAAGCGCGGCGATCATCCAAAGGGTCTGAACCGGATGACGAGCCCGCCGCCGCGCCGCCACCGCCCACACCTGACGACATGGCGAAAGCCTATTTGCAGAAAGCCCAGAGTCTCTTTGACCAGAGTCAGAAAGAAACAGGCGAGAAGCGTGAAAAGACTCGCCTCGAAGCCCGCGCCTATCTCGAAGAGGTCAAGAAGAAATGGGAGACGTGGAAGGAACGAGCCGAGGCTGTCGAGAAAGCCGAACTGACAGCGGAAGAAGTCGCCGCGATTGAAGAGGAGAAAAATCCCTTCCTGCCGTGGAAAGAGGCATTGGAGCATCTGCGTCAGAGTGACTACGTTGCCGCCGTGCCCCTGTTGAAAAACGTGCTGACTTCGAACGACCCCCGCGCCGCGGCGTATCGGCGTGATGCTCGCTATTACCTTGGCGTCGGCCTCTTCCAACAAAAAGAATACCGCGCGGCGATGACGCAGCTTGAGGAGTTCTTTGGCAACGACGGTGCCCCGCCTCGCTACGGCGCGGATGCCGCTTATCTCCGGTTCAAGGCTAGCGAAGCGCTCTACAGCAAGGGTGCCACGGAGGAAACGACCAAGCTCTATCTGGACGCGACCAAGGACATGCTGCGCCGCTATCCCAATCACAAGTCCGCGTTCGAGGCGTATTTCCGGTTGGGAGAATACGAACAAAGTCACGGGAACTACATTGTCGCCACCGATTACTATCAAAAGGTGACCGGCGATGTCCCGTTCCGGGTGCGCGCTGACTACGCCACTTTACAGAGCTATTTTTCACTCGTGGACGCGCTGGAGGAAAAGAAAGCGATCCCCATCAGCGAGAACGACCTCTGGAAACGCATCGCGCCGAGTATCCAGTCCTTCTGGAAAAGCAGCGCCGCGCTGGAGCAGAATCCCACGCAGACCCAGCAAATGCCGCTCCGCGAGTATCGTGGTCGCGTCACCTTCCTCAACACGATCTTGCTCGCGAAAAACATGGACGCCAACGCCGGAGCGATTATCACGCTCTTGGCGGACTTCGAGAAAAAATATCCCGAACAAGAGAAAGCCTTTGAGGCGGTGGCGCGCACGCGGATCATTGCCTTACAGAAGACCGGACAGTTCGCGGAGCTGGAGAAGAGTATTGACGCGATCATGGCCCGCTACCAGCCCGCGCAACAGCAAGAGTTGCTCAAAGGCTTGCCGCAAGTCGTGGCCGCCGATGTCAAACGGCTTGAGAAACAAGAGGACAAAGAGTCGCTGCTGGCCGCCAAACGGCTGTTGGCCCGTCTCTATGCCGACCGGCTCAAACGGGGTGAGGCGTTCGCGCCAGAAGAATCGCCCGATCAGTTCAAGTACAACCTCGCGCAACTGTATCTTGATGTGAAGGACCACGAGAGCGCTTCGCAACTCTACCAGGAGTTACGCAAAGGGGGCGCCTATTCGCTCGCCTCCCTCGCGGGGCTGGCACGGATCGCCGAGGTGAAGAACGAACTGCCCCAAGCGAATACATATTGGGAAGAGCTACTCAAAGGATCGCAAGTCGGCGACCCGCTCTGGTTCCACGGCACGCATGGCATCGCGCAGATACACGCCAAGCAAAACAACCCAGAGCAGGCATGCCGGACCATCAGCGCTGCTTTCGTGATGATTAAACGAGTCACCGACCCTGGACTCAAGAAAAAAATCCAGGACTTGTCGATGCAGACGTGCCGAAAATAGCGACCGGGGACCGAGGACCGGAGACCGGAGAAAAAGGGATGAGACCTTGGACCTTGGACCTTGGACTTTAGACTTTGGACTTTAGACTTTGGACCTTAGAGTCTGTCCAAGAAGTTTATGAGTGATTACGGGGGGTTCGCAACATCAACCAACTGGGTACCAGCTGAACGAAAACCGTGGCAGTGCGAGTGCAGTTCCTGAAATCATTGGGCATCTGCGACAGCGATGGCGCCACGTGCTCGT